>DASYBM010000001.1 GCA_036500765.1 Candidatus Sulfotelmatobacter sp.
GCGCTCACCTGGCGGCAATACATTCGCGCCATCCCCGACTCCATCGCATTCTCCGCCCTCTCCATCATCGGCCGCTTCATCGTCCTCGTCTTCTTCGTTGGCGACGTCCTCATGAGCGCGCGCCTCATCATCGTCGGCATCTTCGCAGTCATCGATCGCCTTCGCCGGCCCCACCGCCAGGCCTCTCCGGGCTTCAATCCCCGCGTCGCCGTCTTCATCCCCGCATACAACGAAGAGAAGGTCATCGTCCGCACCATCCGGTCCGTCCTCAACTCGGACTACCCAAATCTCCACGTCATCGTCATCGATGACGGTTCCAGCGATCGCACCTTTCAAGTTGCCCGCGACGCCTATGCAAAGGACATCGCCCTGGGACGCGTTCAAGTCCTCACCAAGCCAAACGGAGGCAAAGCGGCGGCGTTGAACTTCGCGCTAGACCGCATCGACGAAGACTTCTACGTCGGCATCGACGCCGACACCGTCATCGCCATGGACGCGATCTCCAAGCTCATCCCTCACTTCGAAGATGAGCGCGTCGGCGCAGTTGCCGGCAATGCAAAAGTTGGCAACCGCGTCAATCTATGGACCCGCTGGCAGGCCCTCGAATACATCACCAGCCAGAATTTCGAGCGCCGCGCGCTCGACGCTCTCTGCGCCGTCAGCGTTGTGCCGGGCGCCATCGGTGCATGGCGCGTCTCGGCAGTGCGCGAAGCCGGAGGCTACCACCTCGACACCGTCGCGGAAGACGCCGATCTCACCATGGCTCTGCTGCGTCGCGGCTATCGCGTTGAGTACGAGGATCTGGCCCTCGCCTACACCGAGGCGCCGACCAACGCGAATGGCTTGATGCGCCAGCGCTTCCGCTGGTCGTTCGGAATTTTGCAGGCCGTGTACAAGCATCGAGCAGTTTTTGCCCGCAAGGGCGCGCTGGGATGGGTGGCGCTGCCGAACATCGTGATATTCCAGATTCTGCTGCCGCTGGTGTCGCCGCTCATCGACATCATGTTTGTCGTCGGCACGATCTGGTATTACGTTCAGAAACATTTTCATCCCGACTCGACCGACCCAGCCGACTTCCACAAGCTGGTGCTGTTTTTCTTCGCATTTCTGGTGATCGATTTCATCGCCTCGGCGATCGCTTTCGCCCTGGAACGCCGCCATCCCGACGACAAGGAAGACGCCTGGCTCCTCAGCCAGGTCTGGCTGCAACGGTTCGCCTACCGCCAGCTATTTTCGATCGTCCTCTTCAAGACACTGAAGCGGGCGCTGGAAGGGCGCAAGTTCGCCTGGGACAAACTGGAGCGGACAGCGGCGGTGAACTATGTGCCGGCGGAAAACCGCGACCACGTCAATGTGCCGTAAGCACGCTTTGTCATTCTGAGCAGAACAATTGTGTCGAGGAATCCCACACTCCTCACCGGAACAGCAGCGGTGCAAACTCCGTCAGATTCCTCCGCCAAACCATCCAAGTATGCATCCCCGGCGTTTCGATATCGACGTGCTGCACGCCCTTGGACTTCAGCCATCCGCGCAACTTGCGGTTCACGGTGATCAGACGATCTTCAGTGCCGCACGCGATCCAGAGCAGTTTCAACTGTTGATTCGCCTTGATATCGACCCCGGGAAAATCTTTTTCAAACTCGTCGGGAAGTCCGCCCGAGCTGAAGGCTCCAACCCACGCGAACTTGTCGAGATTATTCAGCCCGGTCAGCAATGACTCCGATCCACCCATCGAAAGCCCCGCTATTGCACGCGACTTGCGATCAGTAGCCACGCGGTATTCGCTTTCAACCTTCGGCATGACTTCCGTCAGCAACGCTTCGCGGAACTTCGAGAAATTCTGTTCTCGCACTTCCGGATGGTTAGCGAGGCCTCCCCAGCCGTTGCGAATAATCTCCATGGTGCCGTAACCGAGCGGCATCACGACAATCATCGGCTTCGCTTTGCCCTGCGCGATCAGGTTGTCGAGAATCACGTTGGCGCGTCCTACCGCGGTCCATCCGCTGGCATCGTCGCTATAGCCGTGCAGCAGATACAGCACGGGATATCTCTTCTTCGCTGCAGAATCGTAACCCGGCGGCGTGTAGACATAAAAATCGCGCTGATCGTCGGCCACGGCGGAGCGATAGAAGTGATGATGAATCTCTCCGCGCGGGACATCCTTCGTTTCCCACGGCATCGACTGCTCGCCGGAAACCTGCACCATATTCTCGGTCGCAAGCAGATTCGGCTTCAGCAGATGATTGTAAGGATCAATCATCCGCACGCCATCAACGATGATCGAGTAGCCGTAAAAATCCGGCGGCAGCGGCGTCGTCACGATCCAGACGCCCTTGTCGTCTTTTGTCATCGTGGCGGGTTCCGCGCCTTCGCGCGCCAGCTTTACTTCCTGCGCGTTGGGTGCGAGAAACTGGAACGTTACACTATCGTCCGCGTGCACTTGTGGAGTATTCAGCGAGGGCGGCCGTTGCGGAGGTTGTGGTTGCGCGGGTTTGGCGTCCTGCGCGGTGGCGAAATTCAAAAGAAGGAAAGAAACAAGATAAACCGAAAGTTTCACGGTGCCGTCTCCACGAGCGCACGAATGACGAAACTGCACCATTGTAAGCCGAGGATGTAATCCGAGGAGCGGGCTTTTGGATTTGCGCTATTTTTTCTCGGCAACGTCGAGACGGGTTTCGGCGCGATGCAGCGCGTCGAGGGCGCGCTCGACGTCAACTTCGGTGTTGCCGCTGGCTAAGCGTTGTTCCGCCCGCTCTTTACTTTTCCGCGCGCGCTCCACGTCGATTTCAGTCGGACGCTCGGCCGTCTCCGCCAGAATTGTCACCTTATCCGGTAGTACTTCCGCGAATCCCCACGCCACCGCCAGCAGAAACTCTTTGGAGTTTTCGCAGTACTTGATTTCGCCGACCGCCAGTTCGGTAATGAGCGGCGCGTGCCCCGGCAAAACGCCGAGATAGCCGTTCTTCCCGGGAATCTGAACTTCCTCGACCGCCGCGTCGACAACTTTCTTTTCCGGCGTCACGATCTCGAGTTTCAAGGAATCTGCCATAGGTCGTTGGTCGTTGGTCGTTGGCCCTCAGTCCGCGTCAGCGATGCTATGCCAGCGACTAGCGACCATTGACTAACGACGCCTTTACGCTGCCGCCTTCATCTTCTCTGCCGCTTGCAGCACTTCCTCGATCGGGCCTTTCATGTAAAACGCCTGCTCAGGGATGTCGTCGTACTTGCCTTCGACAATCGCCTTGAAACCCTTTACAGTGTCGGCGATTTTCACATAACGTCCCGCCGCGCCGGTGAACTGCTCGGCGACATGGAACGGCTGCGACAGGAAGCGCTGGATTTTGCGGGCCCGCGCCACCGTGAGTTTCTGATCTTCGGTCAATTCGTCGATGCCCAGAATCGCGATGATGTCCTGCAAATCCTTATAAGTCTGCAACGTCTTCTTCACGGTCTGCGCCACGTCGTAATGTTCCTGGCCGACGATGCGCGGATCCAAAATGCGCGACGTCGAGGCCAGCGGATCGACCGCGGGATAAATTCCAATCTCCGTCAACGCGCGCGAGAGCACCGTCGTGGCGTCGAGGTGAGCGAATGTGGTCGCCGGCGCGGGATCGGTCAAATCGTCAGCTGGCACATAAATCGCCTGCACCGATGTGACCGACCCTTTCTTCGTCGATGTGATGCGCTCCTGGAGTTCGCCCATCTCCGTCGCCAGATTAGGCTGATAACCGACGGCGCTCGGCATGCGCCCGAGCAGCGCGGATACTTCCGAGCCGGCCTGCGTGAATCGGAAAATGTTGTCGATGAACAGCAGCGTGTCGGCGCCCTCGGCGTCGCGGAAATATTCTGCCACCGTCAGTCCGGTAAGCGCTACGCGTAAACGCGCCCCAGGAGGCTCCGTCATTTGCCCATAGATCAATGCCGCCTTCGACTGCGCTGGGTTGCCTGGCTTGATCACGCCCGACTCCGTCATCTCCAGCCACAAGTCGTTGCCCTCGCGCGTGCGCTCACCGACACCGGCAAACACGGAGAAGCCGCCATGATTCTTGGCGACGTTATTAATTAGCTCCATGATAACTACGGTCTTGCCCACGCCCGCGCCGCCGAACAAACCAATCTTGCCGCCCTTCAAGAAGGGCTGAATAAGATCGACGACCTTCACGCCGGTCTCGAACATCTCCGCGCTCGTCGCCTGTTCGTCAAAGGCAGGCGCAAGACGGTGAATCGGATCTCGCTCTTTAAACTCGATGGGGCCAAGGTTATCGACCGGTTCGCCGATCACGTTCATGACCCGCCCCAACGTCCCTCGGCCAACTGGCACGGAGATCGGGCCGCCCTGATCGATGGCCTTCATGCCGCGCACCATGCCATCGGTCGGTTGCATGGCGATGCAGCGCACACGTCCTTCGCCGAGATGCTGTTGCACCTCGAGAATTACACTGATAGGGCTGGGCACCGTGAACCCATCGCTGACGACTTTAACGGCCTCGTAGATCGGCGGCAGCTTGCCTTCATGAAACTGCACGTCGACCGCCGGTCCCGCGATTTGAATTACATGTCCTACGTTTTCCATAAAACCTCAGCTCTGGCTATTAGCTCTTGGCCTTTAGCTTGAAACCTTTTCACGGCCGCTTGCCGCCACCTCGACTCAGACAATTAGGCGGCCCGCCCGAACCTTCACGGCAAAGCTAATAGCTAAAGGCTAATAGCTAAAAGCTTCTTCCCTACATCGCCGCCGCGCCGCTGACGATTTCGATGATCTCTTTCGTTATCTTCGCCTGGCGCGCGCGGTTCATGACCAGCGTCAGCGAATCGATCATGTCGGTGGCGTTGTTCGTCGCTGAGTCCATTGCGGTCATGCGCGCGGCATTCTCGGCCGCGACCGACTCCAGCAGCGCACGAAAAATCTGGATGCTCACATACTTCGGCAGCAGCGCGCGGAACAACTCTTCCGGCGGCTGCTCGTAAATGTAATCCACCTGCGCCGTCCCGAACTGCGTGGCGGCTTCCTCCACGTTGCGATCCGGCCCGCGCATGCCCACACCGGCGGTAATCGCCGCCTCTTTGGCTTTTTTCTTCTCTTCTTCCGTCATCTCTTCGGACATCCGAACTGCCTGCTGCCCGATCTGCTCGATGGGAAGAATCTGCTCAACGACAAGCCGTTGCGCGATCACCGACTTGAATTCGTTGAATACCACGTAGACCGCGTCAATGTCTTCGTGCCCGTAGCGCTCAATCACGTTCTCCGCGAGCGCCGAAGCCTGCGCGAATTCAACTTTCCCCAGCACGCCAACGTGCTCGCCGGTGATCTGCGTTTCTCCGGCCCGGCCGCTCGGCTCTGCCTCGGGCTCGTTCGATTCCCCGAGTTCCGCCAGACTTTGCGTCTGCACCTTCGCCGCGGGATATCTCCGGCGCAGAAAGTCGCGTCCCTTGCGGCCGATGGCCTCAATGTCGACGTTCTTGCCTTCTTTCGATTCCAGAAAGCGCGCTGCGGCTTTCGTAATGTTCGCATTGAACGCGCCCGCTAAACCTTTGTCTCCGGTCACTACGATCAGCAGAATATTCTTTTCTTCGCGATGGGCCAGCAGCGGATGCTTGGGCTCTCCAGTCTCAGGATCGTAAATCTCCGTCCGCGCCACCAGCGACTTCAGCACATTCGTCAACATCTGCGCGTACGGACGCGCCGCCAAGGCCCGATCCTGCGCTCGGCGCAACTTCGCCGCCGAGACCACCTTCATGGCCTTGGTGATTTGCCGCGTGTTGATCACGCTGCGGATGCGGCGACGAATGTCGAGGATGTTTGGCATGAATCAGTCGTTGGTCGCTAGCTGTCAATCGTTAGTCGTTGGCCGTTAGTCGTTTCTCGCTAGTCGTCGGTCGTCAGTCGTCGGTCGTCCGCCAAAACCTTGTCATCCTGAGCGGCGATCTTTGCCGCGAAGGACCTATGCATTTACTTCGCTACCGCTTGCCGCGACGCTACAAACTGCTGCTTCGCCTCTTTGATCACACTCTGCAACTGGCCCTTCAGGCCGTCGTCGAGAATTTTCTTCTCCATGATCGTTCGCAGGATGCCGGGATTGGTCGAATCCACGTACTTGTACAACTCTGCTTCGAACTCGCGCACCTGAGCAACCGGCAAGTCATCCAGGAATCCGCCGGTACCGGCCATGATGATCAGAATCTGCTTGGAGAAGGGCAGCGGCGAAAACTGATTCTGCTTCAGCAGTTCGACCAGTCGCTGTCCGCGATTCAACTGCGCCTGCGTCGCTTTGTCGAGATCGCTGCCGAAGGCCGCAAATGCTGCCAGTTCGCGATACTGCGCCAGTTCCAACTTCAACGTACCAGCCACTTGCCGCATCGCTTTGATCTGCGCGCTGCCACCCACGCGGCTTACCGACAGTCCGACGTTCACCGCCGGGCGCACGCCCTGGTTGAACAGATCGGTTTCCAGATAAATCTGGCCGTCGGTAATAGAAATCACATTAGTCGGAATGTACGCCGAAACGTCGCCCGCCTGCGTCTCGATGATGGGTAATGCGGTCAGCGATCCTCCGCCGTTCTTGTCGCTCAATTTCGCCGAGCGCTCCAACAAGCGCGAGTGAAGATAAAAGACGTCTCCAGGATAGGCTTCGCGTCCCGGCGGCCGTCGCAACAGCAGTGAAATTTCGCGATACGAAGCCGCGTGTTTCGACAGATCGTCGTAAATCACCAGGGCGTGCCGCTTCGAATCGCGGAAGTACTCACCCATGGCGGTCGCAGCGTACGGCGAGATGTACTGCATTGGGGCCGGTTCCGACGCCGATGCGGCGACGACGATGGTGTAGTCCATCGCGCCCGCGTCTTCCAGAATCTTCACCACCTGCGCAATCGACGAACGCTTCTGCCCGATCGCGTTGTAAATGCAAATCAGATCGTTGCCCTTGCTGTTGATGATGGTGTCGAGAGCGACGGCGGTCTTGCCAGTCTGGCGGTCGCCGATAATTAACTCACGCTGGCCACGGCCCACCGGAATCATGCTATCGATGGCCTTCAGTCCAGTCGCCATTGGCTCGCGCACCGGCTGCCGGTCGATCACGCCCGGGGCAATGCGTTCCAGAGCGACGAACTGATCGGTCGCGATGGGCCCCTTGTCGTCGATCGGCTCGCCGAGCGAGTTCACGACGCGGCCGATCATGGCGTCGCCCACGGGCACGCTCATGATGCGCCCGGTGCGCTTCACTTCATCGCCTTCCTTCAGTTCGGTGTATTCGCCGAGGATGACCACGCCGACCTGATCTTCTTCCAGGTTCATGGCGATGCCGGCCACGCCGTGCGGGAACGAGAGCAGCTCACCGGCCATGACCTTGTCGAGTCCATAGACGCGCGCTATGCCGTCGCCCAGCGTGATGACCGTGCCAGTTTCGTCTACGGAGATCTGCGTCTCGTAGTTCTCGATCTGCTCGCGGATCAGCTTCGAAATTTCGTCTGCCTTGATTTGTGCCATAGAATCAGCTCTTAGCCTTTAGCCATTAGCTACATCGCTCTAGCCACATCCCAGTCCTCTCCTCGGAGTCTGGTTCAAGGGGACTCGGTTCAAGCTAAAGGCACAAAAGCCAATAGCTAAGAGCTAATAGCATCTTTAATCTTCTCCAACTGCCCCTTCACCGAACCATCGTAAATCGTGCTGCCTACTCGGACTACTGCTCCGCCCAGCAACGAGGCATCCAATCCAAACTGCGCGTGGACTTTCTTGCCCGTAACTTTTTCAATCTGCGCTTCGAGAGTCCGCTTCTCCGCGTCGCCCAATTCGCGCGCGCTGGTGACGTAGGCCTCGGCAAAACCCATGCGCGCGTCGAGTTCTTTTTTCAGTTGCTCGACGATGCGTCCCAGAAACTGCACACGCCGGTGATCGATCAGCACCGCCATCAGATTGCGCGCGTGCTGCTCGATGCCCTCGCGGCGCGCAATCGCATCCAGCAGTTTGCGCTTCTGCTCGGCAGGAACCGCGGGATTCTCCCACACCCGGCGCAGATCTTCGCTGTCGGCCAGCAGGCCCTCAATCCGCCGCAATCCGCCCACTTCCCGATTCGCATCGAGATGCGCGCTGAAAACTACGTCCGCAAAAGCCCGGGCATAGGTGCTGGCGACAGAAGCCATGGCCTAATTCTTGTCCTTTCCCAAATCGCCGGGAGATGACGACGCGCTTAACTGCCCGGCGAAATTCCGCACCAACGCCTGATCGGTGGCGGCGTCCACGTGAATTTGCTTCCGCGCCAGGCCGACTGCGAGATTGGCCGCATAGGCAGTCAATTGCCGCCGGGCGGCCTTGGCCGCAGCCGCAATTTCCTGTTCTGCTGAAGCAACAATCTTGCGCGCATCTTCTTCGGCCGCGGCCTGGATCCGCGCTTCCTCGGCAGCGCCTTCTTTTTCGGCGGCATGGCGGATCGCTCCGATTTCGGCATCCAGCTTCGCCAATCGCGACTCGATCTCGGTCAATCTGCGGCGCGCCTCTTCGCTCGCCATCTGCGCCTCCTGTATCGCTTTCTGAATCGCCGCAGTGCGATCGCGGAACATTCCCGGCAGATATTTGCGCGCGGCCCAAATTATGACAGAGGCAATCACCGCAAAGTTCAGCAACAGGCTCAGCCAGTACGATTGCTGCAGATTCAGTCCGGTTACCCTGGCAATTCCGCGCACTGACGCCGATTGCTTGAACTCTTCCATCTCATCTTTTCCTTCTCCGGCGGCTTCGTTGCTTTCATGCGCGAGTTGCCGGCCCGGCCCCTGGCCTCGTTCAGCGGAAGCGCCGGTTGCCTGCTTCTGCTCGGAAGTGACGGGAACCTTGGGCTCTGAAGAAGAAGAAGGCGAGGAAGAAGGGGAAGCTGGCTGGCCCTGTGGGGGCCGATCTTGCGCATATAACGATCGCGCCGACGCGCCACTCAACAGCAGCAGCGCCGCCAAACCAGCTCGGACGATCCAGCTCGCGGCGGCAGGTTGAGCGGCCTTCACTCCGGCTGATCTCATCATCGTCCTGCCCCAGATCGTCCCGCCCCAGCAGGTTGCAACACGCGGCGCACAATTTCCTGCGCCAGCGCGTTCGCTTCGGCCGGCAAGCCGGCCTCTGCTGCCGCGCGATCTTTTTCAATGTCTAGCCTCGCCGCCTGCACCTGCGCCTGGGCCTTGCTGCGCGCGTGGCTCAACGCGCCCGCTCGGGCCTGGAGCGCTTTCTGCCGCTTCGCTTCCTGGTCCCGGAAAATCACGGAACGCGCCTCGCGCATCTTTTGTTCGTACTCCGCGGTGCGCGATTCCGCCGCGGCAATATCCGCCCGCGACTTTTCCACCGCACCTTCAGTCTTGCTGCGCCGCTCCGTGAGCACACGCTGCAACGGCTTATGGACGATCAGGGCATAGAGCACATACAACAGCGTCAACAGAATCACCGTCGGAACCGATCCGAGCAGTAATTCGCCTAGTTGTTGAAGCGTCTGATCCATGTGGTGCTGAACTTAGTGCGTTGACTAGCTGACTTAATTAACTGATCTGGAGCGTAGACCAGATTCGTTCTCCAGATCGGTGATCCAGAATCGTTGATCCGAACCGCAGTAATGAGGGCTTTGAAAACTGATAAGTCTAACGTCCCGAAGGAGTTTATGTCAACGCAAAGAACGTCTTTTTAGCCGATGAGGGAGGACCCTGCGGCGAAGGTGGCTCTTCAGGATGGCGTCATGCATGCATGGCAGCTGTAAACCTCGGCCGTCATGATGGGGGTTAGGCGTGGCTAGGAATTCTTGTTAGCTATGTCGGTAAGCCTATAACAACAATGGTTTTAGCAGATCATTAATATTTTACGGAAGCGCCCTGCAGATTCCTGCACATAATCCTTGACTTCGTCGCAAAGAGGATTAGCATTGAACTATCACCTCCGATCCAATTCAGGATCGAATGGGCCGATAGCCAAGGAATGTCACCGCTTCTTGGTTGCCGGCCCATTTAAATTGCAGCCGTCTTCGCGTGATCCGGAAGCGCCAGGATCCAACATCGGGCATCCCTCGTGTTCCGCCGCAGCAAGCAAAGATCTGTCAGAGGAGATTGAAGATTCTGGGAGATTCGCAGCTCTACTTCCTTGATGCTCAAACTGCGCATAGACTCTTGCGCACCTGTCAAGGGCAATCTTGCTCTCGGCGCACCACGTAGTTGGCCATTCTCCTCACCACGGATTCAGCAGCCTCCACGTCCAACTCCACCGCCCCATCCTTGTACTTTCGCGAATAAATCCGCGCCTTGGCTTCCAGCAGCGCCAGCGTCTTTCCTTCTTTCTGCGGCACGCGCAGATGCACGCGGCTGACGCGGTCTTCTTCGATCAATGAATCGATGCGCTCTAACAGTTTGTCCAGGCCGGTGCCTTCCGCCGCCGAAACGTAAACCGTCCTCGAATCTTCACGCATCGAATCCGCCAGCAACGACTTCGCAACTTCATCGTCCAGCAGATCGACTTTGTTCATCACCCGCAGGCGCGGTTTCTTCTCCGCTTCCAGTTCCTTGAGAACAATTTCCACCTGCGCATCCTGCTCGGCCGAAAGCCGGTTGCTCGCGTCGGAAACATGCAGAATTAACGACGCCCGCTGCACTTCCTCGAGCGTTGCGCGGAAGGCCGATACCAGAGTGTGCGGCAGGCTGCGAATGAATCCGACGGTGTCTGACAGCAGAACTTTCCGCTTGGATGGCAATTCCACGCCCCGAATCGTGGGATCGAGCGTGGCGAACATGCGGGACGATTCCAGCACCTTCGCATTCGTCAGCGCATTAAACAGCGTGGACTTGCCAGCATTCGTATAGCCGACCAGAGCGATGGTCGCCACCGGCGCGGATTCCCGCCGCTGCCGCTGCTGCGTTCGAATGCGACGCACGTTCTCGATTTGTTGCTCGACATGCCGCACGCGCCGCGCGATTTTACGGCGATCGGTTTCGAGTTTGGTCTCACCCGGACCGCGCGTGCCGATGCCGCCGCCCAGTTGCGACATCTCGATACCGTGCCCCGCCAGCCGCGGCATCATATACTGCAATTGTGCCAACTCCACTTGCAACTGGCCTTCCCGGGTGCGCGCGTGCCGAGCAAAAATATCGAGGATGAGTTGCGTGCGGTCAATCACCCGCCGCTGGATAATTTTTTCGATATTGCGCTGCTGTGAAGGACTGAGGTCGTGATCGAATAGAAGGACATCCGCGTTGACCGCGGCGGCCGCACCGCTGATTTCTTCGAGCTTGCCCGCGCCAATCAAGGTCGCGGGATCGGGCCGGTCCCGCCGCTGCAATATCTCGCCCACCACCTGCGCCCCGGCGCTCTCGGCCAGCGTGCGCAGCTCCGCCAGCGATTCATCGGCGTCAAACTCAGGAATCGTGGGCTTCGACTTGGCGGCCCCACCCGGTTGCATTGCCGCCGCATCGCGCGCGGCTCCAGCCTGAGAAGTAACGGCCGCGCCTTTGGCACCGCTTCGTCCGCGAGTGCGCACTTCCATCCCCACGAGAAAAGCGCGCTCGCGCTCCGGCTCCGCGGGTGCGGCTGCACGTTTGGCATCGCGCCAAAGCGGCACACGTTTCCCGGCACGCGCCGAACCGCGGGATTTCATGCCACGAGAACTCGACAACCGAAAACGCCCTATCCTTCGGTCCCCGAAGCGCTTGCCGCCGCCGTCGATACAGGTCCGGCGCTGGCCACTGCCTTCTCCGGATGCGAAACGTGAACGACATGCGTCGACGCCACCCGTCCCATCACCACGGTCGAGATGGCATGCTTGAAAATGAGTTGCTCCTGACCGTTCGCCTCCAGAACGACCGAGTACTTGTCAAAGGAGCGGATGCGGCCCGTCAACTTCACTCCACTCAGCAGATAAATCGTAATGCTGAGTCGCTCCTTGCGGGCCGTGTTAAGGAAGGAATCCTGAATGTTCTGCGCCGGCTTATTGCTGTCCATCGCCGATCTCCTTGATCTAATCGAGAACGTTCGATCGAGAACGCTTTGTCGACAACGAGATTTGTAGACTGCGAACTTGCCACCATCAGCCCACAGGCGCCCATGGACCGCTCAATATCACAGCATATTCCTCGCGGCCTTCCCGCTGCCACTGGAACAAGGGAACAACCCGGCTGAGAATGCGCCCAAATCCGCGGACCGCATCGCAGCAGGTGGATGTCAGTACCATACGGCGATCTCCGCCGCTTTTCAACTGGAATTGGAAAGTAGCCTAAACTGCTTTGTCATCTTCGGTGCAGCCGTTCTTCTAAGCCGAAGGAGTCTCAGGCTTATCCAGTCCGGCGCGTGAGCGGAACGAACCTGCCGCAGACGGACTCCAATCTGACCCGGTTGACACCGCCCGCAACAAAAGCGCAGACTTGGCGAACAATTTTACTGCGGAAAATTTCTTAGCGAACCGTTGGGTGGAGGAAATCCTATGCACCATTTCGCCGCGGCAGCATCTGTGGTCATGCCCACCATTACCGGCAAGGAAGCTGCCCAGCTCATTATCCGCTGGTTCCACATCATCGCCGGCATCACCTGGGTCGGTCTGCTCTATTTCTTCAATCTGATCAACGTCCCGTTCATGAAGCAGGTGGACGCCAGCAGCAAAGCCAAAATTCTTCAGTACCTCACTTTGCCCACTCTGAACTGGTTTCGCTGGAGCGCGCTGGCGACGGTCTTTCTCGGCTTCTGGTATTGGGGAGAGTTCTACGTGGGAGCCGACGCGCAACGCCAAGGCGGAGGCGAAGGCGCCACCATGGGCCTCTTCTTGCTGCTCTGGATCGGCGCATGGGCCATCCTGTTTCTCATCATTAAGAAGATGACCCCCAGCGGCTACGTTCTGGGCGCGATCACGACCGTGCTCGTCTATGCCGCAGGCTGGATCTTTGTTCATTACACCCCCGTCGGCGGAGACGACAATCACGTGCTCGCCATCGGCGTCGGCGGAGGCATGGGCATCGTGATGCTGTTCAACGTCTGGGGCATCATCTGGCCCAACAATAAAAAGATCATCCGCGGCACCCTAGCCGGCACTCCACCCGCCAACGCCGCCATCATGGCCCGCCAGGCCTTCCTGGCCTCGCGCATGAACTTCTTCCTGTCGGTGCCACTGATCTTCTACATGGCCGCCAGTTCGCATTTTTCAAGCACGGTAATCTTTGGAAAGTAGGACGTATAATCAGTACCAGCAACTACGAACCCGCCGGGCAGCAACCTTTCAAAAGGCCAAAACGCTCGGAGAAGGATTTTTGCTCCCATGAAGGTGCTTTCGATATCTCCGCTTCTTTTGCTGTTGTGTAGTCCAATTCTAGTTCAGGGTGCTACCACTCCTGAGCCACCGCAAGTAGGCACGACTCAATCACAGTCTGAAATGCCGGCTGGAATCGATGTCGCATTGAAGAAGTACATCTCCGCGTATGAACAGCGAAATATGCAAAATCTCTTGGCGGTTTGGCCCGATTTGGAAACCGACAAGAAGGAATTCGGCTCAATCAAGAAGCATTTTGATGATGGCAGCGTTTCAAATGAGCACATGAGCCTGCATCCGCTTGAGACGAAGTCCATGAACAATGAAGCAGTCGTCAAGTGCGAGCGCACTGAGAAATTTGCGAAGGCTGAAACTCTGGAGAGCGGCGGCGATCTGATGATGAACCGTTCCCCAGCCCAGAATCCGGGCAACAGGGAATCAACGAAGACGGTAAAAAAGACGGACAAGGTCTGGATGAAGCTGCACAAGCAAAATGATGACTGGGTCATCACTGCGGTCAGCAGCAAAGAGCTTTCGCTCTAACAGGCGGCGGAAAAACTCCCATTCAATGGTGCTTTGAAAGGCGCCTTTCAGCACTTGATGCCTTCAAGTGAGTGGACGCGTCTGCCCACATGGCTCTGCGTTTGTCTGCCGCTTGTAAGTAACTCTCTTCAATAAGCATGAACTTTGCTTTAATAAAAGGGGCGGCCTCATTCGAGGCCGCCCAAGTTTTTACAGTTGCCGAATCGGTTAGAAGGTCAACCGAGCCTGCACTTGCAGTAACCGTCCAGATACCGCAGATCCAACGAACGCACCATACGGGCTGGTCGGCGGCTCCACAGTGGACCGAATTGTTCCGAATTGACTGCTGCTGGTATCCGAAACCGGGTTTGCGAAGCTCGGGTGGTTGAACACGTTGTACGCGTTCGCGCCGAGCCCAAGACTGATCCGCTCCGTCAACGGAATATTTTTCAAGATGCTAATGTCCGAATTGAAGTAGTGAGGGCCGCGGAAGGAATTCCGAGGAATATTACCGAAATTGGTTTCAGACCCGACTGGGGTAAACTGTGAGCCCTGAAGGCACTGGGTCGGATTCGCCCCGATCCCGGGATACAGGCAGCTCGGCGTTGAGCCGCCCAGGAAGTCGGGCAGAATCGTGAGACTGCTTGCATTGCCAAGTCCAGAAACAGCGCCCGCCGGGGCGGCGCTGTCGTAGACTGTGTATGGATATGCGCTGCGCCAGAAGAAGGTCTCGGAGAGTACCCAACCGCTAACCGCTTTGTTCAGGAATCCGTTCGCCTTGAACGGAAGCTCCCAAACATAGTTCGCGCTGATGTTGTGTCGCACATCATAATCCGAATTGCTGTAGTTCAGGCTGCGCAGGCTAATGGGACTAATTTGGTTGAGGAAGCTGTCGCCATTGCTAAAAGGCAGGACTCCACCGTTGGAGACGTCATCCAAAGCATGTGACCAGGTGTAATTGAAGGTGCCTGTAAACCCAGCCGTGAAGCGCCGGGTTACGGTGCCAGTCAGACCATTATAGTTGGAAATGCCGCTGTTGTTCAGCAAGGTCACAATCCCGAAGTGGTCATCGGGCTTCGTGCTCGGCAAGCCAACAAAGCCATTCGTGCTATACGAGTTCTCGAAAGCGTTATTGATGAACTCGTCATATCCCTTGTTTCCGACATAGTTCAGACTGAGCGACGTCTTCGGGCCGATCGCCTGCTGAACCTCGAAGTTCCATTCCAGATACTTCGGGTTCTTGAGCGTGTTTACGACCGAATTGTAAGTGGGGCGAGCAGCTCCTGGAGGTAAGGTTTGCGAATTGCCTCCATTCGTGAAGTTGGCGGCGAATGCAGCATTCGTGCTCTGCGCTGTAGCTTCTGCGCTAATCGCTCCTTCGTCCGGAGAATACGGCAGCCCACCCAGGACGAAGCTGTTGAGGTTCGGAGAAGTGCGTGCGAAGGTATCCACGATTGTGCCGGGATACAGGTCGGAGAACAGGCCAACCCCTCCCCGAAGCACCGTTTTCTGGTTTCCTCTCGGATCCCAAGCGAAGCCGAACCGGGGCTGCATCACAACTCTCTCGATATTGGGGAAGGCCGAATGCTGGTTGGCGATAATGAGTTGGTTGTAGGGTGTTGCGGTGTCATGCGTGATCTGGCTGAAATCCCCGCCTGCGAGTTTAGAGAAGCAATTCGTTTGGCAGACCATGTCTGAGTTGCGATCGGCTCGCAGAGTCATGGTCAGCTTGAGATTCCTATTCACTCGCCATTGGTCCTGGAAATACAGACCCATGCTGTACATCGCCATGGGCTGTTCCAATCTCGTCGGAAACCGCTGGGCAAAAATGTCAATGAACCCTGAGACGAGATCGGTAGTGGAAAATACCTCGTTCAGAGGCGTGACCGCGCGGACGCCGAAAATTCCGTCGGTAATGTCGAGACGCTTGAAGTTGACGCCCATTTTCAGTTCATGCGAGCCTCGCGTTATTGAGAGGTCATCCACGAACTGAGCTTGAGTTACATTTCGTCCCTGCGGAAAATCATAGTTTATGCCGCCCACATCCGACCACGAGGAAGTGTCGAAATCCAGCATCGCGTAGGGGAAAAGGGCAGTCGCCGCCGATTGGTTGACCGATTTGAAGAATGCGCTGTAGTAAAGACCCGACATGATGAAGGAGTTCAACACCCTGGGACCAAAGGTGTGCGTCCAGTTCATCTGACCTTCGTCCTGGGGCTGACCGCTGTTGTCATTAAATACCGGACTAACAGGGTCGGTGTACGTAGCTTGCAGTCCACGATCGGCGCGGAACCTGAAGTTCAGCTTGTCGCTTTCAGAAGCAACCCAATCCACCTTGCCCACGATAATGTATTCGTGGCTAAGCTGTCCGGCATTGGAGTGGAATTGCTGGGAACAGGGAACCCCACCGCCGCCGTTGTTCACGCCGTAAGCTGAGTTGAAAGTGGTAGGAAGACCACCGAATTGTGCCAGCGACGGCAGGAAATTCCCACCCACGTTCAGGTCGCCGCAGCCAAGATTAAGCGTCGAATCGAAACTATCGTCGACAGGCACCGCTCGGTTGATCCCGGGCGCGCTAAGGTACGCATTGAACATCTGCGTGTAAAAAGCCGACGAGTTATTGAGTGTCTCCCCCGCCAAAATCGTGGAGTTCGCCGCTAGATTGTTCTCCACGGCCGTTGCAAAAGCTGCCGTCGGCAGCACTGTCTGCTGGGCGGTCCCGAGGATGTACCGCAGACCTTCCGTATCGAAGAAGAAAAACAGCTTGTCCTTCTTGATCGGCCCGCCAATAGATGCCGCCCACTGATTATTATTCTCCTGCGGAAGCGGAGTTCCCGACTGAACGTTGAACCAGTCGTTGGCGTTCATGCCGCCGCTGTTGAAAAAGTACTGAGCGTTTCCGTGCCAATTGTTGGTACCGGATTTGGTTGCGTAGTCAACCTGCGCACCCGCCATGCGACCGTATTGGCCGGTGTATCCGTTGCTGACAACCGATACTTCCTGAACTTCGTTCTTACCCAGCAGCAGGTTGGTTGCGCCAGAATTGTTCAGGTTCAGGTACGGATCGTTTTCGTCGTTGCCATTGACCGTAAACAGGTTCGACGTTGCGGGGAGGCCGAAAGCCGTGAAGTTGCCGTAACCACCGCCGCTCGAAGTGTTGATTTGAACTCCAGGCGAAGTATTGGCAACCGCCGTCAGATCGTTGCCGCCGTTGGGGAGCAAGTCGACCTGCTTGGCTGAAAAGGTGGTGGAAAGGTTGGCATCCTCTGTTTGGATGAGGGGGGCTGCGCCGCTAACTTCCACAACTTCCGCGCCGGATCCAATCACCAGTTGGATATTTACCGTCGTCGTCTGTCCTACCGCTACTGGAGCCGACTTCTCGGTGGTGCGAAACCCCTCACGCTTGACACTGACTTTGTAAGCGCCGGGCTGTAACAGTGGAAAGCCGAACGCTCCCGAGGCGTTCGTGGTCGCGGTAGCCGTAACTCCAGTCTCGCTATTCGTCAACGCGACCGTCGCGCTGCCGACCACGGCATTCGACGGATCGGTCACCGTGCCCGAGATCGCGCCTGTCGTTGCACTTTGCGCCAACAGCGCACCGGGGATCAACAGGGCTGTCACCGTCAAAATTACGAGCAATTTGCTCAATTTTGTAAACCGCATTTCCTGCCTCCTTCGAAATTTTTCGCCACTAAAGACTGACAATGACAATCGGATGCCAGCGCCTTGGCCGGTTTCCCTGGGCACAAGCGGGCGTTCCGCTGAATTGCAAGCCTAGACTGCAACCACTGGATTGCAAGACCTCTGAGACTTCTTGAAATAATGTGAGAGCTTGGGCTTTCAAGCGCCTGCAAATTACTCACCCGTCTATGCGGGCTTCATGATATCTGTCGTACAACAACAATGCTCACACTGGAACGCAACCTTTAGTGCAAGTCACGATCCAAACACTCCTACAAACAAACAGTTTGTTTTCAATGATTTAGTATTGGAACGACTGACTCGAATACAAAAATCAGTAGAAGCTATCGAGGAATGGTATGACATTTGGAAGGTGGCGGTGGCCGAGGCTTGTCGCGAACCAGCTTGCCCAATGGGGAAAAAATGTGACGGAAACTGCCGTTAGCGCCGTCGTTTCGTCGTTCCTCGCGACAGGACTTCACCGGGCGCCAGCACTCTGCGGACGATCGGCGTGTTCAACTTGTACTTTCGCTCAGTAACATTGCCCGCATCGTCTTTCACTCGCAGGATGAACACTGGCAAAGTTCCTTCTTTATCGAACTCCTGCTTGGTCACCGTGACCGGGAGAACTCCGTTAAGACCGTGCTCGCGATATGCCGTTTCATAGCGATGCTTGCGGGTGTTCCAGGTAAAGACGCGCACCTGATCGTAGTCGTAGGGCAGGCCGTCGTGCGGATCGGTCATCACGCAAAGGTATTGCGGCACCTGTTTCTGCACTCCCTTGTCGTTGTCGGGCACCTCGTTCAGCGCGAAGAAGGCGACGAAGCGCTGGCCTTCGGCATATTGCGCGATGTCGAGTGGGACGTCAACATCCAC
Source organism: Candidatus Sulfotelmatobacter sp. (assembly GCA_036500765.1). Lineage (NCBI taxonomy): Bacteria > Pseudomonadati > Acidobacteriota > Terriglobia > Terriglobales > Candidatus Korobacteraceae > Candidatus Sulfotelmatobacter > Candidatus Sulfotelmatobacter sp. The sequence continues at coordinate 18,324 of DASYBM010000001.1, forward strand.
CATGCGCGCCAGCACCCATCCCACGCGGCCCTGCTCGTCGCGCACCAGCCACCAATCCTCTAGTGGCGGGCCCGACGGTGCGGCCTTTCCGGGCTTCGAGGCTTTCAGAGCCGGCGCCGCGCCCGGCTGTCTCTCGGCAGTCGCCCGTTTCAGGATCGCCACCTTCGCCCCCGACGCCAACTGATAAAGATGTTCCGTTTCGCGGCCCGGCGTCACGTGCATATTCGTTTCGTTGCGCAGAATTCCCGGGGCCTGGATGGGATCCGCCTGATTATCCGCGCTGAGCTTCTGGAGGGCGTCAAAGGTTTTCTGGTCGACCAAAGAGCGCTGTTCAATCCAGCCTTCGAGTCCGCTGCCAGTGCGCACCCGGGCGAAACGCTTCTCGCGCTCCAGCACCTCGACGCGTTCTCCATTTTTTACGCTGCCCACGCGACTAAAAGCCACCGCAACCTGGTCGCGCAGCGACGCCTGTGGGGCCGAGACATACGCCACCTCCAGCACCCGATGCCGGCCCCGGCTACACCCTGGAACAAGCAGAAGCGAAAGTACGACGGCCGCCGGCAAAACCAGCAGAACGAGTCTGCCTGAGCGGAAATGAGCACGAATTCGCATGATGAGTGCTAAGTGCTAAGCCGCAAACTTTTACTATAGCGCGTTGCCGGTGTGAGTTTGCTGGCTGAGTAGTGACGCTCTAGGGACAGCCCAAGCATCCTTTTAGGCACTTTGACTATCATTCTTGGCACTGCGGTTTTAAGATGCTTCACCGCAAAAACGCGAAGAACTGCCGCGCAAGAACGCGCAAGGATCCGCAAATATCCAACAACACAATCTTGAACGATCAAAACATCGGAACCGGTCTCGGTTATCATCGTTTGGCAAGGCGTCGTTGGCAAGACGTCGAGGTAGGGAAATTCCTGGACGCGGGCTGCCGCTGGAAGGGCTCCAGCGTTTAAAATAGAAGCGGTTAATAAGGAAATAGCTCCGCCATCGACAAGTATCGCTGATAAAGATCTAGAGATCCCAATGAAGAACAAACAGTTTCGCACTCGTCTGGATATCTCGTTCCTCGTCACTTGCCTCGCACTCGCCGCCGCGGTTTGCGCCTCGGCCCAGGATACCGTGGATACCGTCCTGCGTCCCCCCAAGGGATCGCAGGTTGCCATTGTGGTCTTCGAAGACCTACAGTGTCCTATGTGCCGCCGCCTGGCTCCGCTGGTCGAACAGGCTTCCAAGACCTACAAGATTCCCGTGGTGCGACACGATTTTCCGCTGCCTATGCACAACTGGTCGTATCAGGCCGCGGTGATGGCGCGTTATTTCGATACAAAATCTAAGGCCCTGGGCAATGAGTTCCGCGATTACATTTTTGAGAACCAACTCGAGATCGATCCATCGAACCTGCGCTCTTACGCCGAAAAATTCGCCGCCGCGCACAAGGTGGACCTGCCGTACGTCATCGATCCCGGCGGGAAACTGGCCGCCGAAGTGAACGCCGATCGCGATCTCGGCAAAGCCATCAAGCTCGACCACACCCCCACGGTCTACATCGTCAGCAGCCGCAATCCCAACCGCCCTTACGTCGAAGTCAAAGACAACAGCCAGCTTTATTCCACCATCGATGCGGTGATGAAAGAGTAGTCGACGATTGCAGATCTTTTGATTTTTGGATTGCAGAATGAAAAAAAGTCAAAAGCATGTCCTGGCCGCGTTCAAGCGCATTCGCGCGCGAGCTCATCGGCTGCACAAAACTCGGCTGCACGAGACGAAGACCGGTAGAACTGCCTTTGACTGGCCTGCTCTGAAGAAGCTGAGAGATGAAGATCGCCCGTAATTAAGCTCCCGTAAACCTTCCTGCTGGGTGCGTGATGTTGCCCGTTCGGCTTTCGTAACAGAAGATACTTTACTTTCTTTCAGCATGCATCCGGCCGAGTGCTAGGCTCGGTCCCTCTGGCTAGCCCAAACACTGAAACTCAACGTGGTCGGGACGGCCGACACCGCCATGTCGCTGGGCTGGTCGGGGACTCCTGCGGACTCCGCGACGTCGGTGTCCCTCGTCGGCTACGACGCGAACTGAAGGCCGACTCGGATGCTCCCAAGAGAGCGCAACGCCCCATTTCTCGCGCGAAGAACGTGAGAAATGGGGCCGCCTTGTTCATCTTGGCGTGCGTACACCTATTGTGTGACGTTCAGAGTTGCTTTACCCACTGCGTTGGTACCTGGATAGCTGGCAACGACGTTATATTGCGCGCTTGTTGCGCCAATCAACGGCTCAAACCCTTCGCCTTGGCCAGCCACGTAGGTAAGCGTGAAGTTCGCGGTCTGATCGGTGCCACTCAAATCCTGAACGGTCCAGACTGCACCTGCGTTGGTAATATCGGTCCCGCTGGGCTCAGCGGTTGCGCTGAAATAGGCTGAGGTTTGATTGACTGTGGCACTTCCGCTGCTCGGGCTGACCGTGATCGAGGTCACGTTGGTCAGGACGACGGTGACCGTCGTCGATCCAGTGCACGCGGAACATGAGCCAGAGGAAGCTGTGATCGTAGCAGATCCCGTTTGGACTCCATCCACTATGCCGGAGGATTGTCCGACAGACACGGTCGTGGAATCACTGGATGACCACGATACTCCTGATGTCAGCGTCTTCTGGCTGCCATCGTTATAGGTACCGGTCGCGCTCATTTGATAGGTCTGGGCTACGTTCAGGGTTAGACTCTGGGGACCGACCGAAACACCGGTTAGTGTCGGATTCACGAAAAATCCCCGGCAGCTTACTGCCAGGGCTAGGGTTGCCAGCGCGGCCAAGGCGCCGATCAGCCGGAGTTTCTGCTTCGTCGATGACATAAATGATTGAGACTCCTCGGTCGCGCCCCGCTGCGATCTTTAGAACGATATCTATGGATTCGACCCGCTAGATCTATCCGCCCACAACCTGCAAAAATTGTAGCAGAGATGATTTCGCCTGGCAGACACCGTGGTACCTAGGCCGCGGGCGCGGAACCATCTCTGCTAATCACCCTCCGACCGCCCTAGCCACTTGCTCCCGGTTAGAACGCCGAGGGCAATTCAGCTTGCAGAAAATGTCAGGCCTTCACCAACTCTCGGTTCGGTGGAACAAGAAATTATGTGGGGACAGCCGCCCTCGGCTGTCCGGCCGGGCAAAGCCCGGCTGGGTCTTTGCATAAAAGTTAAGGATGGGGCAAAAGTCAAAAACCAGCGGAGCTTCGCTCCGCCGGACAGCCGGGGGCGGCTGTCCCCACATTGCTCTTTATTCTCTTTCGTCTAGTAATTCCTTATCGCCCCTTCTTGGGACCACTCTGCTTTCGGGGTGGTGGACTTGATCTGTGGGAATTCTGCCTCGGCGCGCTCGGCTTCGACGCCGTGGAATGGTGCGCACTCGATCCGTTATTTTTCGATGGCGGCGTAAACGCCCGGAAGCCGTCGTTCGATGCCCCCTTATTCCCCGCGGGCGCCCCTACCCGCGCCTCTTTCGGAGACATCGCGGGCGCGTGATATTCTCCGCCCGCAGACCGCGCCGGAACTGCCGACCGGCTGCTGAAATCGGCAGCCCTGGACGTGGCCGCAACCGCCGGACGCCCTTGATTTTCCGACGCGAAGTTCTGCCGATTCTGGCTGGCTGCCTGCTCGTGCTGCGTCTGCTCCGCCAGCGGAGCGGTGTGCGGTTCGTGCGCAGCCGCTTCTTCCTGCGGAGTCGGCGCGGCCTTCACTCCGCCTTCGCCGCCGTTATAACTTGTGGTGTTCGTTGTGTCGACCGCGACCGAACGGTTGTAGACCGTGGTCACGTTCGTCACGCTGACGTTGGTGACATAGCGGTTGTAATAGAACCCTCCGCCGCGCCACTCGCCGCCGACGAAGCCGACGCCGCCATAACCGAATCCGTAGTTAATTCCGCCATAGAAGCCGACGTGCGGCCCCCAGTATCCCGGATGCCAGGCATAGAATCCGCCGCCCCATCCCCAGTAACCGGGCGTCCACAACATGCCGACCGGCGCCATCACCCAGGTGCCCGGCACCCAGTAGTAACCGCCATCATCGCTCCAACCCCAGTACCCCGGGGTCCACAGATATCCCGGCCCGGGGCAGAGCGGCTGCGCGTAAACCGGCAACGCCGGCGGACCAACGCGCACCGAAACGCCCACCCCGATCTGCGAAAACGATGTAACCGAAAACGACAAAAACGATAAGATGACGACTGCCACCAACAGCCACCGCACCGCGGCCCGATTCGTGTTCATCGCCGATCCCCTTGCTAAGATCTCAGGTTTAAGGAAGCTGCTTCATGGAAGCTTGTCTGCACAGATTCAGGTCTGGCAACTCCACCGGCCCTCATAAAATTGTGCCAGCCTATTGTGCCGCAATAGTCCGTGTTTGGCCTGATTGCACTTCTAGCCTGTAAACCCTGAACTTTGGAGTATGTTGCTGCAAGATAAGAAACTTTTTAGATTCGAGCAGATTTAAGAGGCAGGCGTCGGCACTGGGCGTCAGTTCCAGCGAGGAAAGGTCTGAGGTCTGAGGCCTGACGCCTGACGCCGACGCCTGCCCTAATTCGCCCGCTTCCCACGCGCAATCCGCTCGTCGATCGGCTTGCGCCCCGCGAATCCTTCCTGCGTCCCATGCCAGTGGGTAATGGACTTCTCGCCCATCTTCCAGCACAGCAGAATCACCTGGCCGTCAATGTCGCAGGGAAAGTCGAGTAGCCCGATGTCGATGTCTTTCACCTGCACGCCGATCGAGTCGATCTCCGCCAGCGCATCTTTGGCGCGCTGCTCGGCTTTCACGCGCTCGGCCTTGCGCCGAGCCAGAGGCACGACATCGACGAACATGCCGCCATTGAGAAAAATCCGGTGGCCGAGAGCCTGTTGTTCGGCCTCCACCGCTTCCATCAGGCTCTTGGCCGCAATCGCGGTGCGCAGCAGGGACTCCAGCACCGGCAGCAACGACTGCGCTTCCTCCAAAGTAAAAGTACGCTCCGCCATGCCTCTATTCTACTGCACGCCGAACGTAGCCTCGCCGCTTGTCGCCCTAGTGTTGCGCGACTACGGGAAAATAGGCGAGACACCGGTGCGGGCAAGCTTGAATCCCCATGGGCTATAATTTTGTTCGTCCTTGGAGGTGTGATTCCAATGAAATATCTTGCTTCTGGCGCCTTGGCGCTCGCCTGCGTGTTACCCATGATCGCTAAGTCCCCCGCGATGCGAGTAATACAGCTAATGAACGCGGAAGGGAAATCTGTAGGCACGATTGATCTATGGACGCAAGGGCAGGGTGTCGGCCTTGAACTGCATTTGCATGACCTGGCTCCAGGGGAACATGCCATACACTTCCATCAAATTCCCAAGTGCGATGGTCCCGACTTCAAATCGGCGGGGGGACACTTCAATCCCGGTGGCAAGAAGCACGGGTTCGATAATCCAGATGGACACCACGCCGGCGACATGAAGAATTTCATCGTCGATGCAATGGGAAAGGCGAACGGGATCAAAATGCTGGACAACGACGTGACCCTTGGCGGCGACGGCCACTCGCTCTTCAGCAACGGAGGCACGGCGATTGTGATCCATGCCAAGGCCGACGATTACAAGACCGACCCGTCCGGCAATTCCGGCGACCGGATAGCGTGTGGCGTCGTCACGAAAGTAGAGATCACGAAATAGCCTTTCCTCCGCTCCATTATCATCAGGATGCTTTGTCATTCCGAGCGCAGCGAGGAACCCGTTGTTCGCCGGGCAACTCCTCTGCTCTGTTCCTCTGTGCGGGCCTGTGAACTCAGCGCGTCAGCTTGCGCAGTTTCACGGCGGCCGCATCCAGCGTCTCCGGCCTCTTGCAGAAGGCAAATCGCACCTGTCGCGCCCCGTCTCGCGGATCGCGATAGAAACTCGACCCCGGAACACAGGCCACGCCGATTTCCTGCACCAGATATTTCGCAAACGACACATCGTCGTCGAATCCGAATGCCGAAATATCCGTCATGACGTAATATGCCCCGCGCGGGCGAAAGCATTGAAAGCCCGCTACCGTCAGCGCCGGCATCAGATGATCGCGCCGCACACGATATCCCTCCGCCAGCTTCGCGTAATATTCCGCGGGCAGGGTCAGCGCGACCGCACCCGCTTCTTGCAACGGCGCAGGTGCGCCCACCGTCAAAAAGTCATGCACCTTGCGGATCGCATTGCTAATCTTCTCCGGTGCAACTGCCCATCCCACGCGCCATCCCGTTACGCTGTAGGTTTTTGACATGCCATTGATGGTCACCGTCCGCTCGCGCATGCCTTCGAGCGATACCATTGAAATATGCTTGGTGCCGTCGTAAAGAATATGTTCGTAGATCTCGTCGGTAATCGCGAGCACATCGAACTCGACACACAGATCGCGAATCAACTCCAGTTCGGCCCGCGTGAAGACCTTTCCGGTAGGATTGTTGGGCGTATTTAGTATGACGGCCTTGGTGTGTTTGTGGAAGGCGCGCCGCAGTTCCCTTTCGTCGAACGTCCACTCTCCGCCATCGGTTGCCGGCGGACGTAGCTTCACAAACTTGGGCCTCGCCCCACTGAGAACTGAGTCCGGCCCATAGTTTTCGTAAAACGGTTCGAAGATCACAACTTCATCGCCCGCGTTGCACACGGCGAGCAGAGTCGAAATCATCGCCTCGGTCGAGCCGCAGCAAACCGTAATTTCTTTTTCGGGATCAACCGTAATCCCTTGCCACACGCCCATCTGCCGTGCAATCGCATTGCGCAGATTCTTCGCGCCCCAGGTGATCGCGTACTGGTTCACGTCGGCTGCAACCGCCTGCTGCGCTGCCTGTTTGATCTCCGCCGGAGCGGGAAAGTCGGGGAAGCCCTGCGCCAGATTAACCGCGCCATGCAGCATCGCCTGCCGCGTCATCTCGCGAATGACGGACTCGGTGAATTGCCCGACCTTATCGCTGAGAAATTGTTTGCTGGTCGTTACTTTGGGTGCCCCATTTCTCGCGTTCTTTGTGAGAGGCGGGGATTTGGATTGGGAAGATTTCACTGAAGTCCGCGAGCGACTTGCCTTGCCCTTGCTGGAAGTTCTGTCCGCCATATGAGGCAGACTAGCATACCGTTATGCGCGAGAGTCGGCTCTTTACGCTCCTTCCAGAATGTTTTCATATCCATGACGAAACTCTTGCTGGCGCGGCCGTCAAGAAACTACTTTTTCACTGAAATTCCCAACTCCCTCAGTTGCTTCTCATTCACCGGCGTCGGGGCATCCACCATCAGATCCACCGCGCGGGCAGTTTTGGGGAATGGAATCACTTCGCGCAGGCTCTCCGCTCCGGCCAGAATCATCACAATGCGATCTAGGCCCAGCGCGATGCCGCCATGCGGAGGCGTGCCATACTCCAGCGCTTCCAGAAAGAATCCGAAACGTGCGCGGGCTTCGTCTTCGGTCATGCCGAGAGCGCGGAAGATTTTGCTCTGAATGTCCTGGCGATGAATACGAATCGAGCCCGAGCCCAGTTCGGTGCCGTTCAGCACAACGTCATAAGCCAGGGCGCGCACCGCGCTGAGCGGCGATTGCGGATCGTTCACCGACTCCACGCCCGCCTCGAGCAATCCCATGTCCTGCTCGTGCGGTGATGTAAACGGATGATGCGCTGCCATCCATTGCTTTTCGCCTTCGTCCCACTCAAACATGGGGAAGTTGGTAACCCACAAGAAACGGAAGTCTTTCGCGGGATCGCCGCTCTTTTTGAAAATGCCGTGGCGCTCGGCATATTTCTGCGCCAGCGCCAGTCGCAGCAGACCGGCCGACGCATAAATCGACAACTCCGCAGGCGTCACCTTGCGGTGAATGGGCATTGCAGTCTGCGGCCCAGCCTGCGCCGACCCGGCCACCAGCACGACGAGATCTCCATCTTCCGTTGCGATCTTCTTCGAGATTGCCTCCGCCGCGTCGGGAAACTTGTTGCCGATGCGCTTGAAGTCTTCGAACAACTTCGCGCCGCCCTTGGAGTGGAACATCGGTTTGATGTCGTCGCGCTCTTTGCGGGAAAGTTCGCCAACTTTCGGCGTGCGAACGGCGATGACCGGCAAATTTGCGTTGATCGCCAGTTCCTGCAAATTCTCCGCCGTGAAGCAGTCGCGCACGTCGGTAAAAGCCGGCAGCCGCAAATCTGGCTTGTCGATACCATACAAGCGGATGGCCTCGTCATAATCGATGCGCGGAAACGGAGTCTCAATTTCACTTCCCGCCGCGCGAAACGCAGCCGTCAGAAATCCCTCGACCACTTCCCACACTCGTTCCGCCTGCGGATACGACATTTCCAGATCGATCTGCGTGAACTCCGGCTGGCGATCGGCGCGCAGGTCTTCATCGCGGAAGCAGCGCACAATCTGAAAATACTTGTCGAATCCGGAAATCATCAGGATCTGTTTGAACAACTGCGGCGATTGCGGCAGCGCATAGAACGACCCCGGCTGCACGCGGCTGGGCACCAGATAATCGCGCGCCCCCTCGGGCGTCGAGCGCGTCATGAACGGCGTCTCGATCTCGAAAAATCCCTGAGAGGAAAGATAATCGCGGATCGCCTTCGCCACCTTGTGCCGCGTTTCAATGTTGAACTGCATCACGTCGCGCCGCAGGTCGATGTAGCGATACTTCAGCCGAGTCTCTTCGTTAGTGAGCGCCGTGTCGGAAGGAAGGAATGGCGGCAGCTTCGATTGGTTCAGAATGCGTAACTCGTCGACCACCAACTCGACTTCGCCCGTGGGCATATTCTTGTTCACAGTGTTGGCGTCGCGCAGCTTTACCGTTCCGATCGCGGCGATGACGTACTCGTTCCGCAGCTCACCCGCCTTTTCGTGAATCGCCTTGTCGCGCTCGACGTTGATGACGATCTGGGTCACGCCCGTCCGGTCGCGCAGATCGATAAACAGCAGATTGCCGTGGTCGCGCCGCTTGTTCACCCATCCCATAAGCACGGCTTTGTTGCCGGCGTCTGAAGCGCGCAGTGCCCCGCACATATGAGTCCGTCGTAAATCGCCTAAGAAATCGAGCAAAATGTGTCCTTATCGTTAAGGCCAGATCGTTAAGGCCAGGATTGCGGCAGAGTGCCGAAACTCAAGATTATATCTGGACTTGCTGTATTGGACTCGTGCGGAGCTCGCGAACAGAATCCGATCGGCCGGATCGAAGATCACTTAGCGATGCTAGCGCCCTTGCGTTTTTCCAGGGCTGCGTAAATCGTAGGGTCGGTGCAGACTTCGTAATACTTCCGCTCCGTCCATCCTTTCAACGAGAAATCCGCTGGATCGATCCGAGGGATGCGGCTTTCTCGCACCACGATCTTGCGGAAGATATCGCGATCGACCGGCACCGTGGCATTGAAAAGGACATACTCGCCCTTGTCCGAAGAAGCGATCGATGCGGGCAGGCGCACCTTCAAGGGCTCGAGCGTAATTTCTTTCTGCAATTTGTTAAAGGCAGTTTCATTCATGCGAATTCCGCCCAGGTTGAAGCTCACGATTACGTCCTCCGGGTTCCCATCCTCGTCCAGTTCCGCCGACTGAAAGGCGTAGACGTGGAAAGGCCCCGCCAGGGGCTCCATGACCTTCCGCGCTCGCTTGTTGCAGGAAGATAGCCGGTCGCTTTCGTTTAGCGCTTCGGAAATCATGATCTGATGCTCGCCATCCATCAGATAGAGCGGAGCCGAGTCCTGCGCCGTGATGCCGAGCCCCAGTTCCAACTGCGGCATGCCGGAGCGCTGCATCAGTTCGTTATATCCGCGCACGATTTCGATGATCTCGCGAGCCAGTACGCACATGCGGCTCACGGCCAGCCCCGGCTCGCCTTCGCGCTCCAGGATCGCCAGAATGATCGCGTCGCCTTCCAGGAAGACCTTCCGAGCGCCATACTTCTCCAGCAGTTTGTTCACCGGATCGTAAAAATTCAAGCTGAAGTATGACGCTGGGTTCAGGCCCTTTTCCATCATCGTCCGCGTCAGCCGGGTTGAGTCGCGCACGTCAGCCTTAAGTACAACGTGCCTCAGCACGCGGTCGGAATCGGTCTGTCCCTGCTCTTCCGGAAGCAAAAACTCATAAAGAGTTCCGTTCACCAGCGACAATTCCCGAATCCGCTCATTGCTGACGAGGCTTACGGTATCGAGCGCGGCGTTCATAACCTCCAGACGCCGCAAGTCGCGATGGTAGTGAAAGAAATCCCCCAGAAAGCGCGCCGCCACTTTCGCCCGTTCCGCTCCGCGGCAACTGGCGACCTTGGCCACCGCCGCATATAAGCTGCTTGGAGAAAGCTTGCCGTGCTCCTGAATCATGCGCTCCACGCGGTCGCATTCGGCGCGGTCGATCAGCGCATTTTTCAGCTGCTGCGCATTGATTCTCGGCGCATACTCGTTCAGCAGAGGCACCACGTGATAGGAAGCGATTACGTTTTCCATCACCGCTTCGTCTTCCAGCAGGCGTACCCATGCCGCGAGCCGATCCTGCTGCGCCAGCCCTTCGTCGGAATTGTCCGGCGTGCCGGTCCCCACTAATTCCCGCGCATTGTCCGGCACGTTCATCCAGGAATCGAGCGTGTCGGCGCTTACCTCTTCGCCATATTGCGAGCGCAGAAACGCCGACGCCACTTCCCGTATGCGGCCATAACGGTCCGGGTCGCGATCCCAATTGCCCAGCATGACGTAGTGTTCGGCGCATAGATGGTCGTCCCGCCCGTCTTCGGAAAACAGCAGCCGGTTCAGGAACAGCGGATAAGTAAAAAATGCCCCGCCAGTCGACTCCTCGCCGAAAAGCGACCGCCGCATCCGGGCCAGAGTACTCTTTTCCACTTCGCGCAGGGTCTCGAAGATTTCTTGTCCGGTCTTGCGCAGGATGACTTTCTTTCGCACCTGGAAAGCCGCCAGCCGCTCGCGATATTCGTGCGCCTTGCCCTGCCGCATTCCGTCATAGCTTTTCAGCAGCAGGCGGCAGCGCTCAAGCACCTGCGAGAATTGCACGTGCATCTCGGTGCGCAGAAACTTGGTAACGGCCAGCCGAGCAAGAAGGTCCACCGACAATTTGAATTCTTTTTTTGCCCGATTGAGCGAATTGACTTGTAGTTCGGTCAGCGCCGACTTCCACGCGCTGGAATCGTTTTTCGGCCTCACTGTCTTTTCGGCCTGGCGTGCCATCCACGAGGGTCCCTGGCTCACCCGCGTAGTCTCTGCGGAAAGCAATCCTTCGAGATCACCGTGACGTGCGATCAAGTGCGCAATCTGCGCTCGCGCGGCCTCTACGAACTTCGGACTCAGCACGACGTCGTGCCGCAGGTTATCGACCCCAACCGAAATTCCTTCGAGCGAAATGAACGGAGTCGACGCTGCCAGGTTCGGCGGCGCCGGTTTATCCGGCGCTCCACCCAAACGAAAAATGGGAATTCTCGGCATCCTAAGTCAGGAATCTTTGCGGAAGTTGCTGATTTCAAACGGACATGTCGAGGTTAACACGCTCCGAGAGAGGACCAAAGTTACCTAGGTTACCGGGATAATGCGCTGGGTGCCCCATTTTTCGAGTTCTTTGCGAGAAGTGGGGCTTTTCCATGAAACTAGGATGTGGAAATTTGGGGGCTATAAATTTTACGTGCTGCCCGCTATTGACTCTTCATCCTTGCGGCTTCGAACTCATCGCCCTTCAGCCATTCCACCCGTTGTGGCAGGCTCGCCGCCTCCCATCCCAGGGCAAATCCAAACCGCGCCATGGCGGAGTCGCCGACGAAATCCATCTCCGGATGGTATTCGTCGCTGGGCTGGTGATAGTGCTTTTCCACGTAGTCGCGCTCCTGCTCGAGCCCCCAAGCTTCGGTGTGGCCCTTGTACTTCATGCCTTCATTGATGGAGAAAGACGGAATCCCGACGCGCGCCAGGCTGAAATGATCGGAGCGGTAGAAGTGCCCGGCCTCGGGCAGTGCATCCGGACGAATCGCGAGCCGAAATTCCTTTGAAGTCGCTTCCACCGCGGGATAAAACGTCGTCCGCTCCGCTCCGGCAACTTCCACTTCTTCCGGCGCGCCCAGCGGCTTCACGTCGTCATAGTTCAGATCGAGGGTAATCTTTCCCGCCGGAATTGGCGGATGCTTCCCCAGATATTCCGATCCCAGCAACCCCTGTTCCTCAGCCGTAACCGCGGCAAAGATGATCGAACGTCGCGGCCGCTGGGCTGCGCCTCCGAAGGCTCGCGCTAATTCGAGCAGAATGCCGCAGCCGGTGGCGTTATCGTTGGCCCCATTGAAAATGTTGTCCCCCGGCATATCGGGACGAATGCCGAAATGGTCGTAGTGCGCCGTATAAATGACGGCTTCATCGCTCTTGCGATCCGACCCCGGCAGAATCGCTACAACATTGCTCGATTCGAAATTGCGAATCTTGCTGACCATGTGCGCCTGAAGCCGCGCGCCCAGATTCACAGGATGAAAATCTTTCGATTGCGCATCCTTCAACATCTTCTCCAGACTCGTGCCCGAGGCCGAAGCCAGACGCGTCGCCGCATCCAGATGCACCCACGCCGCCACTTTCAGCGGCGAGCCCTCGACTCTCAGAAACGACTTCTCGCCCGAAAATGAATTCCTCACTACATCCCAGCTATAGCTCGCCATCTGCGTCTGATGGATAAGGATCGCCCCGACAGCGCCCTTGCGCGCGGCCTCCTCATACTTGTAAGTCCAGCGTCCGTAGTAGGTGAGGGCCTTGCCTTTGAAAAACTTCGGATCGTCCGAGGGCGGTTCGTTCACCAGCATCAGCAGAACTTTGCCGCGCACGTCGATGCCCTTGTAGTCGTCCCAGCCATATTCGGGCGCTTCGATTCCATAGCCCACAAAAACGATGTCCGCGTCCACATCCGACTGCGCCTGCTGAGTGTGATCAAAGGCCACGTACTCGTCGAGCGCTTTCAGATGCATCGTCTCGCCGTGTTTCGGCACCAGCGAGAATTGCGTGTCGGGAAGCGTCGTGATACCCACTAGCGGCACCTTCTGCATGTATGTGCCGTGGTCGCCGGCGGGCTTGAGTCCATATTCGGCGAACTGTGTCGCTATGTATTCCGCAGCGACATCGCCGCCGCGCTGCCCGGTGCCGCGTCCCTCAAGCAGATCGTGCGACAGGTAACGCACGTGCCAGCGAATGTGGTCGGGAGTAATCGTCTCTAGAGCGTTAATGGCCGGGCTCGGCAATTTCGCCGACGCCACAATCTTCGCTCCCTTGGAACCGCCCGCCCCGCCCTCGGCCCATACTGGTTTTGCGCAGACCAAACTCGCGCATGCCAGCAGAGCAGCCGAAATGGAATTCAGCATTCCTCGCATAAAACGGATCTCTCCCCTAACCAAGCGGCGCGGCAGATGGAAGTTCTTAATGAAAGTCTTACAAGAATTGTAAAGCAGCGTTTATCGCGAACAGCAGGAGAAATGGCCTGACCGCAGCACGAGAGTTCACTACACTGTCGGAATCAGCGTGCTTCAGGCGAGCGACCGGACATGTCTGCAACGCGAGGGTTACTCAGTGTCCCTCCGCGGGCCTCTGTGGTTAAGATTTTGATTTGGTATCCCGCCGACCGGCGGTCAGTTTTTCGATCCTCAACCAGCCCGAAAATCCCGCACATCTTCACCGGGATTGAACACCGACGCAGGCGCTGTTTTTCCCGCGTCCGCGATCCTACGGTTAATCTCTTCGAAATCCGCTTTCACCCACCCAACGCTGGAGACTTCGATCTCCGAGTCCTGCGCGACCCAAAACACAGTCGGAACGTTGGTTAGCCCGTAGGCATTCGAGACCGGATAGGAGTGGATGTCATCGAGCAGCACCGGAAGGGTGATGCCGAACTCCTTCTTAAACGCCGCCGTATCTTTGGCGCTGTTCTGTGAAACTCCAAACAGCCGCACTCCCTTCGCCCCATAGATCTCATGCAACCGCTCGAGAAAAGGCAGCGCATACTGGCAAGTCGGACACGACACTTTGAAGAACGCCAACACCACCGGCCCGCGAGCCAGTTCCTCGCTGAGCAAGAATTTCTTCCCATCCAAAGTCCTTAACTCAAAGTCGGGAGCTTTCGTCCCCGTAGTTAGTGCCGCCATTGATCGTTCCCTCGGTTTTAAGAATGCTCGCCTCGTGCGGGTCTTCGCGCGCCGCATCAGTCTTGGTTTTAGATGATGCGGGGCCTCATTTGGAATCGAGATAAGCTTCGCTTCAATAAGAGGCTTCGGTCTCGACGCACGTAGTTGATACCAGAATTGCCACTTGGCCTTGCGACTGTGTCACTGCTGGGGGCCGGTTCTCGGGACAAAGCCAGGAAGTGCTTCGTCGCATGCCGCACTTCCACAAGAAGAGGCATTTAGACGAATGCACGCTTCGCTCCTGATCAACCTTTCTGTAGCCGTTGTCCAGAAACCCGAACGTATAGGTCAATGAATATGACATCCCGGAGTCGGTACACCTACGGCACTCGAACTGCGACTTCTGCGCGCTATCCAGCGCCGCCTGCTTGAGCATGGGATGCCCGCTGACCACCTCGGCAGATTCGACGCTTCCATCCGTCCCGATCGTGAGCTGGATTCTGACGTCGCCCACAACCCGCGCCTGCCGCGCCAAGGGAGGATAGACCGGCGGAAACAACCTGGTCATCACGACGCCGGTCGGCGAATCTTGTGCTGCTGCCGCGTTCGGCGTGTCAGCGTTCTTAGCGGACACGGAGATCGGCAGGGAAACAAGCAGCGCCGAGAGTAGCAGAAACCGTCTCATAGGCAAGAGTTTAGACGTAGTTGCTCGCAGCAACGATGAGATTCGCCTTGCGCAGAATCTTCCGTGCCAAACCGGTTAGCGCAATCCGACTCAAACGGTGCACTCCAACCCATTCGCCGTGCAGTCCTTCCGGTGCAGCCATCCGCCAAACCTGCACCACATAATCCGTGACCGTGATCGAATGCCGCAGCGTCATTGAAGGTTTGTTATTCCGAGCCTTAGCGAAGCGAAGGGGAGGAACCGGCTTTTTCCTCGCCGATGGCTCCGGCGCTGCCAGTTCGGGCAAGTCCCACATCCCCGCCATCAGCCGCGCATCGCCCGCCCGTTGCACCAGAAAAACCGCGCCATCACGAAAGTGAAGCGCATAATGAATTTCCCGTTTCTTCTGCCGCTGCGATTTTGCCGATCCGGCAATCTCTCCGCGAGTGGCGCACAATTCCACCACCGGACAAGTAAGGCAGGTCGGCACTCGCGGTGTGCACACTGTCGCCCCTAATTCCATCATCGCCTGATTGAAATCGCCCGGCCGCGTGCGATCCAGCAAAGCGTCGGCTGCCCGCCAGAAATCCTCCCCTACCAGCCGCCTCCCAGAAAACCGCTGCAATACCCGCTCCACGTTTCCGTCAACCACTGCAACCGGCTCATCGAACGCGATACTACCGATCGCCGCGGCAGTATACCGTCCAATCCCCGGCAACTCGCGCCAATCCGTCGAACTCTGCGGAAATCTTCCGCCCAATTCCCGCACGATAACCTTCGCCGTCGCATGCAGCATGCGCGCCCTCCGGTAATATCCGAGGCCGCTCCACGCCGCCAGTACCGAAGCCTCGCGCGCCCGAGCCAACTTCTCCACGGTCGGGAACCGCCGCAGAAATTCGTGATAATGCGCAATCACCGCTGCGACGCGCGTCTGCTGCAGCATGATTTCCGATACCCACACCCGATACGGGTCGCGGCTTTCCCGCCAAGGCAGATCGCGCGCATGCGCGTCATACCACGCCAGCAGCTGCCCACGAAATGCCGACTCGCGTGCGGTATACGCTTTCGTTTCGGAATTCATCGTCAGAGGCTGCATTTTAGCGCAGGCGAGAACCACCGAATTCCGCTCTTGCCCATTGACCCTATCTCTCAGTCCACGAAATAATAACCCTGCCTGGCATCCGCTACACCGCGTGGACCAATTCACGCCGAATTTTCGCGAGGAGCACCATGAGCGACTTCAACCGCAAGGTGGAAGGCGCATCGGCACGCGTCAGCCAAACCATTGGCGACGCTGCCGAGCGCCTGGAAAAAGAGATTCCCGAATTCATCAAGTATCTCAACGACGAAGTGGTTCCGGCGGTGCGTACGCACTCCACCAAAGCCCTGCGGACCGCGTCGGAGAAGCTCGCGGAATTCGCCGACTACATGGAGCAGCACCCGCATCCACACAAGTAGAGCATCCAAGCACTCGACTCGCAGGCACGCCACGCCGCTTCGTCAAAATGGCTATGCTGTTGATCGTTCTGATCGCGATCCTATTGCTGAGCGGCTGTGGTCATCCCAAGCAGGCGCATGTCGATGTACCGCCGCCTCCGCCGCCAGCAACCAATCCTGAGCCTGTAGCTCCACCGGTCGCCAACGTTCCCTCCGCCAAAGCGCCTATCGCTTCCCGATCAGAGAGAGAAGCGGACCAACCCGACTCCGACCTCGCCGAGCCCACGCTTCCCGCCGACGCCAAGCCTCTCGCCGTCGAAACCGGACTCGCCAGTTGGTACGGCCCTCCCTATCACAACCGTCGCGGATCGAACGGCGAAGTCTACAACATGCACGCCATGACGGCCGCACACCGCACCTATCCCCTCGGCTCGATCGTGCGCGTCACCAACCTCAAGACCGGACACACGGCCCTCGTGCGCATCACCGACCGCGGTCCCTTCATTTCCGGACGCGTTCTCGATCTCTCTCTGGCCGCCGCTCACAAGCTCGACGTCTGGCAACCGGGCGTGGCCGAAGTGAAAGTCGAATTGATGCAATCGGGTGCATCGCCGGGTTCACCCGGCAAATGGGTCGTGCAAATCGGCGGATTTCCCCACGAGCCCGCCGCGCGAAAACTCGAGTCCCGCCTGAAGCGCCGCTATCGCACCGCGCAGGTCTTATGTTTCGCGAGTCCCGCCGGGGATTGGTGGATTCGCGTCCGCGTCCTCAACGACGATCGTGACCGAGCCCAAAAACTTGCCGCCGAAACCGCAACCCCCCAAGGCGCCGTTTTCCTTGTCCGACTCGACTAGTGTCCTCCCTCGTCATCCTGAGGCCCGCGCCCTTTGCGGGCCGAAGGACCCATGCAACTTGTCTCCTGTAGCACATTAAGAGACTACATCCCGTTTGCATATATCCCTCGACCGCTCAGGCTGGCTCTTCGCTTCCTCGCGGTTACAAACTTGGCACACTCGCACGCGTGCTGACATTTGGCTGCGTCCAATGCTATCGTTGCCGAAAAGGTGATCAAACCATGACCGATCCCGACTGCCTCTTCTGCCGCGTCCTCCGCGGCGAGATTCCCGCGAAAAAAGTTTACGAGGACGACCACGTCTACGCCTTCGAAGACATCAATCCGCAAGCCCCCACGCACGTGCTCATCATTCCGAAGAAGCATTTTGCGGGACTAAAAGAAGCCGAAACCGCCGACGCCGAGATCATCGGCCGCTGCCATCTGGCCGCCGCCCAGATCGCCCGCCAACGCAACATCGAGCAGGGATATCGTACAGTCCTCAACGTCGGCCCCGGCGCCGGACAGTCCGTGTTCCATCTCCATGTCCACCTCTTAGGCGGACGCCCGTTGTCTTGGCCTCCGGGATAATGGGAACGAAACTCGGATGACGCGACGATGTTGGGCAGTCCTACTTTTGACTAGGAATTCGGCAATCCAGCCGCATTTCGATGGAGAACATGAAAGTCTTGAGAATATTCGTCTCGGCGGTTCTCATTGTCGTTCTCGTCGGAACGGTTATGGTTCTTCTTTTGCTTCGGCGGGGCTTCCGAGCAACTGCGACGCCTTCTCCGCTGGAAGTTGCCGTCGCCCGCGCCGCCCGCAACGCGGCAATCCCGAGTGATGAGCGGCACAAGACGAATCCGTTGCCCGCAACTTCGGACGTGAAGCAGCAAGGGCGTGAATATTTTCTGAATCAGTGTGCATCGTGTCATGGCATTGATGGCAGCGGGAAGACGCAGATCGGCCTGAATCTGTTTCCGAGGGTTCCCGATCTACGTGCGGCTGCGACGCAAAATCTTACTGACGGAGAAATTCACTACATCATCGAAAATGGAGTTCAACTCACAGGAATGCCCGCTTGGGGGAATCCGCATACTGAATCCTCTGGCACCAGTTGGAAACTCGTCAGCTTTATCCGAAGCCTTGGGGCAGTTACGAATAAGGAGCAGTCACAACAGTTGACCGCTGCTGCGAGGCATTACGTCGGATCCCAGGCGTGCGAAAAATGTCATGCGGAGATTTATGGGCGTTGGAATAAAACGCCGATGGCCAATGTCGTTCGTGATCCACGTACACATCCCGACGCCTTTGCCGCTGATCCGTCCTCGAGCACGATAGCGAAGTTCACGAAGGATCAAGTGGCCTTCGTCTACGGAAGTATCTGGAAGCAACGTTATTTCACCAAGGTCGGTGACGATTATTTTCCTCTTTCTGTGCAGTGGGACTTCGCCAATCACACATGGTTGCCCTATATGGTCGCAAAGGGAGGGGATTGGTGGGCTTCGCTGTACCCTCCCGACAACATGCAAAGACCGACTGGCCCGCTTTGCGATGGCTGTCACTCCGTCGACTATGACATTCACACGAAGCAGGTCGCGGAGTGGAATGTCGGCTGTGAACGTTGTCACGGGCCGGGAAGCGAACACGTCGCACATCCTTCACGAGCGAATATCCTCAATCCAGCCCAGATGGACAATGTCGCCGGGACGGACACATGTATCTCCTGTCACTCGCAAGGACAACCAGTCCGCAATCCGATAGAAGGGAAATTTTACGACTGGCCCGTCGGCTACCACGTTGGCGCGAAGTTACAGAGCTACTGGCGACTCGAAGATTGCACGCTCGGGCAAACGACGTTCTACTACTTCCCGGACTGCACGGCGCACAAGAACCGGATGCAGGGGAATGATTTCGTCCAGAGCGTGATGTACCGGCATGGAGTAACGTGCGCGTCCTGTCACGATGTCCACGGCACAGCGAACTATGCACAGTTAAGAAAGCCCGCCAATCAAATCTGCTTGGACTGCCACGGGCCGTCGTCTCCGAACGGGCCGCACACGGCGACACGGGAAGAACATAGTCACCACAAGGATGGTAGTCCGGGCAGTGAATGCGTCTCGTGCCACATGCCGGCGATCGAAACTGAAGGTGTACCGGGAGCGTTCGTCCATGCTCACACGTTCCGAGTGGTCTCACCGAACATGACCGAAAAGTACGGCATTCCCAACCCGTGCACATCCTGCCACAAAGACAAATCGACAGGGTGGGCCCAGGACGCGATGCGACAGTGGCCCGAGCACTCGTGGCAAGAGAGGTTCTGAGCCGGGACGACCAAAACTTGCTACTGCACCGTTGGCTCCGAATCTTCCGGCGCTCCATGCCGGCGCAGCAATTGCGGGAGGTTTTGCGAGAATGCCGATCGCGGCAGCACCATGTCGCAGCCCACTTCGTGGGCTTTCTGCTTTAGGTCGCCCTGCACGTGCGACAAGAAGCCGATGATCGACGTCCCCTTCTTCAGCTTGCTTTTCAATTTTGGAATCAGGGTGAGCGGTTTCACGCTGGCGTTATTCAGGTCAAAAATAATCAGCGACGGTTTCTCTTCGCCGTTCTGCTCCATGCGCTCCATCAGGTCTTTGTCCGATTTCACGAACTCGACTTTGACATTGAGCTTGCGCGCCGTTTCTTGAATCTTCGCCATAAAAAAAAGATCTTCGATAAAGGCGAAAATGCGCGAGTTCGTCTCTTCCGCGCTGGCCGGGAGCGGCTCGGGATCTGGTTGAGCGTACGGCGCGGCGAACCCCGGCCTCTGGCGTCCGCCTTTGTGGCCATTGCTGCTATGGTTGCCTCCGGCCAGTGCCGCGCGGTAGCTGTGGTCCATGGGCGCGGTGTAAATGCCGTCCTTGTTTTCCCGGCTCAAGCCCGGTCCGGGGCGCTGACCGCGTTGGTTGTGGGGACGGCGTCCGCGCCGTCGTCTTCGTCCTCCTCCGCCACCGCCGGAGGGTCTTCCTGGTCCTGCGTTCATAGTCCTCTCAAACTTTTTCGCACCTGTTGCGGAATTTTATAGAATCCTAAGGTCCTGCTCGTCGCGCCAATCCCCGCTGCTGAAAAGCTTCCGAGCAAAGCTCCGCACGGCCAACAGAATCGCATCTGCGCAGTTGTGGGTACTGACTGGACACACTATGGAACGAACCCCAGCTCTTGAAACAAACTGCTATTCGAGAATGAAACCTTTACTTTTTGACTTCGTATCGCGATTTTCCGTTTATCGGATCCGTCAGGCGCCGCCTCGGATCGGCTGGCGCGGAAGGCCTGCGCGGGAACGAGGCCTAAATGAGAACATCTTTATCGTACTCGTCCTTCCTATGGAGCGCAAGGCCCATCCCCCTCATGTTTTGCACAGAGGGGCATGAACGACCGGAGGCGTACCGGCTTCAGGCTTTCGGCTTCAGGGAATCTCGCTTTCGAGGCACATTTGCGACTTGGACAAAAGCCGGAAGCCGAGAGCCAAAATCCCATTTCACCCTCCCGCGGAAACCTGGCGCGCCCATTGCTGCGCCTGCCAGTAGTATCCGGCAATTTCCTCCGAATCCAATTTCACGCTCCGGCTCAATTCTTCGGCCGCTTCCCAGTCCCCGCTCTCATGCGCCAGCATCAACTGAAACACCGGACGCAAGACGCTCGGCTGTCCCAACAGCACGGACTTGGTCGGCTGATCCACAGGAATCCTGTCGAGCACTTCTGCCATCGGCATTTCCAGCATGGCATCGATCAGCGACAACAGGCCCAGCAGAAATAAATCCGATTCGCCGTGGGCCACGCGCGGAGCGAGTAACTCCCCAAATCTTCCTCGCACCAGCGCCGACAAAACCAGATCGGTGGTTTTTTCCTGACCCGCACCCACGGCCGCGACCAGCCGCACCCATCGCCGCGCATCGCGCTCCCCCAGAACTGCGAGCGCATGTCTCACCGACTGGATGTGCTGCTGGAAGCCGAAAATTGCAGAATTCAAATATCGCAACAGGCGATAGCACACCGACGCCTCTGCCTTCACCAGCTTCTCTAATTCTTTCAAATTCAACTCAGGACGCGAAACCTCCTGCAGCATCCGCAGATAATTCATCCGATTGGCCGGCATGTCCCGGGTATTCATGATCTCCGGACGCCGAAAAAAATAGCCCTGAAAATATTCAAAGCCCATATCCTTCGCGCGCTGAAACTCGGCGTGGGTCTCAATTTTCTCTGCCAACATTCGGCAGCGCCAGGGCCCGAATCTCCGGATCAACCCCGCTCGCTCCTCTTCCGTCGTCAACTGCATTTCCACTTTAATGATGTCCGCGATCTCCGCCAGCGCCGCCCGCGGATCGTTGGCCACGTAGTCGTCCAAGGCGATCATGTATCCCGATTGCTTCAAACTCTGACAGGCCCTTATCACCTCGGAATCGACGGCAACTGTTTCCAGAACCTCGACGACTGTCGTGGTCGAAGGCAACAGCGTAACCAGTCCCTTGACCAGAGTGTCGCGCGTGCAATTCACAAACGCCCGGCGCCCATCGCACAAAATGTCGAGGCCCATCAGCAACGACCGGTCGAGCGTTGCGCGGGAAGCCTCATCCGTGTCCCCGTGGAAGGTATTTTCCAGGCCGTCGCGAAACAACAGTTCATATCCGAATACGTTCTCTTCCCTGTCGAAGATCGGTTGCCGCGCTACATATCGCAACGGTTTCAGATTCTTCGCCGGTGCGGCCGCCGCACCCTGTCCCCCAGACATATTTCTCACCTTCTTTCTATCGGCGACAACGCGGAAAGCGTGACGGAAGGGTTGGCGGGCATAGATGAAGTGAGAGCATGAGAGTGCTCTCAGGTGGCTCTCTTTTTGGGCCGGACACCATTTCTCGCGGCCTTTTCGAGAAGTGGGAATTCTTAGTTGTGGTCCGCTGAAACTTCTTCCTAAATCCTCTGCATTCCATTCAGGGCGGTAAGCACAGAGACGATCTTCCCCGACCATTGCGCCACTTCATCCTCGCGCAGCGTCCGCTCTTTAGACTGAAATGTTACGCGCAGTAACACCGAATATTTTCCCGGCGCGATCGATCGGCCGCGAAAAATCTCCACCGGACGAAACTCGCGCAGATCGAGAATCCGCAAGTCTGCCACAGCTTTCCTGATCTCCTCAAATGACAAGCTATCGCTAAATACAAACGAAAAATCCCGCTCCACCGCCGGATACTTTGCAATCGCCACGAACTTCACCCGGCGCAGCCCAATTTCGTACAACCGCTCCATATCAAAATCCGCCAAAAACACATCCTGCCGCAATTTGCGGGCCGCGGCGACTTCCGGATGAACCTGCCCAAACTGCGCCACCACCGTCCCATTCACTCGCGCCCGCGCAGATCGTCCGGGATGAAAATATTCCCCCGTCTCGCGGTCGTAGCTGACCTCGCCGGAAAACTCAGCCAGCAGGTTCTCTACGTCGCCTTTGAATCCCCGGAATATTTCGCCAGCTGTCGCATGTACGCCCTGGCTCACGTCGAGCGCATTACCTTTGGGCAAAGAACTCTGTATGGCCGCAGCCGTTGCGCCGAGACAGGCACGCTTCGGTTCGATTCGGTCCATGCCCGATAGTTCGTAAACGCTACCCATCTCAAAGAGCCGCACTTCCGCCACATCGCGATTCAGATTCCACGCCAGCATGCCGAGCATGCCGGGGGCCAGCGACGTTCGCATCACCGAGGCTTCTTCGCTTAGCGGATTTTCCAACTCCAGTACCTTCGCGCCTGAAAAGTTCTCCGCATCCACATGCGAAATAAACGTCAACGACAGTGCCTCGTTATATCCGAGCGCCAGAGCCCGCCCTCGGAAAGCCGCGTCCATCGCGGCGTGTGGCGGCTCGGCCACGGCTCCGCTGTACGCCGGCAAGGTATTCTCAAACTTGTCATATCCGTGCAGCCGCGCGATTTCTTCGATTACGTCGATCTCGCGCTCCACATCCAGCCGCCAACTCGGAATATGTACGCGAAACTGCGCGTCGTGCTGGCCTTCAGGAATGAGCGTGAAACCCAGTCTCTTCAGAAGGCTGAATATCCGACTCGCGTTAAGATTCCCACCCAGGATGCGGCGCACATCTGCCAAATGCAACACGACCGGAGCCTGATCCATGCGCCTGGAAATCGCATCGACGACATCGCCGGCCAGTTCTCCCCCGCCCGACTCGAGAATCATCTGCGCCACCAGATCGCACGACAGCACGGTCGACTCAAAATCCGCGCCGCGCTCGAAGCGGTGCGAAGCGTCGGTATGCAGTCCATGCCGCCGCGACATTTTCCGCACAATCCCCGGATCCCACCACGCCGACTCGATCACGATGTTCCGAGTCTTCTCCGTAATCATCGTGTCGTAGCCGCCCATCACGCCGGCGAGGCCGACCGGTTTCTTCGCGTCGCACACCACGAGATCTTCGGAAGTCAGCTTGCGCTCCACGCCGTCAAGAGTGTTCAGCGTCTCCCCGTCGCGAGCCTTGCGCACAATTATCTTCCCGCCCTCCAGCAGATCCATGTCGAAAACGTGCGTAGGCTTCCCCATCGCCCACAAAACGTAATTCGTAGCATCGACGGCATTCGAGATGGGCCGCTGATCCAGCAGTTGCAGTCGATGCGCGATCTTCTCTGGCGAAGGCTGGATGCGAGTCCCGCGAATCACGCGCGCCGAAAACCGCGGACAAAGCTGCGGCTCCTCGACAAAGATCGGAAATGCCGTATCCGAGGTCGGGGCTGAAAGCTGAAAGCTTAGAGCTGAGAGCTGTTTCAGCGCCCGATCATAAATCGCCGCCGCTTCCCGCGCCACACCGTAATGATTCATCGCATCCGGCCGATTGGTCCCGATCTCCATCTCGAACACCGTATCGGCGCCGCTCCCGCTGATTCCCTCAACCGATATCCCAACATTGGTCAAGTCCTCAGCCAGCCGACGGTCATCGACGGAGAGATCAACGAATTCGCGAATCCATTCTGCGGATAACTTCATGATCGAGAACTTAGGACAGATCCAGTATTTCCGCCTGCCAACGACTAACGACTAACGACCAACGACCGACGACCAACGACGGTTTTACCCAAACTGCTGCAAGAACCTCACGTCCCCCTGAAAGAACAGCTGAATATCATCCACGCCATATTTCAGCAGCGCGAGCCGGTCGACGCCCATGCCGAACGCGAATCCCGAAATCTTCTTCGGGTCGTATCCGTTGTCCTTCACGAACTCGAACACATTCGGATCAACCATCCCGCATCCCAGCACTTCAATCCATCCGGTCTGCTTGCATGGACGGCACGGGTCCGCCCCGCGCCTTCCGCTCCCGCCGCAAATGAAGCACGTGACATAAAGTTCCGCGCTCGGCTCGGTGAATGGAAAGAACGAGGGACGAAAATGCGTCTTCACCGACGATCCGAACAGCGCCTTCATGGCGTGATCGAGCGTCCCCTTTAAATCTCCGAATGTAATATTGGTGTCGACGGCGAGCCCTTCGATCTGATGAAACATCGGCGAATGACTCGCATCGGGAGGATCGTTGCGGTGCACCGTCCCCGGAATCACAATGCGAAGCGGCGGACGCATCTTTTCCATCGTGCGAATCTGCACCGGAGACGTGTGCGTGCGCAGCAGCAGGCGTTCGCGTTGCGGCTTCGACTGCTGCCCGGCGATGAACAAAGTGTCCTGCGTATCCCGCGCGGGATGGTTCGGCGGAAAATTCAGCGCCTCGAAATTATAGTAATCGGTTTCAATGACGGGGCCTTCCGCGACGGAATATCCCAGCTTCTGAAAGACGCCGACAATTTCATGCATCGTCCGCATCACTGGATGCTCGGCGCCAATCGGCCGCCGCACGCCGGGAAGCGTGATGTCCACGCGCTCCGCCGCCAGCAAATCTCCGCTGCCGCCTACGTGCGCGCCCTCCACTAGCTCTGTAATTCGCGCCTTGAGTTCATTCACGCGAATTCCGGCCTCGCGCTTTGCCTCTTTCGGCGCGCCCTTCAGCCACAAATCGTTAATTTGTGTGAGGAAGCCGTTCTTGCGTGCCATCCAGCGATCGCGAAACGCTTTCAGATCCGCATCATTACCGACCTCTGCCGCCTCAGTCCCACACGCAGCAACGCATTCGCCCGAAGCCTTCTCCAGCGCCGCCGCCGAATAGTCGGTGAGTTTGGGAACGGTATATGTCACGTTGTATATGAAAATGCATTGTCATCCTGAGCGCGCTCTATGCGCGAAGGATCTATGCAACTCCGCGCGGAATGCATAGGTTCTTCGCTTCGCTCAGAATGACAAGTTGAGTATGACGAAGTTAAGTATAAAAACGAACGGAAGGCACGGCTGAAGCCGTGCCCTTCCCGGTTTTACTGAAAGCTGAAAGCTGACGGCTGAAAGCTTCCTACGCCAGCGCGCCCTTGGCCTGCGTCGCCAGGCTCGCAAAACCCGCCGGATCTTTCACCGCCAAATCCGCGAGAATCTTGCGGTCCAGTTCGATTCCGGCAACCTTCAAGCCGTGAATGAACTGGTTGTAGCTCATCCCATTCAGCTTGGCGGCGGCGCCGATGCGCACAATCCACAGCGAGCGATACTGCCGCTTGCGCTGCTTGCGTCCGGAGTAGGCAAACTTCAGCCCGCGCTCGACCGCTTCTTTCGCCGAACGGTAAAGCTTCGACTTAGTCAGGAAGTAACCGCTGGCGCGGTCTAATATTTTTTTGCGCTTGGCGCGGCGTTTGGTTCCGCGTTTTACACGAGGCATTGGTATTCTCCTTTTTATTTCACTTTAACGGCGGCTGGAGGTAAGGACGATTCGCCGGATTTACTAGGGAAGGCCGGCGGTCTCTGACCTCTTCACGCGCCTGAGGAAACCAATTGTTGATTTGATGATTGTCGATTAAAACCCAGACCAAGCTGGTCTTTTCAATCAACAATGAACAATCAAAAAATCAACAATAGCTTCTACTGGTACGGAATCATCCGCTTGACCTTGGCGAGATCTCCATCGCTGACCAGAGCGGACTTTCCCAATTTCCGTTTTGTCTTCTTGTCTTTCGATGTCAGGATGTGACGCAGTTTCGCGTGTCCCCGCTTCACCTTCCCTGTCCCGGTTAGCTTGAAGCGCTTGGCAGCGCCTTTGTGCGTTTTTAATTTCGGCATAAGTTCCTCAAAACAGCAGTTAGTAGCTAGCTATCGGCACTCAGCCAAAACAAAATCTACCCCGAAGCATTCTCTCGACTGGCCAAATGCCAAGTGCTAATCGCTAATTGCTTTGAATTTGTTACCCGGCAGCCGCGTCCCTACGACGCTGGCTTGGCGACCTGCGCCGACGGAGCGCTGGGGCTCGGAGCACTTTGCGCCGCTGCCTTTTCCGCCTTCTCAGCTTTGTGCTTCTCTTTCTCTCGTTCCTTCTCCGTTTTCTTCGGAGCCAGGATCGCGTGCAGCGTATTGCCTTCCTGCCGCGGACGAAATTCCACAATGCTGTGCGGCTCGACGTCTTTAATCAGCCGCTCCAGAATCTGCCGGCCGAGCCCGGTGCGCGTCATCTCGCGTCCGCGGAAAAAAATCGTGGCCTTAACCTTGTCGCCTTCGTCCAGAAAGCGCAGCACGTGATTCCTTTTGGTCTCGTAATCGTGGTCGTCCACATTAATGCGGAACTTGACCTCTTTTACGGTGATGGTTTTCTGGTGCTTCTTGGCTTCGCGCTCTTTCTTTTCCTGTTGGTAGAGATACTTCCCGTAGTCCATAATGCGGCACACGGGAGGCTGCGCGGTGGGCGAAATCTCAACCAGGTCCAGATTCTTTTCGCGGGCTTTCCTGATCGCTTCGTAAGGCGGCATGATACCCAGTTGCTGCCCTTCGTCGTCAATCACGCGGATTTCACGCGCCCGAATGCGATCGTTGATGCGAATAAAACGTTTATCGATACAATCCTCCGTGCTCTAAATGGCTAAGAATCAAGAATTATAACACGGGGATTCCTCCTTTGCGGTCTGTCGGCAGCTTGAACTTTTAATCTGAGAGATCGAATTGGAGCGACCGAACTCCAGCGAAAGGTTAAGAGCGTAACAAACGCAGCTTCTTGCGAGAGAATATCCTAGAGAATATTCTGAAGATCGACGCACGGACGTAAACGAGGTCGACCGCAGGCGCCCAATCCCAATCTTATGTGCAGAAATATCAAAGTCCTCTTCAATTTCGCGCCGCCTGTCACCGATGACGAGGTTCATGCCGCGGCGCTTCAGTTCGTTCGGAAAATCACCGGCTTCAACAAACCCTCCCAGGCCAACGAAGCCATTTTTCTGGCTGCTATCGAGCAAGTGGCCGCGGTTTCGACTTACCTGTTGCGTTCGCTCGAAACCACAGCGCCTCCGAAGAATCGCGAAGAAGAATCCGCCAAAGCAAAAGCGCGCTCCGCACTCCGCTTCGGCAGATAATTAACCGCAAGTCCGCAGCGGGCACCGGGGCGCCTTGCCCGCCCCAACAAACCTTGTCTTAGCCGTCGAACAAAACTTAAAGGCAGAAAGGCAGGAGTATTAGATCCCGACGCCTGACGCTTATTTCCCGCCTCGGTCCGTCTATCCAAGCAAGGTCTACAGTACGTACGGTATAGTACACTTCGCGAAGTTGAGGCATGATGTTGTCGGCGCGCGCCCAAACAGCGATTGCCTCCCCCTTTATGCCTAGCCGCCGCCTCGACGACCGTATTCGAGATTTGTCTGCCAACGTTGCGCGTGCGGCCAACGGCGACGTGGAAGGAATTCTCCAGGAGTTGCTGGCCGCCATTCACGAAAAACTGGAGCGTCTCCGCGCCCGCGCGGCGACCCGTTTCCTCACGGGTGAGTGTCTCGAAGAAAGACGAGCCATCGTACCCGATCGCTACCTGCGCACGCCGCAATAACAATAATCACGCCGCAATATATTGTTGCCCAGTCCCCATTTCCGCCACTTTGCCGCCGTTCGGTAGCCTACCCTACGCTTCCTTGGTTGACTCTTATCATTCGTTTGCGATACCTATTTCCGCAGCATTTCAGAAAGACCCATGACCCCTGAAGAACGTACGCGCATGAACTCTCTGTGTGAACAGATCGCAAAAGAACGAGATCACGAAAAATTCGTGAAACTGGTTCAGGCACTCAACGAACTCCTGGAGAACAAGGAGCAGCGGCTCGACGACCCGAACCGAGACCCATACTAGAGATCCGGATAAGGGCACAGTCGAAAAGCCGTGAATTGGACGCGAGGCCTACTTCCGGGCTGGCTCGGTTGGGCTGACGCTGATTCCGATTCGGCCTACTCCGTTTCCCAGTCCACGGAATAAACATCCTGGGTTCCGGTATCGCGAAGCAGCAGCGGTGAATCGTCGGGAGTGAGTGCGAGGCTGCCACCGTAGCGGCCCGTAGTCGCCAGACTCTTCAGATCGGCGACCAGCTCCGTCTTGCCGTCGCTCATTCGAATTCTGACCACGGTATCGTTGCCTTGATGATCCAGCACATAGACGTAGTGGCCATCGTGCGACCAGTTCAGCCAACTGAGCGAACCATTCGCCAGTTCGCTCCATTTTCTGGTTTTAAAATCAAACGCCAGAAGACGCTTCGAGTCGGCGGAGAATGCGGAAACGTAGCGGCCATCGGGCGACCAGCGGGGCGAGTAGAAACCTTGCGAATCGGGCAGGTCGGCAACCTGATGAGTAGCGACGTCAAGAATGTGAATCGCCGATAAGGGATCGTTCGATTCGTTGCTGAAAATGATCTTGCTCCCATCTGGCGCCCAGTTCGGGTCCAGTTGCTGGTGCGGATCTTCCGGCATGAGTTGCCGCGGATTTCCGCCGCCGGCAGAGACTTCATAGATTCTGGCAGGCTTCGCCGCACTCAACGCGAACTCAAAAAAAATGATGTTCTTGCCGTCTGGCGACCAGCGCGGCAACACAGGATACATGGGAGGATCGGTCAGTTGCAGGCGCTCGCTTCCATCCACCTTGCTTCGCCAGAGCCTACCTTCGGGATAGGAGACGTAACTCACCCACTGGCCGTCTTTCGAGAAGGCGACATACTCTGCTGAAATTCCGCCGAGAAAGGGTACGAACTGGACCGATTTCGCGTCGTAGCGGGTCAGTTCGCCGCGATAGGTTCGACCGATCAGAAAGAGCTTCTTGCCATCTCTGCCGGGAAGCGGCGAGGAGAGCGATAGCGGGCTGGATGTAAGCTGGACCGGCTTGGGAGCGGAGCGCAGAAAGCCGCCGCTCTTGGGGACAGCCCAAATCTGATTGTTCGATTGAAATACAAAGTATCTTCCGTCGGCCGTCCATTTGCCGCAACATTCGTCGGGAGGATCGTGCCAGCCTTCGAACAAGCGATGCAAATCGGTTCCCGCCAGCGATACTTCCCATTCAAGCTGCTGCCCGGCCGTTCCGGCTGTGCTCGAAGAGTCAAAGCGGAGGCGGCCGCTATCGGGCGACCACGCGAGATTCAGGATGTCGCCCTTCACGCTCAACAATTTGCGCGATTCGGCTCCATCGGGCCGGGCCACGAACAGGTCGCCCAGGCTGTTATAAGCCAACCATTTACCGTCCGGAGACCAGGCACCTGTTTCGCCCACGAGATCGCCAAGTTTGCGTGCAGAGCCGCCCAGGATCGGAACACTCCAGAGGGGGCCTTTCGGAGGCGCCCCTTGGCCATTGACCACGAGAAGATCGGATCCATCCCGCGACAGATCGACGGCGTCCATGTCCGGCAAAGGCAGAATCGAAAGTTTTCTCGGCTCCCCGCCGCCGACAGACATCTCGGCAATGCCCTGGGAAGAGAAGCTTCCTGCCCTTACCTCGCCCAGGTTGATGTAAAGACGGGAGCCATCCGTTCCAATGAGAGATTTCTGCTGGCCGTCATGGGTGAGCTGAGTGTAGTTCGAGATCCGCGGAGTGGGCGGCGGTTGGGTCAAGAAATACGTGAGAACCGCCAGTATCCCTACAACTACCAGGGCCGTAGCAGCGAGCGCGGTGCGTCGCCGCTGCGGCTCGACTTGTTTTTGTGTCGCTTGCTGTTTTTGCGGGGCGGACCTGATGGAATGTGCGCTTGTCGGCGGTGCGTTTCCGGAATCTGACAAGGCCTCCAGCGCGAATGCCAGATCGGATGCCGATTGAAACCGCTGCTCCGCATTCTTCTCCAGACAACGCAGGATGACTCTCTGTAACGCCATCGGCGTATCGGGCGCCAACTCCGACAAGGGCACCGGCTCTTCGTTCAGGATCGCGCTCATCGTGTCGGCCGAGGTTGACCGCTCGAACGCCCGTTTCCCTTTCACCATTTCGTATAGGATCGCGCCAAACGCAAAAATGTCGGTGCGATGGTCGGTCGCCAGCCCGCGCACCTGTTCGGGAGACATATAGCCCACGGTCCCCATCGCCACTCCCGGCATGGTGAGCGTTTGGGCATCCGTGGCCGAATCTTTCGGCTGCGTCACTTTGGCCAAGCCGAAGTCAAGGATCTTAATCCGTCCATCTTTGGTGACGAACAAGTTGTCCGGCTTCAGGTCGCGATGCACGATTCCCTTTTCGTGCGCCGCCGCTAGCCCCTGTGCAATCTGCACAGCGTAATCGAGCGCCTTGCGCATCGCCAGCGGGCCGCGCCGTACGCTCTCGGCCAGAGTCTTGCCTTCCAGCAACTCCGATACCAGATAGGGCACGCCCGCGTAGGTTCCCATCTGGTACACCGCAAGAATGTTGGGATGATTCAGCGCCGCCGCGGCCTTGGCTTCCACCTCGAAGCGATGCAGCCGATCAGGCTCGGACGAGACCAACTCGGGCAGAACTTTGATCGCGACCTCGCGCTCCAGGCGCGTATCGCGCGCGCGGTACACCTCTCCCATGCTCCCCGCTCCAAGCGGCGAAAGAATCTCGTATTGACTGAGTCGTGTCCCGGCGGCCAGAGGCATGAGTGCGACAATTATAGTCCCGCACGA
This sequence comes from Candidatus Sulfotelmatobacter sp., assembly GCA_036500765.1. Lineage (NCBI taxonomy): Bacteria > Pseudomonadati > Acidobacteriota > Terriglobia > Terriglobales > Candidatus Korobacteraceae > Candidatus Sulfotelmatobacter > Candidatus Sulfotelmatobacter sp. The sequence goes on from DASYBM010000001.1 coordinate 49,319, forward strand.
AAACTAAGCTGCCAAAAACGCCCGATTACAACCAACTGCGGTGTCCGGAAAATCCCGGCAGCGGCTACGGTCGCGTGATGCTCTACCGCCCGGTGCGCTGGAATTATTTCTATGACAATGACGGGCAGCCGATCATCCGGCTGATTCGAAAGCTGACAAAGTTACGCCGCGGCGGACCGCAGTTTAGCGATGGCCAGCACTACTTCTACAACGACTACAGCAACTTCAACTCGAAAGGCTTGATGGCTTTCTCGCGGCAGCTCGGAAACACGTTCAGCCTGATCGTTGTCAACTTCACAGATCAGCCGCAGATCACAAGTTTTTCTTTTCCCGTTAGCGGCGAGTACGTTGAGCAGATTGAGGGCGCGCAGAATTTAGCTGCGATAGTCGCCGGCACGGCGCAGGCGCTGACTGTGCCCAGCAACTATGGTTGCATCTGGACGGTCACAGGAGGAACATAGCCAATTTCCTACCCTCTGGAGAGTCCGTAACCGTGAGTCAACAGCCGGAAGCCCGACGCCGCTTTACGCCGAGGAAAGAGCCGTTCGAGCAGTTATGAAACCTTGCGGATAATATTGCAATGCGCAGACGTTCCCGCCAGCTTTCCGCAGGTGAGCGCGCTCGTGACGAACACCGGCTCGTAGCGAAACGCGGGTTTCAGATAGGGCTTTTTTTGGATGTACGCCGCCGATTCATGGAGGAGATGGATCGGTTCTTCTACTTGGCCCATATGGGCTCAGTGTAGACCACTTTGTGTTCGCTTTACGGCGCAACTGCTGTCGTCGTTAACTGGATTGGTTCCACACGCGCCGGCGGCGCCGCCCAATGTCGAGAAGTAAAGACTGGATGCTTCACCCGACGTACTGATGTTGTCCACCACAATTCCACTGGTCCCCCCTTCCTCCGCGGCGGTGCTGTCGAACACCGCTGGAGGTCCGGCGGTGATGCTGAACGACATCACGCACCCAGTCGCGGAGCCGCCGGACGCGCAATTCTTTGGGGCGCCAACGAAAAGCCAATCGATCCCCTGCGCCGTGTTGTAGATCTCGTTCAACGGCGAGCACTCTTCCTTGTCCGTCGTCACCGCAGGACCCGCAGTCGCCGTAGTGCTCATCACGCCCGCCGCGATCGGGATGCTCCATATCGTGGACGGGTTACCCGCAACGCTGGTGCTGCTGCACGCGTACAAATTCCCGGTGCCGTTGGCGCTGCTGTAAAAAATGTTGTCGAAAATGCCGTCATGCAAGGTTTCCTCGCCCGCCGGTCCGAGGTTGGCGACTTTTACGCTGGCGACGTTGAAGCTGGCCAGGGGAATCTCCACGACGGCGGCAGAGCTCGTATTAGCGGGCTGAGTATTCCAGTCATTGCCGAATACAAAAGCGTCGCCCGTGACGATATCGACGATGGGCGGATCCGCAATCGCGCTCTTAAAGCCCGAAGTCGTTCCCGCCTGCGCCGCAACCGTCCCGCAAGAAGCGGCAGTCGTGCCGTTGTCGGTTACACAATAAACATTCCCCAGGTTGTCGGCCACGATCACGCTGTTCGTACGACTGTCAAACACCGGGCCCGTCAGTACTTTACCTGCGGATATAAGGTACGTCCAGCCGGCCCCCGGCGTCCCGTTGAAGATGCCGGTAACTTTGTAGAGGTACCCTCCATTGTCCCCGAGGAAAGCAGTATCGGTGGTGCCGTCAGGGCCAAAGTTCGGGAATATCGACGAGTTCGTGACTTCGTTGCCGTGGGGGTCGGTGAGGTTGATCATGCAGGAGGTGTTGGCCGGACAACTAGCCCAATTGGTTAGCGTTGTGTTCGTGGGAGTCGCGGGCGCACTCACGGTGCCTTCTCCCGCCTTCCATTTCAGCAGGTGCATGAATCCCCCGCCGTTATTTTGTTCGAGAAACGCCACTTTGGTTCCATCGTAAGAAAGGGTGGGCCACGTAGTGACCGGGCTGGTGGTTACGTTGTAAGCCCACATGACGGTGGGCGCTCCCACCGTTGCAGGAGACCCGGCGCACAGGCCCGAAGGGGCGGTGTTGCCGGTGAAACTTGACCACGAGAAGCCGGTTGCGTCGGTCGAAAGGGCGATGGTGTTTCCTGTGCCGTTGGGCGGCCCAAACACCGTCACCAGATCGCTATTGGCGCCGGTGCCTTGCACGGCGGTAAAGCCAACGCCGCTTCCGTTGTTGTTAATGATGCTGGTGAGGTTTGCGGCCAGCTGCGTGGTAGTGTCCACGCCTGTGCTTGAGGTGTACTGAAAATTCGTGCCCAGGTTTGAGCCGTCCGTGCCGCCGGTCAGGGTCGCCCCGCTCAGAGTGATCTCCGCAGCGGTGGCGTTCGAGGACAAGGCGGTGAAAATGGTATCGCCTTCGGAGCCCGGGACCCTCGACGTCAGGTTGACTTGGTTCCCGGTGCCAGTCGCCCCGACCGCAGCATTCGGATTCGCGCCAGCGGCACACAAGAAGGTTGTCGTGCTGCCGGCTCCAGAGTCGATCGCTGAACCCAGGTTGGCGGCCGCAGTCGCTGTCGATGCGACCAGACCCTCGTAGACGTTACATTGTCCGGCCGGCGGCGTTAGCACCGGGACAGCCGAAAAATTGTACTGTACTTTTTGCACACCCGTGCCAATGCTCACTTGCTTGCCGTTTAGTCCGGTAACGGAGTCCACGGTGATGCTTCCCGTTGCGGTGGTGGAAGTCGCGGTTAAGACCAGCGATGCCGAACCGTTACTGATCGTGATGGTTTGGCCGTTGTCGATTCCGTTGCTCGAGAAGGTTCCGATCGCGCTGCCTTGCGTCCCCGGCGCGACGTAGAGGTTGTTGAATGCGACGATGGAGGGCTGGCCTTCCTTGCCATTGGCAAAAACCGTTACGTTGGCGTTGGTGCTGGGAGTTGACGAAACCGCCAGAGGAAGGCTGTTGCCCGCTTCACCGCCGAGTTTGGCCGTCAGGTTGACGATGTCATTGGGAGCTGTGGGGTTCGCAGCCGTGACGTTCGCGTTGGCCGAAGCGGGGTCGCAAGAATAGTTGGTTCCGCCGGAGTTATTAATAGCAGCCGTCAGGTTTGCCGCTGAACCTTTGCCGTTATCGCCCGCCGGGATTTTCACGTTGCAAGTGTCGATCGTAGTGGCGGTTGTAAGAGTCGTCTGAAAACTGTAAACCACTGCTCCCACCTGAACTTGACTGTTGTTCGCTGGCGGCGAATTGCTCGCCTGTCCGAAAACCAGGCTGCCTGTGGCCGCCGTAGCCGCGGCACCTTTTTGGTTCAGCAAGAAAGTTACGTAATCGTTGGCGCAGCTGGGCGTGGCATTGATGTTGTAGGAATATTTCGCCGGATACAAACCGTCGTTCACACCGGCATTAGCAGTGCCACCGAGGAAGTAACTCCAATCGCCCTGTGGCCTCGACTTGAGCTTGCGCCGCAGCCGTCTCGAAAGCTCGCCCCGCTCCGCTTCTTCGATTTCGAAAATCCCCGTTGGCTCCTGCTGGTGGTTGCGCCGAAGCTCCTGCATCCTGTAACGCACGTCGGATTTAATCTTCTCCCGCTCTTCAGGCGTCAGCAGAGGCCAACCCTGCAACCCGCCCTCGCTCCGAACCGCCTCCGGATTGGAAAAAACCACATGCTGTGTGGTCCAGTCTTCGATCAGCGGGACTCTCTCCGCTTCCTGACCAAACATAAAAATGCCAAGGCTCATCGGCGCCAGAAAAGCCGCCGCGAGAATCGCAAGTTTGAAAATCGGTTTCACAGCCCTCGCTCCTCCTGAGTCGGCAAAAGAACGGTTTTCGAGACAATTATTTGCCACACAACGGCTTGCGAAAAAATGGCTTCCGAGGCGGCTCAGCACGTTTTCAGACGGCATTGTAAGGCGATTTTACCCTGCCACAAACGCCTGGGTAAGACGTAAAGAAGGAACCGCCATGACTAAGGGAACCTCGATCAATATGGTCAAAAAGAGCCCCTTATGAGCGCAGATTTCACGCCTCCATGGTGAAGTGGAATGGACTTACCGCTATTGCGCAATGAGTTGCAATAGAAACGAGACTTTTACAATCGACGGGCTCAATACTACTTGTCCACGTATAGGCCCCATGCTTTACTGAATGGCACTTTAACTGTGGGGATCTGTGGTGAGGAAATCCAGGTTATGAAGAGATTTGCAGCATTGTGGTGGGTCCAGAGGGCGGCAGCAGTCGGTTTTCTCGCTGGTCTTCTTGCGATGAGCGAGCTGGCCACGGCTGGTACCCAGTACGTGGTTGCCAACGATGACGCGGCGTTTCCGTTTCCCACCGGCGTCAGCTTTTACACCGTGGGAACCAATGGTGCGCTGGTCTTTCAGCAGCAGGTGCAGACCGGCTTGTTCGGCATTGGCGGCGGATACTTTGGCATGAATCGCCTCGCCGAGCTGAATACTTCCGATCAGCAGTGCGTCTACGCCTCGGAAGCCGGGAACGACGATATTGTCGGCATTAATGTGAGCACATTGACGGTCGGCGGCAACGCCAGCGGGTCGCCAACCGATGGCGGCACGTCGAATGGCATTGGCCTCGCCATGAACACCAATTATCTTTATGCCAGCTTCAGCGACTCCAACACCATCGGAACCTTCGCCGTGCAGTCGGGCTGCGGCCTCGCCTTCATCGGCGATACTTCGGTGAAAGGTTTACACGCCGGCATCATCAACGGCATGGCGGCGCACGGAACCATGCTGGTCGCGAGCTATACCGACGGCTCCATTGAATCGTTCGACATTTCCGGAGGCACTCCGGTTCCGAATGGCGACGAACAGTCCGCCACTTCATTCGTAACCGCACAGGGCGCAACCTACCCGAATGCAATTGACATCACGAGCAATGGCCACTTCGCGATCTTTGGCGACACCTCGACGGCTTCCAGTGTCGAGGTCTCCGACATTTCGTCCGGCAAGCTGGCCAAGACGACGGTCTACCGGTCTACCACGAGCATCAACTCCAGCAACCTCCTGCTCAGTCCGGACGAAACCATGGTGTACGTCATCAACACACAAGGCGCAACGGTGAGCGCTCTGTTTTTTGACAAGAGTACGGGCAAGTTGACCACCGGTTGCACCTCGCCGCCACTCGGCGGCTTGTCGTCCAATTGGTCGTATCTTGCGGGCACGGCGCTGATCAGCGAGATCGGAAACGGCGGCGGAGTCTACGTCGCTGAATTTTCCACAATTCCAGGAATTGCCACCGTGACCCTGAGCGTATCGAATCGGAAATGCAGCCTCGTTGAAGCACCCGGCTCGCCCGTCTCCGATCCCAATAGCACGGGGTTACTTTCGATTGGCGCATTTCCGCCCCGATCTTTTTAAGATGGTCTCTGGCAGCTTCTTAAGATTTACAACCGGATGAAGGAGTCGGATATGCGCAGGAAGTCGACGTCGAAGTTCTTGCTTGCGATCGCAGTCTGCGGGTTTTCAGTCTTAACCCTCGTGGCGCAAGATTGTCCTGCTCGTCCCGCATCCGGGACCGTAGTGGCCGATCCCTTCAACATCGTCTCGCAAAATGGCGCTCTCAACGCCACTTTCACTATGGGCCACTCGGTCGACAGCGGCGGCTACACCCACTTTTGCTACAAGTACCAGGCTCCGGGTCAAGTCGTCGAAGCTCCCACCTTGCGCGTGAATCCCGGTGATGTGCTGAATCTCGACGTGGTCGATGGAATTAAGAACAGCGGCATCGTCTCGAAGATGAACATGGCGCCGCCCACGGGCCCCGCTTGCGGCGATGGCGGCGCGGCCACCATCAACTCGACCAATGTGCATTTCCATGGCATGAATGTTGCCCCGGTCTGCCATCAGGATGATGTGCTGACCACTCTGATTCAGCCCGGCACACCCGGCTTTCAATACAACGTGCAGATTCCCACGACACAGCCTCCGGGACTCTATTGGTACCATCCGCACGTACATGGCTTCACTGAATTTCAGGTGAACGGCGGCGCCGCGGGAGCGCTGATCGTCGGGGGAATGGAGAAGGTTCGCCCCGAAGTCGCGGGCCTGACCGAGCGCGTCTTCGTAGTTCGCCAACAGTATCTCGTTCCCTGGATTCCCGGGCCATACCTCTTGACGCTCAATTACCAGACTGCCCCATTTCTGGGCGCGTCCCCGATCATCAACATGAAGCCCGGGGAGAAGCAGTTCTGGCGAGTGGCGAATGCAACCATCCAGGATTTTCTACAATTGCAGATCCAGCAGAACGATGTGCTGCAACCCATGCAGATCATCGCGCTCGACGGTTATCCTCTCGCGCAGACGAGAAACGAAACCACAATTCTGATCCCTCCGGCGGGTCGCGCCGAGTTCATCGTCACGGCGCCGCCGTCGGGACAGAGCGCAGTCTTTTTCACCAATGTGTACGACACGGGCCCAACCGGAAATCTCGACTTGTCGCAAAAATTGGCCAATATTGAGACCAGCAGCAGCGCCGTCGAAGTTTCGCACATGCCGAAGGCGTCGGCTCCGGCTTCGGCGGATGAATCTAAGTTCCTAACTCTGGCGACGCAGCCTGCGACCGTCCAGCGCAAACTCTACTTCTCGGAAGAATTTGGCGGGACCAATGGCCCCATCCAGTTTTACATCACCGTCGATGGCCAAAAGCAAAAAGTATTCGAGCCCAACGAAGCGCCGGTAATCACGACAAAAGTTGGGGCGATCGAGGATTGGACGATCGAAAACCGCGCCCTCGAGACTCACGCTTTTCACATTCATCAGATTCACTTCCGCGTGCTCGAGATCGACGGCAAGCCCGCGCCCGATAACGATCTGCGCGACACCATCGAGATTCCTTACTGGGGCGGAAACGGGCCCTACCATAGCGTGAAGGTTCGCATGGATTTCAGCAACCCAGTCACCGCGGGCACCTTCGTGTTTCACTGCCACATTCTGCTGCACGAGGATCTCGGCATGATGCACAAGATCCTGGTCGAGCCTTAACCACTGAAGATTTTGGTAGTTTTATCGTGATGTCCTGAGCGTAGCCGTTCTTCAGGCGGAGCGAAGAGCCTGCCCTGAGCCAAGTCGAAGGGATCTCACTCTAAACTGGCGTGGCGCGCCAGCCAAACTGCATCACGAAACCCAAGTCTCTAACGAGGGAAAAATCATGAGCAAACGAATCCTGTTAATTGCGGGAAGCGTATTTCTATTACTGGGCGGATATCTGGCCGGCCAACGCAACACCACCCCCGATAACACGACAACGTACGCGAAGACACACGGCGAAGTCCCGAAATCCTACGGCCGCCTCGCCGCCGCATTCCCGGATAACATCGGGACAGGATTGGTCTTCGAAGGCACGGACGGAACGATCCGCTTCGTCAGCGTCACTGGCATGAAAGAAGGAGAACTCGCGCGCTACGATCAGACTCCCGTGCAAGGCGGCATTCCCAAATCCTACGGCCACCTGGTCAGCGCCGTCGTGAACCACGGAACCACGGGCCTTGTATTCGAAGATGCGCAAGGCGTAATTCGCTTCGTAACCCTCACGGGGGTGACCGAGAGCGAACTCACGCGCGAATAAAGTCGCAGAGCAGTTACGCAAAACAGTCTGCCACCTCAGGATGTCATTAGGATGTTATTAGGATGTCATTCCGAATCGGCGCAAAGCGCCGGTAAGGAACCTGCTTTTTGATTCGGCTCTCAAGCTGCCAAACGACATCAAAAACCTGCAAAATCGCCAAAAGCCCGAAATCTTGTCAAGCCCCCTAACGCACTCGATTCCCTCCATCCCATTGTTTGCAAAAGAAATATAAAGTTGCCAATTTTTCCGGTTCACCCCACCTAAATCGCTAAAATAGATATATAGACAAAATTTTTCGAGAGGGAACCAAAGGCGCAGCCTCCGGGCTTGCGCTTTTTGTGTTGTGAGGACCGAATCATGGGAAGAAAAGGCAGCGAGCATCGCGGGAAATTTGCCACTTACAAGCAGCGCGGCGAATGGGCGGAGTTGCTCTTTATGAAGCGCTACGCTCTCGATCAGGAGGTCGGTCCCACTATGGGAACCGCGGCTCTAATTATCGGAGCGTTGACCATCATCGTGGTAGGCGGAGTGGTCAGTTGGGCGCATAATACCAGCTCAGTACAGAAAGCAGTGGTGACACAATGGGCGAAGTAGTGAAATTCATTGTTATGGCGGTGGGCAGCGCCGTATTGGTCGGGGGGTTTTTGAGCTTGGTCGTAAGCTCAATAATCAAGTCGAGCCAGACGAAAGGCACCCGCAACGGATATGGCGCATCGCCCGATGCGTCGACGGCCAGAACTGAATCGTACCGCTCGAACCAGGATGGAGAGCGCGAAGTAGCATTCTCTCCTGTGAACTTGTAACTTTTCCCTCTAAATGAAGGGTCAGAAACGAAGTCCTTAACCGATTGTTGGCGATACTGCCTCAGAAGACGTCGGACTTTTATCAAAATCTTTCATCCCGCGCAGGGCGACGCCGATCACCTCTGCTACGCGTGCTTGTACCCAATGATTGCCCTCGTGTCTTCCGCGCAGACGAAGTTTCAAATAATTGTCGGTCAACGATTCGGTAAACTCACCGCCCGCGTCGCTGCCAATCACATTCAACGTGATCGCCTCAACCGACCTGCCGACGAAGCCGCGCATAAACGCCAGCTTCTTTTCCTCTCCTAGCTCCCGCAGAATACGGTTACGCTCGCGAGCGATGTGAACCGGCACTTGGTTCGGCATCGTTGCCGCCGGAGTTCCGGGGCGCGCCGAATAAGTAAATACGTGCAGATAGGTCAATGGAAGTTCTTCGATCAGGCGGCGCGTGGCTTCGAATTCGGCGTCGGTTTCGCCGGGGAACCCGACCATCACGTCGGCGCCGATCGCGGCGGTGGGCATGGCGGCGCGAATTTTTTCAATCTTCTCGCGATAGTGCCACGGGCGGTACTTGCGATGCATGCGGCGCAACACCGCGTCGCTGCCGGACTGCATTGGCACATGCGCGTGCTTGGCAATACGCGGAGACGTCGCCACGAGTTCGATCAGTTCTTCGGTCCAGTCCATCGGTTCGACAGAAGAGATGCGGAGCTTTTCAAGGGCGGTCTCGGAAAGGATAGCGCCAATGAGCGACGTCAGTCGTCGGTCGTCAGTCGTCGGTCGTTGGTGAGAATCGCTGACAGCTGATGGCTGAGAGCTGAGACTTAAATCGCGTCCCCACCTGCCCAGATTGATCCCGCTGACCACGACTTCGCGGTAGCCGTTTTTCACGAGCGTGAAGACTTCCTGGAGGATGCGATCGCTTTCCAGCGAACGGCTCTGGCCGCGAACGTACGGGATCACGCAGAACGAGCAACGATTGTCGCATCCGTCCTGGACTTTCAGGTTGGGCCGCGTGCGCTCATTGGCGGCGTCGAAGACCGGCGCAGCCAGAAGTTCGGTGTGGGCAAAAATGTCGGAGACGAAGATCGGGTTTCCAGCTTCTGGCTCTCGGCTTCCCAGCGCAGTTAGGGCCGTCAGGGGGACGAATGTGCTTGACCCTGCGGCTAGTGGCCGGTCTTTTCGTAACACGATTTCGGCGAGTTCATGTTTGTGGGAGTTGCCAATCACCAGGCCCACTCCGGGCAGTGCGGCGATTTCTTCCGGAGCGCGCTGAGCGTAGCAACCGGTGACCACAATTTGCGCCTCGTGGTTCTGGCGGCGGAGACGTCGGATCGCAGCGCGGGCATCCTGGTCGGCCCCGGCCGTCACGGTACAGGTGTTGAAAATCACGACAGAAGCTTGCGCGGGTGTTGACGCGCGCGACATGCCGCGCTCTTCGAACTGTCGTTCGAGAGCCGCGCCGTCCGCCTGGGTGGCGCGGCAGCCAAAATTTTCTACGTGGTATCCGGGCACATGACTATGTTATCGCAACGGTTTATCGAACAAGCTACAGAACATGACACATCAAGCCCGGCGTCCTGCCAGCAGGGCGGGCAGACGAGGCATCATCAACGACCGCGGGCAGGAGCGCCCCGCGCAGGGACAGAATGAATCAAGGGCCGCAGACGGGGGTCCGCGCCAAACTTCCGATCAAGCCGAGGCGGCGCTTCTTCGCGACATAAAGCACTCGCGACAGAAAACCGGGCGGCCCTGCGTGGGACGGAAAGGGACTGTGGTCTGCTTTCCGCATCCAGAGCAGGTAGCCTGAGTCTCGACCTTGGTGTAGCGATAGCTTTGTCCAGGCGCGGGGGGGGCGCCGAGTACGGAGACCCGCTTGGTTTTGCAAGCCTTGCAACGCTTGGGTTCATTCTTGAATTGCTTGTCGTGAAAGAAAAGCTGTTCCCCGGCAGTGAAAATGAAATCACTCCCACAATCGATACACTTCAGCACCTTGTCCTGAAAATCCATTTGAGGATGGCTCCCTTCAACCCGTTTCGGCGCGCCCACCCGCGGGGAAGGAACTGCGGTGGATTCACCGAAAATACAGGTCTGTGTACTGCTCCCCCTCTTTACTGCCCCTTGGACTCGGCCCGCCACGCGCTCAGGAGAGGCGTGGGTTACAAACTATCGTGCTTTTTATGCCGGAAGAATGATGAGTATAAAGACCCTGTGTTGCTCAAAAGGTGGGGGCCAGATTTGAGCAGAGCCGCCCCGGGAAGGAGCGGCTCTTTGGTTCGTTAACTTCGTTGTTGCTTTCGCGTTAGTCTTGTTCTTTCCGCGTTTTCTTGCGAGCTCGCTTGCGCGCTAAAGCGGCCTTCACACGTTTTTTTTCGCCGGGCTTCAGGTAGAAGGAGTGGCGTTTCACTTCCTTGATAATGTCTTCCTGTTGCACCTTGCGTTTGAAGCGGCGCAGCGCGTTCTCTAAACTTTCACCCTCTTGAAGTCGTACTTCCGCCAAACCGACACACCCCCAAACTCGTCCGGATGGACCGAATAGTTATTACAAGGATTCGACTGCAAGTCAAGGGAAAGTGGTGAAAATTGTGGGACGGGTCGCATAAATGTGGGAATTATGGGTCATTTTGAGACGGATTCATGGTGAAAGATTATCTAGAAAGGCAAATGATCAGGCGCTCCGAATTTGTACGCTTTCGCGCGCAAACCCCGGACGAGGGGCGTCCGGGGGCTCCATAGTCTGGGTTCCAAGTCTGCGATGGTTTGCGGCCTACCGCGGAGCGGAGAATACGTATGCCGCGCCCGGCTCGGAAATACTGACCTGAGGCGCCCCTGCCACGGTCTGGATGCCGCTCATGGAGAGGGCGTCGCCGAGGTCATTGCCGGAGACACCGTCGGAGGCGGCGAACTCGGCGGTTTGCGTCATGTTAGCCCATCCGGTGGATGACTTGACGAAGGTGTAAATCGCGCCGGTGCTGGAATCCCAGCCCGAGGCGCCAGCCGAGATCTCGTTACCGTTGGCACCAACGGCGACGGAGTCTCCAAGGCCGTTGTTGGCGGCGCCGTCAGAGGCGGTGAGCTTGGCGGTCTGAGTCATCGAGGTCCAACCCGACGCCGGCTTGACGAACACATAGACCGCGCCCTGGCCTGCGTTGCTCCCGATGGTGGCTCCAGGCGAGCCGACAGCTATTGTGTCGCCCACGATACTGACTGTCGCGAGCGGATCTCCGTTGGAAGCGCTCAGATCGGCATCCTCGGTCCGCGTTCCAAACCAACCATTTTTCGGGGGCCTGGTGTAGACGAATACCGACTGGAGATACGGGCCGGAGACGACTATCGTATTGCCGCTGATGGCGACCGACGTCCCAAAGTATGTAGGAGGGATGGCGGTGGTCAGCTGCGCCGTCGGTGCAGCCATGTTGGTCCAGCCGCCGGCTGGCTCGACAAAGACATAGGCTACACCGCTGAACGTGCCACGGATCGAGCCCCAAGGCATACCGAGCACAACCGTGTTGCCGCTGATGGCCAATGACGGGGGATGCCCGCCGCCCGAGTAGTCAAGGGGCGTGTTCAACTTGGCGGTTTCGGTCATGTTGGCCCAACCGGAGAGTGGCGCCACATAGATGTAGACTGCGGCGTGTACAGGGTTGCCGTAGCCGGCCTCAACCGCGATCGTACCGCCATTGATGGCCACAGCCAATCCGAGGTCACTGTTGGTTATCCCGTCCGAGGCGGTGAGTTTAGCGGTTTCGGTCACGTTGGCCCATCCGCTGGCGGGCTTGACGAAGACATACGCCGCACCCTCGTAGCCGTTGTCTCCAATTTTGGAGTACGGTGCTCCAACGACGACAGTATTGCCGCTCATGGCGACGGAAAAACCGAAGTAGTCCCCCGGCTGGCCTTCGCTTGCAGTTAGTTTGGCGAGTTGATTTGTGATGCTGAACTGTGCCTCTTCGGGCAGGTCGGCCAGCGTGCCCTGAAATTCGCTCGGGCCGGGTTGCGCGGCTGCTGAGAGCTTCGGAAACGCGAGAAAGCAGGCTAGTCCCAAGATCAGCATGCAAGCGGATAGGGAATGAGTTTTCATTGGCTTCTCCTTCAAAATTCACAAACGCTGATTGATCGGACTTCGGCGCGGCACACCCGCAGCGACACCCGATTGTGCTTTCTATTCCGGAAGACCGCGAGTTCGAAAACTCTTACTGCAACTCAACTTGGTGGGGGCCAGATTGAGTAGAGTCGCTCCGGGTAGGAGCGGCCTTTCCTGCGTCAGTTCTAGATCCTCAAGCTGCCGATGGACGGGTTAGTTATGTCAGGGAATCAGGACCAAGTCAAGAAGAGAAATGTTAATTTTGCATGCACGGGAAGCATAACTTCTGGGCGAGATTGTCCCGCGCCGGCGCAGGCAAAAAGCAGGTTCCTCCACTTCGCCAGCCCTTCTCTTCGAGAAGGTCTGGCTCCTGCCGGAATGACAGATCTTCTAACGTAGCAGGGACTAGAAGATGAGTTTCATCGCCAGTTGCACTTGTCTTGGGGGATAGGCGGCGTTGGGTTTGGTGAAGTTTGTGGGAAGCGTGTAGTAGCCGGGGTAGGACGCGAGGGTTGGCGTCACCGAGCTTTGCACAAATGTAGTGGCGTTCGCGACCAGTCCGTTGGAGGTGATGACTACCCGCTGGTTGTCGCGGTTGAAAAGGTTGAAGGATTCGGCGATCAGGTTGAGTTTGTAGCGCTCGTGCAGGCGCAGGGTGCGGGTCAGACGGAGGTCGGCGGTGGCGTAGTCGGGCCCGGTGAAGCCGTTGCGGCTGTAGCCGGGGAGGCGGTCGTTGAGATCATTGCCATCCTGATTGGGATCGCCGGAGACGGTGGCGCTGAAGGGACGTCCGCTGCCGTAGTTGATGAGGCTGGAGATTTTCCAGTCGTTGAAGATGTGTCCGAGCATTTCGTTGCCGCGATGGAAGGGGTGGGGTTCGGTGGAGAAGGCGACGACGAGGCGATCGCGCTGATCGGTAACGCTGGCCCCGCGCTCGGCGCTGGGATCGTAGGAATTTTGAACGGTGGCGGGTTGTCCGGCGACGAGGGCATCCTGGCCGTCGTCGATGGCGTGGGCGTAGGTGAAGGACAGGCGAAGATAAGTTCCGCGGGCGACGCGGCGATTGATGGAGAGTGTGGCCCCATTGTAATAGCTGGAGGCGGCGCTCTGGAATTCGTTGATGGCGCCGAGTTGGGCGATGGGGCGGCCGAGCGGGTTAATGCACGGTGGGAAGGGACAGGTGAGCGATTTCGTGAACTGCCAGGTGGCAAAAGAGTCGACGGTATAGTAGCTGCCCTGAAAGATGGAACCAGTGGAATCGAAAATGGGATAGGCCACGGGAGTGGGCTGCGGCAGGTTTACATCGAGGGCGCGAATGAGGTGTTCGCCGTGAACGGTGAGCACTGATACGGCGACGGTGGTGTGGTCGGCGACTTCTTTTTCGAGAGTGAGGTTGGCTTGCTGGACGCGCGGCGTAATGAAGTTGGGAGCGAAAGCTGAAACCTCATTCGTTACGGCAGAGGGATCGTTCGCTATTCCTCCAGTCAAGGCCGGAGGCAAAGCACAGTTCGCTGCGAAGAGCGGGCAACTCGCCAGCGGATTGGGATAGCTCGGGAAGACCTGCTGATCGTAATAGTTCGTGTTGTTAAGGAAGACTTGCGAGTCGGTGATGCCGTTTTCCGTTTGAACGACGGAGTTGTAGATCTGGGGGATGCGGACGTAGAAGATGCCGAATCCGGCGCGCAGCACGAGCGGGCGCTTGTTGCCGAAGGAGTAGGCGAGCCCGGCGCGCGGGGCGAAGTTGTAGGGCTGGAAGGGAACTTTGCCCGAGGGCGGGAATAGCGGGTTCGACAGAAGTCCGGCGGTCGAGAAGGTTTGCAGATCCCAGCGCACGCCGACGTTCACGGCCAGATGGTCGGTGACGCGAACCGTATCCTGGGCGAAGGCGGCGTATTCGTTGGTGTTGGGATTCGAAGTGGCGCTGCCGAAGTTTTGCAGATAGTAGTGCGGCACTTCGTGGGCGTAGGCGCGCAAGGGAGTGAGTTCGAGGCCAGCCTCCTGGGGCGCGAAGGTAAAAGGATTGACTTTGATTGGGTAGAAAAGATATTCGCCGCTTTGCTGGCTGGGGAAGAAGTCGTAGATCCAGGTGAGCAGCCCGTCGCCGCCAAACTTCAGCGAATGGCGCGAACCTTCGTGGCTGACGGTTTCGGCAAGGTGCAGTCGATGTTCGCGGGTCTGGCGGGGAAGAAGATTGGAGCGGCCCATCCCGTCAAGGATGGTTGGAATCTTGACGAGTACGTCGCTTGTGTTGGTGAAAGACTGTTGATTATCGCGGGAGAATTGGGCGCGGAGATGGCTGATCCAGCGCGGCGTGAAACTGGAAGTCAGGGAAAGCGATGCGGTCTCGGCGGCGACGGTCTCTTGGCCGTTGTTGCTGATGGAATCGTAGGTAACGGGGCTGGAGGGATCGAGGAATACGTTGTTCGCTCCCCAATACCTGGTGGTGTTCAAGCGCAGCGTCAGTTGCTGACGCGGGTTGAGATTGAGATCGAGCTTGATATAACTCGTGTTGCCGATTTGGGCCGCGGGATATTCTCCGGCGAGCGAGGTCAGTTGCGCGGCGGAGGCGAAGACCAGGGCCTGGTCGGTGGATTCGTAGTCGCCCGGCGTGAACGGTCCGGTGCCGGGCTGCGGGATGACTTGCGAACTGCCGTTGAGGAATTCGACGACGTTGGGCGAGTGGATGAGGTGCTGATCGAATCCTGCGAAGAAGAAAATCTTGTTGCGCTTGAGCGGACCGCCGACGGTGCCTCCGAACTGCTGCTGGCGGTTGTGCGGCTTGAAGGCGAGCAAAGGATCGGCCGCGCCGAAGGAACTGTCGCGGAGATAATAGAAAGACGTGCCGTGCAGGTGATTGGAGCCGGACTTGGTGACGACATTTATGACCGCGCCGCCGGAACGGCCCTGCTCAGCGCCGTAGGAATTGGTGGAGACGCGGAACTCCTGCACGACTTCGGTGGAGAACTGGTAGGGCGCGCGATAGCGTCCGCGCGCCTGCGCGAAAAAGGCGTTGTTGTAGTCGCCTCCGTCGACCAGAGTTGTGTTCTGGAATCCGCGGATGCCGCCGAAGGCGAGATCGCCATTGGTGGAAGAAGTCAGGCTGCGGGGATCTTGCGTGACGCCGGGGGAGAATAATGCGAGATCGGAGAAGCGGCGGCCGTTGAGCGGGACGTCATTGAGGGCGCGTTCATCGAGCAGCGTAGACACGGCGCTGGGCTGGGTTTCGACCAGAGCGGGTGCGCCGGAGACGGTGATTTTTTCCTGTGCTCCGGCGATGGTCAGGTGAAATTCAAGAACGGCTGCGGCGCCGACATCGACATGCAACTGCGGCGTTACTTGCGGTGACATGCCTTGCGCAACCACGCGGGCGGAGTAATCGCCTGGAGGCAGCAGGTCGAGAGCGAATGCGCCTTCGGCGTTGGTGGTCGCGGTGTAGCGTGCGCCGGTCGCCGCGCTGACGACGACAATGGACGCCTGCGCGATGTGCGCGCCGGAGGAATCGACGACGGTGCCGCGGATGGCTCCGGTGGCGGAGTCCTGGGCGCAGGCGGAGATTGCCACAAACAGAAAGATTAGTGCCGGAGAAACAATCCGCGTCCAGGACATGAGTTCGCCTCTGCGTGCGAGTAAAGCTCGGAGAGGCGATCCGACTGGCGTTAACCGGACGCGAGGCGGAAAAGGCCGCGGAAAGGGCTTCCGGATGTCACCTAGGAATGCCACCCGGAAACCATTCTCCGCGGAATTGGAGAAACCTAGGTCTGTATAGCACGGGGAATGCGAAAACGGTGCGATCGGCGGCAGACTTTTTTAAGATCGGTTCCGGAATGGGAAATAATGGCTTCTTCAACGTCGAGGAGGCGGAGCACGCATAGGATTTCGTAGTGGATCAGTTTGGTTTCTTAAAACGTCTCGTCATCCCGAGCGGAGCCGTTCTTCAGGCGCAGAGAGGGATCTCCCGCTGCTCCGGCCTGCCGCGAAAGCCACACCGCACCACTGCCGAGCGGCTGCAAGACTTACGTCAGACTGAGCTCTCGTGGTATTTTCAAGTTCCTTAGGAAACAGCGTCTATCGAATCATGATCCGCTCTTATAAAGGTGTGCAGCCGACAATTCCGGCCTCCTGTTACGTCGATGACTCGGCGCAGATTATTGGCGACGTTGTACTCGGCGAGCACGCCTCGGTATGGATGAATGCGGTGCTGCGCGGGGATGTGCACGAGATCCGCATTGGGGCATACACCAACGTTCAGGACAACAGCGTGCTGCATGGAATGAAGCAGCAGTGGGGCGTTTATCTGGGCGAGTACGTGACCGTCGGGCATTCGGTGACACTGCATGGGTGTGTGATTGAGGATCGCTGCCTGATCGGCATGGGGTCGATTATTCTGAATGGAGCGCGAATTGGCGCCGGATCGATCATCGCGGCGGGGACGTTGATTCCCGAGAAGACGGTGGTCGAGCCGGGATCGCTGTGGATGGGATCTCCGGGAAAGTTCCGGCGGAAGCTGGAGGCCGCCGATCAGGAAACGATCATGCGCTATGCGCGGAATTATCTTGGGTATAAGGACGAGTATTTGAAGGAAGGTCGTTAGTCGTTGGTCGTTAGTCGTTGGTCGTCAGTCGTCGGCCGTCGGCCGTCGGGTCCGGGAATGGATTAAATGATCAAAGCGGTTCGAGGGACTCGGGATTTGCTGCCGCCGGAGACGGCGCTCTGGAATTTTGTGGAGGCGGCGGTGCGGGATGTATTTCGCGCCTACAACTTCCAGGAAATTCGCACGCCGATTTTCGAGGCGACAGAGTTGTTCGCGCGCGGGGTGGGGGAAGAGACCGATATTGTTTCGAAGGAAATGTTCACCTGGGAGGATCGCGCGCGGGCGGCGAGCGAAAAGGGCCAATCTTTGACCTTGCGCCCCGAGAATACCGCTGGCGTCGTTCGGGCATACATCGAGCACAAGCTTTGGGATCGCGGGCTCAACAAGCTCTATTACATCGGTCCGCAGTTTCGGCGGGAGCGGCCGCAGAAGGGGCGGTATCGGCAGTTTTATCAGATTGGGGCGGAGGTGATTGGGCCGGCTTCGGCGGGGAGCGAGTCTCCGGCGCGGGATGCGGAAGTGCTGGAAATGCTGGCCACGTTGCTCGACCGACTGGGAATCACGAATTGGAATCTCGAGTTGAACTCCGTCGGAACGCCGGAGGATCGCGCGAAATTTAATGAGGCGCTGCGGGCGGCGCTGGCTCCGGTGAAAGACCGGATGTGCGCGGATTGCCAGCGGCGGGCGGTGACCAATCCGCTGCGCGTGTTTGACTGCAAGGTGCCGGAGGATCAGCCGATCATCGAGACGCTGCCGCGTATCAGTCAGTTTCTCGGCGAAGATTCGCGCAAGCACTTCGAGGCCGTGCAGGAAATTCTGAAGGCGGTTGGGGTCGAGTTTCATATAAACGACCGGTTGGTGCGCGGGCTCGACTACTACACGCGCACGGCATTCGAGTTCACACACGGAGCGCTGGGGGCGCAGAATGCGATCCTCGGCGGCGGACGTTACGACGGGCTGTCAGAGGCGCTGGGCGGGCCGGCGGCTCCTGGGATTGGGTTTGCGATTGGCGAAGACCGGCTGGTGATGTCGTTGAAGGAAACGGCTGAGGGTGTGCTCCGCAAGCCGGATGTTTACGTGGCCGCAATGGCTGGCATGAACGGCGAGGCAGCGCGACTGGCGCGGGAGTTGCGGCGGCATGATCTGGTCGTCGAGTTGGGAGATGACTCATTTCGCCTAAAGAAATCGTTCGAGGCTGCGACTAAAGCAGGGGCGAAGTACATTCTGATTGTGGGTGAGAATGAAGTGAAGGCCGACGCCTTTGCGCTGAAGAATCTGGCTACCGGGGAGCAGGTGCAGGTAGCGCGCGGGGAGTTGGCGCGGAACATTCGAGGGGCGTAGTAGTTACTGAATGCTGATTATTGATTTGAGAACAGGGCGGCTTCGGCGAAGAACTTACGGTTTGAGTACCTCTGCGGACGAAGGCCGTCTATTAAGGCGTGGCGCTGAAGCGCTGACGGCAGCCTGAAGCGGTTTGCGGCGCGGCGCGTGGGGAGAAAACAGCAGGTCCCTCCACTACGCTCGCTTCGCTCAGTTCCGGTCGGTATGACAAGTCTGTTATTGATTCTTTCAAGGGAGACTCTGGATGAAATGCCGGTTGGTTGTCTTCATCTGTTTGTTTTGTTGTGCTTTTGGTTTTGCGGGAACCGAGCAGACGAATGCGCCGGCGAAAGAACTCACTCCGCTGGAGCAGACGCTGATGGCGGCTGAGAAAAGTTTCGTCGAGGCGGCGAAGAAGGGCGACGTCGCTTACTTCAAGCGGACTCTGACCGACGACTTCTCTTTCGTCGAGTTCGACGGGCAGTTGTATGACCGGCAGGATATGCTCGACCAGTTCGGTGAAGGCGGCGGCGTCGATATTCTGCCATACGAAATGAAAGTCATCACGGCGGGCGATGGCGTTGCAATTGTGACTTACAACGTCGTGCTGCGCGTTCCGGCAGTGGAGGATCAGGGGCCTCCGCCGCGCTATCAGCATTTCAGCACGGTTTGGGTCAAGCAAGGGGACGCGTGGAAGATGAAGTTTCAACAGATGACGGCGTCGCATTGGGGAGACTGGTAGGGTAAAGCGGGCGTCGGGCGTCAGGCAGCCCCAGTGCAGTGAAGATTGGCATTTTTCGGAGGTATCTTATGAAGCGACATGGAACGATTCTTGCGATCTGGCTGGTGTTAGGAGCGGCGGCGGCGGTGGCGCAAATGCCGAAGCCCGGTGCGGAACTTAAGAAGCTGGATACGTTTGCCGGCTCGTGGACGCTCGAGGGCGACCTGAAGCCGAGCGAGATGGGTCCGGGCGGCAAGATGACCGAAACCCAGACGTGTCAGTGGATGGAAGGCGAGTTCTTTCTCGTATGTCACAGCGACTTTAAGAGCGGCATGGGGAACGGAACTGGAATCTCGGTGATGGGGTATTCCAATGACGACAAGATTTATACCTACCGCGAGTTCAACAGTTGGGGAGAATTCGACGACTCCAAAGGCACCGTGGACGGCGATACGTGGACCTGGACCAGCGATGAAAAGATGGATGGAAAGGCCATGAAGGGACGATTCACCATGAAGCTTACATCGTCGACCTCATATACTTTCACATTCGAAATGTCTCCGGATGGAAGTAAATGGACGACCGTAATGGACGGCAAGGCGGCCAAGGGAAAATAGTCACAGGCGAGTGACAATTGTCATGAGCATCGGCTGACGAATCGCACTGGGCAGGGCAGATTCGGCTGATTAGTATCCGGTTGTTGGATTCTCAACCGAGGGGTGCATCGATGAGTCTTATACAGCGGGTTCGTAAGGCGATCTTGGTTTCAAGTCTAATTCTGGTCGCGGTTTCTGCCTGGGCGCAGATGGGCGGCGCGCCGGGTGCGGAAGTGAAGAAACTCGATTATTTCGTAGGCACATGGAACGCAGAGGGGGCGATCGCGCAAGGACCGTGGGGAGCAGGAGGAAAATTCACATCAACCGGCACGACAGAGTGGATGCCCGGGGGATTCTTCCTGGTGCGACACTCGGACGTTACGATGCCCTCCGAGTTGGGCGGGGCCGGTAAGGAAACGGCCATCGTAGGCTACGACAGCGACCAGAATGTGTATACCAATGACACATTCAACAGCCAGGGCCGGCACACAGTGTCGAAGGGAACGGTCAGCGGCGATACCTGGACGTGGACGAGTACGGCGAACTATGGGGGGCAGGACATCAAGCACAAGATGACGATCAAGACGTTGTCACCGACGAGTTACACCTTGAAGGTGGAGATATCAATCGATGGCACAAATTGGATTACTTTCATGGACGTGAAAGCGACGAAGAAGTAGCCGGGGTTATGTTCGGAGAAGTGAAGGCTTCAGCCTTTGGGCTGGAGCTTTTTTAATTTTCAGGTAGAACTTGCGGCGGTTCGTTTGGTGCGAGGGTGTGCGGGCGGGGCGCCCGCACGACAGCCGCCGGGACGGCGGCGCTACTTTTTTCGGCACGCGCCGAGTCCCTAGTTCATGTCGCCGAGGGAGCAGGCGCCGGGCCCGCGGGGGTCGCCGCACGATCCGCACGCTCCGGTCGGGGACGGTACTGACGAAGAACTCTTCGCCGAGACCGCGAAGACCGAGAGCTGCGGCTCCAGTTTGGTGGCATGGCACTTCGGGCACTCGGCTTTTTGTTTACCGTAAACCAAGGCCTCGAACTGATGCTGGCATTCTTTGCAGACGTACTCGAAGATGGGCATGGACAGCTCCAGATCACTCCATAAAAATCATCCTCTATTAGAATCAATTTGTGGCCAGTTCGCAAATTCCCGATCCTCCCATGGCGACTCAATCTCCAGACAGCGCCGGCCAGGCACCGCGGGTGGCCGAATGGTCCAGGCGACCGCCGTTTCGCGCGCGGCGCTGGCTAGCCGGTGGGCATGTCCAGACCATTGCGAGCTTTCTGGTGCGGCGAAAGATTCATCTGCCGGCGACGGAGGAGCGACTGGTGGAAGTCGCTCCTGGAATCAAGATTCGCTGCTGGTGTTATTGGCAAGAAAAAGATCGGACGCGGACGCTGACGATCATCGTTGTCCACGGGCTCGAAGGTTCGTCGGATTCGCAATACATGCAGGGCATTGCGCGCGACGGGCTGGCGGCGGGGATGAATGTCGTGTTGATGAACCAGCGCAATTGCGGCGGCATGGACGATTGCGCGCCCACGCTCTACAACTCAAGCTTGTCGGGTGACGTAGCCGCGGTGGTGCAGCATGTGCTGGAGAATGACGGCGTGTCGCGCTTCGCTCTGATCGGATTTTCGATGGGCGGAAACCTGGTACTGAAACTTGCCGGCGAGTGGGGCAGCAATGGTCCAAGGCAATTCCGGGCGGTGGCAGCGGTGTGTCCGGCCATGGACCTGGCGGCGTCGGCCGACGCTCTACACCGGCCGGCCAATCGAATTTATGAATATTACTTCCTGATGCAGTTGTTCCGGCGCTTCCGGCTGAAGGCGCGGCTGTTTCCTGGGAAATTTGACGTGGCGCGGCTGCGCGGAATCTCCAGCCTGCGCTCGTTCGATGACCGCATTACTGCGCACTACTGCGGATTTGCCGGCGCCGACGACTATTATGCGCGGGCCGCGGCCTCCAATGTGGTGGACCGGATTGCGGCGCCGGCGCTGATTATTCATGCGGCGAATGACCCCTTCATTCGCGTACAACCGGAGACGCTGCGGCGAATCATGGCGAATCCGAATATCAGCTACATCGAGACGGTCGACGGCGGCCATTGCGCGTTCCTGGGTGAACGAAATGGCGATGCCAGCAATGACGCGCGATGGGCCGAGCGCGAAGTTGTGGAATTTATAAGGCAAGTAGGATAATCTCGCCGCCCGGTCCCTTCATTCGCTGTGAATCGGGTGCGAATCGGTCACGAATCAATCCGCAATTTCTTGGTCTAAAAAATGGCAAAGATGTAACGAGCCCGCGCTAATATCTTCGCAGCTTCTTCTTAAGATTTCCCCGGGAATCGCTCCTGGCAAAAGGACTCATTCACTCATGTCGGCGGCGCTGATTCTCGGACTGGTTGGCGGATTGCTCATCCTGGCGTTCCTTGCCAACCGCGTTTTCAGCATCAGCCGCATTCCGGATGTCGTCCTGCTTATGGGCTTGGGGGTTTTGCTCGGGCCGGGGCTGCACCTGCTGGACGCTCAACGGTTCTCCACTGCCACCAATCTGCTGGGAACTCTGGCCATTATTCTCGTGCTGTTTGAGGGTGGACTGGAGTTGAACCTTGGCAATACTCTGCGGCATTTTCCCGGAGCGCTGCTGCTGGCGACTCTGGCTTATCTGTTCAGCACCGGGTTAGTGGCGCTGGTTCTGGTGAAAGGCCTGCACGTTCCGTTACTGGCCGGCGTTATGGTCGGGGCGGTTCTCGGATGCACGAGCAGCACTGTTGTTTTGCCCGTGCTGCAGCAGATGGGGGCGGACGATGCGGTCAAAGCCACGCTTACGCTGGAAGCCTCGTGGGGTGACGTGCTGGCCGTGCTGACGGTCGGTCTGCTGTTGGGGCTGAAAGACCAACCGGGCCCGGTCGCCAGCGGACTGGTGCGCGGTTTCGCCGTGCAGGTGGGCGTGGCACTGGTGTTCGCGGTCGCTGCGGGCATTTTGTGGTCGCGATTGCTGCACGCTCTTTCCGAGCAACGGTTCTGGCAGGTGCTGACATTTTCGGTTGTGCTTGTGCTCTACGCCGGAATGGAGGCGATTGGCGCGAATGGCCTGATCGCAGTATTGGGGTTTGGACTGACGCTCGCCAATTTTCCCGAAATTGACGCGGGCCTGGGCTTCGGAGACGCCGTGGCCACGTCGGTCGAGTCGCAGCAATCGTTGTTGACCTTTCACTCCGAGCTGGCGTTTTTAGTGCGGACATTCTTCTTTGTCCTGATCGGGGTGGTGGCGGAACTGAGAGTTTTCCGCGAGCATCCGCTGCTCACGGCGGGCACACTCGGGGCGCTGTTCGTGGCGCGCTGGCTGGCGATGCAGTGCAGCCGCTGGTCGTGGAAGGATATCGGAGCGCAGGGCCGCGACGTCATTCTCTGGATGCTGCCGCGAGGACTCATCACGGTCGTGCTGGCGATCGACGTGGTGAAGGCGCGGCCCGTCGAGCTGGAATTCCTGCCGGGACTGGCTTTTGCTGTGATCCTGGCCACGAATCTCCTGCTGGTCTTTGGCAGCGTGTTAGCGCGTCGGCGGCAGCCGGCGGCGGCTGCTGTCACTGCTTTGAATCTGGATTCGACCGGCGATGCGAATGATGCTCCAACGCAAGAGGAGCTGACGGCAGCCACGGGAGCGGCTCATCAGCGCCGCCGCCGAACGATCAACGTGGCTTTACTCGCGCTGCTCGCCCTGGGCGGCTTCGTTTTCTGGTATGGCAGCCGGCCGGCGAACTCGCCGCAAGGACCGGTGGAGGCCTGGATTGCTTCCCACCTGCACAGGAAGCATTAGCAGCATTAGCTTTTGGTCGAGCTCGCAGCCGGAGCGGGACTGGGACGTAGCCACGCTAGAATTTCCTCGCCACGGCCTTTCATCCTGATACGAACGTAGGCCAGCGCCAGCATCGCGAGCGAAATGACCAATAATCCCGCGGAGGCGCCGACGATTCCCATGCTCCGCTTGGGCAGGATCGAGACCCGGCCGTAAACGAATTCCAGGTGCACCCAATACACCAGCAGCGATGCCTGGCCGAGTTGAATTACCGGACTGAATCCCCAGCGCGCTT
Source organism: Candidatus Sulfotelmatobacter sp. (assembly GCA_036500765.1). Lineage (NCBI taxonomy): Bacteria > Pseudomonadati > Acidobacteriota > Terriglobia > Terriglobales > Candidatus Korobacteraceae > Candidatus Sulfotelmatobacter > Candidatus Sulfotelmatobacter sp. Next base: position 73,066 of record DASYBM010000001.1, read on the forward strand.
TACTTAGAGAGGTGAGCCCCCAGCGGCACCACGAGTAGACTACGCTCAGAATCACCAGCAACATGCCCACGCGGATCAGGAAGAAGCTTGGGCTGGTGTGCCAGTAATCGGCGACGGCATAAAACTGGCGCGGCTGCCGGTCGAGCCAGCGCGCGAAAACGATCAGTATGCCGCCGACTAGTCCCATCGATAAAAATGCTCGTGACTCCCGGCTGCGCGCCCATTGGCTGTGCAGGAGAAATCCCACGGCAAGGCCGGCAAAGGCGAAGCCGGTCCAGGGAAAGATGGGGAAGATGTTGGCTTGCGGGACTCCCAGGTTGTGCACGCCGTCGACGTAGGACTCGAGCGGCCAGGGCAGCCAGCGGGGACGCCAGGTGGTCCACAGGGGTGGCGTGAGGAGGGAAATCAGCAGGGCGGTTCCGGTGGCGGTGAAAATCGAAAGGACAGTCCGCCGTTGCCAGCCTTGCCGCAAAGAACGCCCCAAGGATGGGGCAGCCAGACATACGAGGCTTACCAGCCAGCAGACAGCGCCCATCAACATCATCGAGAGGCCAATCGTGTTTAGCACGTCAACCCGCAGCAGATCGGACTTGGGCGCCCAGCCCCAGGCGATTAGATATTCTTGCAGACGGAAAAGCAGGCCGTAGAGGAAGATTTCCGCGCCGCGGGCGATCGTCGTGCGGGCGATCTGTGCGGGCGGAAGACTCTTCTGCCAGAGTTTCTCCGTGACCAGGGCAAACGAAATCCCAGCCAGAAACAGAAATAAGGGTGCCGGAAAGGTCCCGCCCAACTGCGAGTACATGAAGAACCGGCTCTGCCGCGCCGCCGGGCTGAGCCAGGAATCGTAGCAGTGGGTCTGAAACATCAGCAGGCAAGCCAGCCCACGCGCCCAGTCGATGTAAGCAAGGCGGGATTGGGCAGCGGGCACAGTCATGCGGCTGAAATCGCAGCGGTCAGTATACGCTGGACAGTTCCCGGTTCCCGGTTCTCAGTTCCCGGTTCAGTTCTCAGCTCTCAGCGAACCTGCTCGCAACTGCTTCGGGCCGCAACTTCGCGCTCGGCCCCGGGTTTGTTCTAAGCTGAAAGCTGAAAGCCTTCTTGTTAACTTTCTGTCTACCATACAACCATATCGGCAAGAGTGTTGATCGAATAGGCATAAACCCGTTATAAGCTTAAGACACAGCACACAACCCCGTTCTGCCCGGAGTTTCCATGCGAATCGTGAAGTTGAGCGTCCCAGCGCGATTGCCCGTCCTGTTCTCCGCAATCTCGTTCTCGGCCATCTTGCTTGCCAGTCTTTTCTCTTTCTCCAGCCTGAGCTATGCCGAAACGCCGGACCGCATCTCCGGCGCATTGGCCGGGGGCCGGACCGTGGCGCTAACCGGGAACGTCCACCGCAAAGCGCTGCCGCAGTTCGACCAGGGCCCGGCGGACCCGGCGCTTAAGCTGGGCTACGTGACTCTGCTGACCGTGCCCACAACCAGCCAGCAGAAGGCGCTGAAACAGCTTCTCGCCGACCAGCAGAACCCGAAGTCGCCAAGCTTCCGAAAATGGCTGACGCCGGAACAATATGCCGATCGCTTTGGTCTGAGCCAAGCCGATGTTCAGAAAATCACGACCTGGCTCGAGGGTCAGGGATTCAAAGTCGTCAACGTCGCGCGAGGCCGCAACTGGATCGCTTTCAGCGGCACCGCGGCGCAGGTGCAAAGCGCCTTCGGCACGGAGTTTCACCGCTACAACGTGAACGGCGAAATGCACGTCGCCAACGCCACCGCGCCAAAGATTCCCGCGGCGCTGTCGGGGATCGTCGTCGGCATGCGCGGGCTGCATGACTTCTATTTGAAACCGAGGGCGGCGAAAAACCTCCGCGCCGCGCATCCCGATTACTACGACACCTTCCTTCAGCAGTTTAATTCCGCTTCTCCCCCGGATTTCCTGGCGCCGGGCGATATCGCGACGATCTACGACATCAATGCGCTCTACACCGCTACGCCGGCTATCGACGGCACCGGCCAAAAACTGGTCATAGTCGGGCAGACCGACATCTATCTGGCCGATCTTAACGACTTCCGCTCGGGCTTCGGGCTAACCCAGATCAGCGGCTGTACCAACAATGTTTCTACGGGTGTGATCAGTAGCTGCAATACCACGAACTTCCAGTATGTGGTGCCGACGGGCGTGTACGATCCGGGAACTCCATCGCTCAATGATATAAGCGAGGCGGATTTGGATCTCGAATGGTCCGCCGCGGTTGCGCGAGGCGCGCAAATCATCTACGACAACGCGCCATACGACAGCAGTAATCTCAATAGCGGCGTGTTCGGCGCGTGGTATGACGCCGTCGACAACGACAGAGCGCCCGTAATTAGCATGAGTTATGGCGGCTGCGAATTCGACGACAATTTTGTTCTTGATGCGTCGGGAAATCCCTTGAACGACGAACTGGAACTTATGCAGGCGAACAGCCTTGGCATTACCTTCTTCAACTCCAGCGGCGACAGCGGCGCGGCAGAATGCGACGGCGGCACTAATACCAACACTACTCCCGCGAATCTTGCCCAAGGTGGTGTGGCGGTCAGCTACCCGGCCGCCAGCCCTGAGGTCACCGGCGTAGGTGGCACGGCGGTGGACTGGACAACGGGCTTCACAAGCACGTATTGGGGCGTAGTTAATGCCACAGATGGCGGCTCCGCCCTGGCCTACGTTCCGGAGACTTCCTGGAACGATGACGAAGAACTTTTCGTCGCCTATCCCGCCAGTTCTTTTCAGAACGGCTATACCAGCGCAGCGGACGTGCAAGAAAGGTACGCCATCGTGGCCAGCGGCGGCGGTCCGAGCAATTGCGCGCAACAGTCTGCCGATAACGCAACCTGCGTCGCGGGCTTCGGTCAGCCATCGTGGCAGACCGTAACGCTTTCAGGGCAAGCCCCGGCACGATTCAGTCCCGATGTCTCGCTGTTAGGCTCGCCGAATTTTCCCGGATACATCTTTTGCACCCCGCAGAACGCATGGGTTCCTAATTCCACTAACACTTCGAGCACCTGCGTTTCCGGAATCAGCGGAGCATTGAGCCTTACCGATCCGTCGGGCAATCCAGCTCCATCACTGGTAGGCGGCACCTCAGCCTCGTCCCCGATCATGGCGGGCATCTTGACTCTGGTCAATCAGTACCTGGGTACGACGACCGGGCTGGGCAATATCAATCCCACTCTCTACGTGTTGGCCAGCACTCCGAGCAAAGGAGTCTTTCACCAGGTGACGACCGGAGACAATAAGGTCTATTGCGAGGTGGGCCAACCCGCGGGAACGACTGCCGACCCATGGCCCACCGCCATGCAGTGTCCCACCTCGGGGGTCTTCGGCTATAGCGCCTCGACCTCCGACTCGACGACTGGCTATAACATGGTCACCGGTCTGGGTTCCGTCGATGCCGCCAACCTCGCGAGCAATTGGAGCGCGGCATCGTCGACGGCTGGGACAACCTTTACCCTAAGTCCGACGGTTGCCAGCTACCAGGTGTCGCAGGGTTCCACCGCGAATGCCACGATCAATGTGACCGTGCCCAGCGGTTTCTCCGGCACCATCGTCTTTACCTGCACCGACGGCGCGCCGGCATCGACTTGCACGGTGCCTCCATCAACCAATGTCTCGGGACAGGTGAGCTTCAGTATTTCGACCACGCTTCCGACTGCTTCTTTGCACATGCCTTCGGAACGGCCCAGCCGCATCTTTTACGCGGTTTTGCTGCCCGGACTGTTCGGCATCGTCTTCGTGGCGGGGTCGCGGCGAGGTTCGAAGAGAGGTAGGGTCCGGGGTATGCGATTCCTCGGGCTGATCGTGATTCTGGGCTGCTCAACGCTATGGCTGGCCTCGTGCGGGGGCAGTAGCAACAGCGGCAACTCGAACCCCGGAACCGCGGCGGGAAATTACACCATCACTGTAACCGGCACCTCAGGCTCGACGACAGCGTCCACCAGTTTCACGCTGGCGGTGCAGTAGGCTTGTGAAATCAGCAACGAATCGTATGAAAAGCCCAAGGCGCTCCGTTTGATTGCGGGGCGTCTTTCTTCTGTGGCTGCAGACATAAGGCGCCGGCATGTTAACGTTGAATCTGTTCGCGATTCAAATCAGAGGTTCGATGAGAAAAATTTTGGGTTGTGTCGTGCTTCTGCTTGCCTGCCTCGCGCTGCTGGCGGCCGCGCCCGACGAAAAATCTCCTAAGCCGCAATATGACGGCAAAGGCGAACTCCTTCGCCCGGCAGACTATCGCGAATGGATGTTTCTCTCCGCTGGTTTCGGGATGAATTACAGCCCCGAGCCCGGCAGCCATGAAATGTTCACCAACGTCTTCGTGCAGCGCTGGGCTTACAACGAGTTTGTGAACTCGGGCAAATGGCCGGAGCAGAGCATGTTCGTGATCGACGAACGCGACACCGCCAGCCGCAGTTCCATCAACCAGAAAGGCCACTATCAGACTGATCTGGCGGGCCTGGCCGTCGAGGTAAAAGATTCGGCGCGCAATCCTGACAAGTGGGCCTACTACGGATTCAATGCCGACGGCAAAACCGCTGGAGCCATGCCCCATGGAAACGGATGCTGGTCGTGCCACGAAGCCCATGCCGCAGTCGAGCATACATTCGTGCAGTTCTATCCCACGCTGAAAGTGGTCGCGAAAAAGTTCGGCACGTACAACGAATTGCGGGAACAAGTCACGGACGCGAAATGATCGCGTAGAGGCGGACGCATTCGTCCGCCGCCCTGACTTTGTTCTTGCGCGCAAAGCGCTCTTAATTCCATTGGCGCACGAAGCGGCGAAATACTTAGCCGCGGCATCGCCGATGCGACCCTTCGATCACCGCATCGGCTTTGTTTTTTCCACCTCATCTGCGAAACTGACCATTGCTCTCACACAGAAAGCTAGAAGCTAAAAGCTAGAAGCTAGAAGCTGAATCCATGGGCCGCATCCACGTTCTTTCCGAGACCGTTGCCAACCAAATCGCCGCCGGCGAGGTTGTTGAGCGCCCGGCCTCGGTGGTCAAGGAGATGCTGGAGAACTCACTCGATGCCGGAGCAACGCGCATCAAGATCAGCGTCGAAGCAGGGGGCAAGAAGCTCATTCAGATCACCGACAACGGCTGCGGCATGGTCCGCGACGACGCCATGCTGGCCTTCGAGCGCCACGCCACCTCGAAAATCAAGAACACCGAAGACCTGCTGAGCATTGCCACGCTGGGATTTCGCGGCGAGGCGCTGCCCTCCATCGCGTCGGTGTCGCGACTGCGGCTGGAGACGCGCGCGGAGGAAGAGGCTGCGGGAACGGTCGTCGAAATCAACGGCGGAAAGATTGCCCGCGTCGAAGAGGCGGGCCTGCCGCTGGGCACTTCAATCACGGCGCGCGATCTCTTCTTCAATACTCCGGCGCGCAAAAAATTCTTGAAAGCCGAATCGACCGAGTTGTCGCACATCGCGTCGCTGGTCACGCACTATGCGTTGGCGCATCCCGAAAAACATTTCGAGTTGCATTCGGCCGCGAATGCCATGCTGGTCGCGCCTCCGGTGGCGGGATACAGCGAGCGCGTTTATCAGGTATTCGGCAAAGAGACGCTCGATCAATTGATCGCCGTGGCGTCGCGGCAGGCGCTGGAGCGGGTGGGACTGCCGCAGCTCCCGCCATGGCGCCGAAAGGAGGTCGACGAAGACGGCGAGCCCATCGCGGCCACCGATCTTTCTACTAAAGATCTTTCTACTAAAGATCCCGGCGAGATGCGCATCCACGGTTTCGTTTCAAAGCCCGAAATCCAGAAGCTAAATCGCAATTCGATTTTCGTCTTCGTCAATGGCCGCACCATCCGTGACCGACTCATTCAGCACGCCTTGACCGAGGCTTACCGTAACATCATTCCGCCCAGCGTATATCCGGTAGTGCTGCTGTTCCTGGAATTGCCCGCCGGCGAGGTTGACGTGAATGTGCATCCCTCGAAGACCGAGGTGCGCTTCCGCCAGCAGAGCGTGATGCACGATTTTGTGCGCGACTCGGTGCGGGCAGCGCTGATGAAGGCGCGCCCGGTGCCGCAGTTTGTGACCGAGATGCACGCCCACGCCACCGCCAGCGCGTCGCTGACTTCAGGAGCGCTGACTCCGGGAGCGATGACGCCCGGAGCGCGGGAGTGGGAACAGTCGTCGAATGAAACACCGCTTTCGGCTTCCGGCTTCCGGCTCCCGGAAGGCGAAAGCCGGGAACCGGAAGCCGCTCGCGGATTTGCATTGCACGCGCCCGCGCTGCCGCCGGTTTCGGCGCGGTTCCAATTCGAAGGTGGAATCGCGGTGGAGGCGAATGCCGCGCTATCCGTAGCGCGCGGGACAGAGTCGATTCCGGTTGATTCGCAGAACATTCCGGAAAACGTTCCGGGAAACGACCGCTGCGCTCCGGCACTTGAGGTCGGTGAAGAAGAGCCCACGCTTTCGTCACTCGGAACCCTAAAGCCGCTCGGCCAAATCCGTAATTCGTTCATCCTCGCAGTGAACGAAGACGGCCTGTGGATTATCGATCAGCACGTCGCGCACGAGCGCGTGCTGTTCGAACGCATTCTGAAGCAGCGCGCGGCTCACAGAGTCGAAAGCCAGCATTTGCTGATGCCGCTTGTGCTGGAGTTGTCTCCAGCGCAGCAGGCGGTATTCGCGGATATCTCCGACGAACTGCAACACAACGGATTCGAAGCCGAACCTTTCGGAGCGCGCAGCGTGGCGGTGAAAGTTGCTCCGGCCGGAGTAGAAGCGTCCGCCGTCGAGCATATGCTGCACGAACTGCTCGACCAATTCTCGCGCGAGGAGCAGTCGCTAAATCTGGAAAAGATTCGTGCCCGTATTGCGGCCTCGATCGCCTGCCACGCCGCCATCAAGGTCAACATGCCGCTTGAACAAAATAAAATGGAATGGCTTCTGGCCGAACTGGCTAAAACCGACCACCCGATGTCTTGTCCGCACGGCAGGCCAGTGGTTCTAAGGTATTCTGTGAAGGACATTCAGAAGGCGTTTAAGAGAATCTAGCTGTCAGCTGTCAGCTTTCAGCTCTCAGCCAAGAGCAACAGAGAACCGGAGCGACTTCGGAGGTTTCAGGATTCGGAATTTTCGGTTTTAGCTGAAAACTGAGAGCTGATGGCTGACAGCGGTTCGCATGACTGATCAAGACCTACAGCAATTACGGCGCGAAAAGTGGCGACTGGATGGGAAGCCTATCCGGACGATCGAGCAGGCGCGCACTTTTTTGGAAGAGGTCGGCTTTTGCCTGATGTATCCCAAGCGGCCGGCGTTGCTGGTGCCGACGTTTATTGGCGCGTTTGTTGGATCGGACGACCGGCTACCGGGGTGGCAACATGCCTTCAAGGATCCGCGGGCGGCTGAGGCAACCGAGTTGATGGTGCGGCTGCTGCGCGAGCGGACGGCCTTCGAGGCCAATCTTTTTGACGAGAACAACGGATTTCTGGTAACGGCATCGGCGTTTCCATATTTTTATGCGCTGGCGGGTGAGCGCAATCCCAAGCAGGCGCCGAAGGCCGGGTCGCGGTCTGCTTATTCCGCGCTGGCGTGCGATGCATTCGAGTTGATCACGCGCGATGGCCCGATTTCGAAACAAAAGATGCAGGAAGTGCTTGGTGGAAGCGTATCGTTGGCGGCTCTCGACGGCGCCCTTGGCGAGTTGTGGTCGAAGCTGCGCATCACGCGCGTCGACTACAAGGCCAGCGAAGGCTCGGTCTGGGATGTGCTCTACCGCTGGGCCCCGGAGGCGGTGAAAGAAGGTGTGGGCCTCTCGGTGCAGGAGGCGCTGACCGCGCTCTTGTCGAAGTATCTCGATTGCGTGATCGCGATCGAGCAGGCGGATTTGGAATTGTTTTTTGGAAACTTCATCGCGCGCTCGAAGGTGAAAGAGGCGGTGAAGGCGCTGCTGGCCGCGCGCGAGTTGAGTTTCGTGCATGTGAGTGGACGGTCGATGCTGCACATTACGCCGGAGAAAGTTGCGGTGGTTGCGGCTCCGATTCCGAGGCCTAAGGAGCGAACCTCCATGCCCAGAAATCCGAGAGTGACGAATAGCCGGTCATCGGGCCGCTAACGAGCGGGTACGCTCAAAATCAAGATTCTCCGCAGCCTTCCAGAACCCAGTGACCGCATCCTTGCCAAATGCTCCCAACCTGTATCGCGGGCGCCTAGCGCCTTCGCCGACCGGACTGCTTCACCTTGGGCATGCGCGTACGTTTTGGGTTGCGGCGCAGCGCGCAGCGGAACGAGGCGGGCAGCTTATTTTCCGCAATGAAGATTTGGATTCACAGCGCTGCCGTCCGGAGTTCGTGCAGGCGATGTTTGAAGATTTGCGCTGGCTGGGGATTGAGTGGAGCGAGGGACCGGATCGCGGCGGACCGGTGGGTCCGTACGCGCAGAGCGAACGGCGGGAGCATTATTTCGAGGCATGGAAGAAGCTGCGCGATGGGGGATGGATTTATCCGTGTACCTGCTCGCGGAAGGATGTGGCGACTACGGTGGATGCGCCGAATGATACGGATGATGAGCCGGTTTATCCGGGAACATGCCGGCCGGACGCTGCTGTGCCCGAGGCCGCTCCGCTTCGCGATCGCGGGACGAGCCAGGCGGCCGTCGCCACATGGCCAGTTGCGACGTCGGCCTTGCAAGCCTCAGAACCTAGAGGGGTCAATTGGCGGTTTCGCGTGCCGGACGGGGAAGAGATTTGCTTTACCGATCTCCATCTGGGGCCGCAGAGGACGGTAGCGGGCCGGGATTTTGGGGATTTTATTGTATGGCGGCGTGACGATGTGCCAGCTTATCAGTTGGCCGTGGTCGTCGACGATGCCACGATGGGCATCACCGAAGTTGTGCGCGGAGCGGATTTGCTCAAGTCAACGGCGCGGCAGATTCTTTTGTTTCGCGCTCTGGGGCTGCCCAAGCCCGATTATTATCACTGCGATCTGGTGCGGGATGAGGCGGGAGTGCGGCTGGCGAAGCGCCATGATTCCTTGAGCATCCGCAAGCTAAGGGAAATGGGGTGGACGGCGGAGCGGGTGCGTGCAGGATGAGACAAACAATCTGTCAGGGGGAACCGACACTAGGGCGTGTACAATCTTTAACTCGCTGACTTACCGAAACATGACGAACGAGGGAAAAGACGGAGCGGGCCAGCGCAAGCTGATCATCGCTATCGACGGCCCGGCGGGAGCCGGCAAGAGCACGATCGCATCGCGACTGGCGCGGAAGCTCGGCTATGTGAATCTGGAGAGTGGGGCGATGTATCGGGCGCTGGCGCTGAAGGCGATCGATCGGGATGCGTCGTTCGATGATGAAGCGGCATTGCTCAAGCTGGCCGAGAATGCGCACATTGAGCTGGAGCCGACCATCGGCGGCAACCGAACGATTCTCGATGGCAAAGATGTCTCTTCGCGCATCCGCGAGCGCGACGTTTCCGAGGGAGCTTCGCGGGTTTCGGTGCATCCTAAGGTTCGCGAATGGATGGTTGCCCGGCAGCGGGAAATGGGAACGGACGGTGGAGTGGTGATGGAAGGCCGCGACATTGGAACCCAGGTTTTTCCCGACGCCGATTTGAAAATTTTTCTCGATGCCGACCCCGTGGTGCGCGAGCAGCGCCGCATGGCGCAGCAGAAGATCAAGGGCGATGTGGATGCGAGCGTGGCTGCCGACCTGCGTGAGCGCGACCGGCGCGACCGCACCCGGGCGGCGTCCCCGCTGGTGGCGGCCGAGGATGCGGTGGTGATCAACTCGTCTTCGATGAGTGAGGACGAGGTGCTGGCGCGGGTGGAAGAATTAGTGAGTCGGAAGCTGTGCAGTTGAGCGGATGAGGGTCACAGTCAGGCTTCAAAGTTTCAAGGTTTCAACGTGCCCGGCAAACTCGACATCATCCAAACTCTGAAACCTTGAAACCTGATCCCATCAGTTTTCCGTCGGTTCTACTTTTTCTTTCGGGGCGGGAAGCGTCTTCCCTGACTTCGGATTCGGCGGCTCCGGCGGTTTCGGTGGCTGCGAGCTGGCTTTGCGGATCTCAATGCCGTCGTGTTCATTGTTGACGACGATGTGGGACGATCCGTTGCCGACGCTGCCGCTGGCTTTGGCCTCATGCTCGCCGTTGTCGACCTTCAATTCAGGGAAATCCGACTGAATTTCTCCGTCGCGCGTACGGGCGTCGAGACGGAATCCCGCTTTGTCGGGCAAGCTCAACTGAATGTCGCCTCCGCGGCTGTCGATCTGTACGTTGCCCAGCGTGCGCATTCCTAGTTCAATGGCGCCGTTGTCGTCCTGGAGACGCACATCGCCTGACACGTCTTCCAGCCGAATATTCTTGGAGCGGGTGTTGAGGTGTAGCGGGCCGGTGATCTGCTCGGCGTGGAGTTCGTCGGAATCGAGGTCGAGCGTGCCCTCGATGTGAGAGAACTCCATGTCGGTGCGCGACGACTTGAAGGTCACGGTCTTCGCGATGCGGGCGAGTTTCACGCTTTCCTGGAATTCGCCGTCGAGTTGCACCGATCCTTTGATGTCGGCGACCGAGATCTCGTCGACTCGGCCTCCGACGTGTACGTCGCCGGCGACCTGCTCGATTTTCACCGAGCCCTTTTCCTGACTGACTTTTACGTTGCCGGTCACTTCTTCGACGCTCGTGTCGGAATGCTGCGCGGAAATGTCGACACTGCCGTCGCGGCCGACTACGTTCACATCGCCGCGACGGGAAGCAATGGTAACCGGCGCTTTCCGCGGCAAGGAAATGTCGAGGTCGGTTTCGACCGCATGATCGCCGGAGGCTTCGGACTTCGCGTCGAGCGTAACCAGTCCGCCGATCGTGGTAATTGTGGGCTTGGTCTGGCCGTTGTATTTGTTCGCGTCTTCCTGGTTCTCGGCGCCCACGCGCTTGCGCACGACCACGGTGATCTTGTTGTCGTCAGAAGCGTGTACGCTTACCGCGCCGCGTGCGTCGATGACCTTCAGGCTGGCCCCGGCGGGAAAGTCCTGCTCGAGATGGTCGTCAAAGTTGTAGCTTTGGCCGAACATGTTGGAGAAGTCGCTGTCGTCGATGTTGATCTGATCGCGCAATCCCGACCAGTTGACGCGTTCAAGCTGAGTCGCGATCAGGCCGAAGACGACGATCATGACGACCAGCAGAATTCCTCCCGCGCCGATTCCTGTGGTGCGAGTGCCCTCGCGTTGGGCGCGCTGATGTTCAAGCAGTTTGATCACCCCCCAGAAGATCAGCAGGACCGGCCAATAACTCGCGAACAGATGAGCCAAGCGGGCCAGTGAGAGAACGTGTGAGGTGGCAAGCAGAAAGACGATTCCTAGAACGATCAGAACGAACGCGCCTGCCATGGAGCGATGACGCCGCGGCGGCGGAATATAGGGCGGAACACTGGGCGGCGGTGGAAATCCGGGAGTTGCACCTGGGCTAGACATTTTTTACCTCGCCAGAGGAGGGTGGCTGTTCTGAATTCTGCGGAGCCGCGGGCGGAGCGACATATCCTTGCGGAAAATTCGCCGGCGGATAAGTTGGGGGAACGCTGGGCGGGATGCCCGGAGGCAGCCCGATGTGTCCGTCGGATGAGGCGTTGCTTTGCGCCAGCTTGACCACTCCAATCACTAACAGAATTGCAGGCCAGGTCTTGCCAAAGTCGACGTTGGAAATATTGTCGAGCAAAAACAGGACGCCCAGAGTTACTAGAATTGCGGGGCCCATGAGCTTACGGGTTCGGCAGCGCTCGCATACGCAAAATGGCCGGTAAGATCCGAGCAAACCCCAATGTTTCGCGAACAGCCACACGCCGAGAACAATCAGAATCAGCGGCCAGTAGCGGTGAAGGCTGAAATCGAAAACGGTGTTGAAGAGAAAGAGCAATCCCAGACCGATGAGAACGGCTGCTCCTACCGGGACTTTGGCGCTCTCAAATCTCTCGTGTGCCATGCCTCCGACGGCCGGGCCGCTGCTGAACATCGAACCCAGGCCGAAAGGATCCGGCGCGGGCTCGCCCGTCTGAATGGCTTTGGCCGTTCGTATGGAGTCAATGATCTGGTAGACGTAGAAGAAGCCCATCGAGATGCCGACGATCATCTTCACGTACCATGGCACGTCGGAACTGATGATGATGAGCATCAGAACGGTGATGCCGAGGTGCGTGAGTCCCTTGGCGTACTGGCCGGTGTAGACGGCGCCGACTCCGATGGGAAAGAATCCGGCGAGAATTCCGGCGACTGCGGGATTCGGTCCCGAAGTTGGTCCGGGCGGAACTCTCACTCCGGCTCCCTGCACTCCCGGTCCCTGATCCACGAATTGCTGATATCCGGCCTGCGGCGCAACGTATGGCGGAGCGTACGGCGGAACACCGGGCGGAACAGTTCCCGCAGCCGGCGGTTGGCCTTCCATGCGCGCGGCCAGGCAGGCCTCGCAATAAATCACGCCGCGGACGTCGCGGGTGCATTGGTTACAAAGTGGCTTTCCGCAAGTGCGGCAGAAGGCCACTGCAGCGGTATCGCTGTGAGTGGCGCAGTTCATACGAGGCTCCTGTACGTGGTCACCGACACTACAGGCAGATCGCAGGCATTCAACTGATTGAGACTCGGACCCACAGGAGCGCTGGCCAGAAAGAGATTGCTGTTAGTTTGGCTGTAGTTGCGCTCCTGTTTCTGCTCGGGCTGTTGTGTTGTGTCGTTCTTGTCGTCTTTCGGTTTGGGCTGTGATTTGCGCCCAGGTTCGGCGGGCGCGACGCTGCGCTTGAGTTCGTTCACGCGCGACTCGACTTCATAAACGATCCGGACATTCTCGTAGTAGTGGACGACCCGCGCTTGAGTGGCATAGTACGTGTGCCGGATCGCCGCCGGCCGCAAGCTGATCTGGCGCAAGTCGGCGGGTTTCACCCCGGCTACGGTCAGGCCCACCGACAGCGCGAAGAAGGCCATGCCAAACGACATGGCAAAGCGCGGCTGGCGGACGATATCCCAGATCGGCTCAAGCACAGCTCCAAACAGCGTGGCCTGCACGTGTTCCCACCACGAAATTCGTGGCTGGACGCGCACCGCAGTCCGCAGGCGCTGGGTGTCAACGCCCGTTGTGGATGCCAGAATATTCGTGACCAGGCTGGCTGGAGGCTCCACCTCCGTGAGACCTTTCAGCCAGTCGCGGCCCGCTTCAGCTTCAGCAAGCAGCGGCCCACACAGCGGACAAATTCGGGCATGGGCATGGAAGCGGTCGAGTCCGGTCCCGGTCAGAACGCCGTCGATGGCGTCCGAGAGCAGGAGATCGAACTCGTTGCACTGCATTCCGTTATGGGTCAGGTCTGGCATCACATCACCTGCCTATAGGTACGTTGTAGCAGGCGTGCAAGTTCCGCCCGCCCTCGATTTATTCGTGATTTCACGGTGCCCTCCGGTACCCTCAAAACAACAGCAATTTCGCGGTAGTCCATATCTTGTAAGTCCCTTAGAATCACTGCTTCCCGAAGCTCTGGCGAAAGCTTGGCCAATGCCGCGTGAACGGTCTCGCCGACCTCCCGGCTGCGTACGTGGGCGTCGGGCGGAGCGGATTGGTCCGGGATTTGCTCACTGAGCGGCTGAGCGTCTTCGTGGTCGGAGGCGGCGGTGTCCATGGAGTCGGTCATCCGGTCCTGCTTGGTCTTGCGAAAATGATCCACCAGCAGGTTGCGCGTGATAGTCGTCACCCAGGTCACGAACGCGCCTTTGGTGTGGTCGTAACTGGAAAGCGTGCGGTACATCTTGATGAAAACCTCTTGCGTGAGGTCTTCGGCATCGTCCCCCGATCCTGCAAAGCGGTAGCAGATGTTGTAGATGCGCCGGTTGTAAGTCTGCACAATTTCCTCCCAGGCAGCGGCGTCCCCGGCAATACAGCGCCGGACCAGCATCGCAACAACCTGGACGTCTTCCACTTGCACTCCCCGGAAATCTGCTTACTGAGACTTAAATGCGCGGGCTCGGACTCAGACGATCACAACGCTCGAGACTTTACCCAAGCCGTGCCCATTAGACAGTACGTGATTGCAAGCGTTGAAGTTCGTCCGCCGATGCATCCTGAGCATGAAACAGGGAATTGTAGCAGTGCCTTCCCCTCGATCCTGTACGAGATGTATGGCTACGATGGAGTCGGCAAGCTGACGTCGAAGACCGATCCCGGGCGGGTGGCCCATTCAAGCCCGGTTTTGGCTTGAGTGGGGAAGTTCAGCCACTCGATCTCGCTTACACCCGCTTCTAATAAAGCGGGAATAAAGCGGGGAATAAAGCGGGGACAGAATAAAGCGGGGACAGACGAATAAAGCGGGGACAAATAAAGCGGGGACAGACGGGACGTTTCACTAATATAATAAAGCGGGGACAGACGGGACGTTTCACTAGTTTTCCCGGGTTCGATTAACCTAAGCAATGAAGGTTAGGCTCGGCTGAGGCACATCTCTTGCTGGGCGTTTTGGGCGGCCTCCCTTTTGCGGGACCAGCGATTCGCAGGGTGAGCTTTTCCAGCCCGGCCAAAAACTCCGGCGTCCCCAGCCGTCGACGCTTTGCTTTCTTAATCTTAGCTGTCATGACACAATCGTACACCCGCTATCGTCATGACGATGTGTTCCGGCAGGAACACATTCTATGAGTGGACGGTCGACGATCCGGAGACTGTCCAGGGGCGGGTGGCCCAGCCTCTTGATCCCGTGGACACAATTTGGCCAGCCTCCCGAAAACTCCAAGTGCGCAGATTCCTGCAACGCTGGCCAATTCTTTCTCACTATCCCTTTAAGCTGGTATGCTGAGCGCACTTGCGGGGACGGGGATGATTGGGCAGCGGTTGTCGCATTACAAAATCGAAGAGCAGATCGGCGCAGGAGGCATGGGTGTCGTCTATCGCGCGCACGATGAGCAACTCGACCGCGATGTTGCCATCAAGGTGCTGCCGCCCGGATCTCTGGCCGACGAGGCCGCTCACAAGCGATTCCGCAAAGAGGCGTTGTCTCTCGCCCGGTTGAATCATCCCAACATTGCAACCGTACACGAATTCGGCAGCCAGCACGGTATCGCCTTTCTGGTCACCGAATACATTCCCGGCATAACGCTCGATGCGAAGCTTGCAGATGGACCGCTGCCACCCGCGGAAGTAATGCGCCTGGGAGTGCAACTTGCGGCGGGACTCGCGGCCGCACATCATCAGGGCATTGTGCATCGCGATCTGAAGCCGGGAAACCTGCGCCTTACCGCCGACGGGCGTCTAAAGATTCTGGACTTTGGCCTGGCTCAGTTGATGCCTCGCGCCAGCGAACTCGGCGAGACAAAAACCGCGACGCAGTCACTGGAAACCAGCGGCACGCTGCCGTACATGTCTCCCGAGCAACTGAGTGGCGAGGTCGCGGACGGCCGCAGCGACATCTGGGCCGCGGGCGCGGTGCTTTACGAAATGTCTACGGGGAAACGTCCGTTCCCGCAGACGGTGCAGGCGCTGCTGATCAATGCGATTCTGAACCAGGCTCCCCCGTCGCCCACCAGGCTCAATTCGGCCGTCCCGCCCGGTTTGGAAGCGGTCATTTTAAAGGCGCTCGCCCGCGAGCCGTCACAACGCTACCAGGCGGCGGGCGAGTTGGGCGCCGATCTTGAGCGGCCCATGGCCCTTACCTCGGCGACGATTCCGATTGCACCGAAACCAGGGTTGAGCGGCAGTGCGTTCGTAGTGGCGGCGGTGGTGCTGGCGATGGCGATCGGAGCATACTTTATTTTCGTGCTTCGCCATCAGCGGGAGAATCCCACGTCATCGGTTTCGCCCGCGTCTGCGGCGGTAAAGAATCGCCGCTCGATCGCAGTTCTGGGCTTCAAGAATCTCTCGGCGAATCCGGAGAAGTCGTGGCTTTCGACCGCGCTTTCGGAAATGATGACCACCGAATTAAGCCAGGGAGATGAACTGCGCACGATCGCGGGGGAAAGCATAGCGCAGATGAAGGCCAGCCTCGCGCTGCCCGATGCCGACAGCTTCAGCCGGCAAACGCTCGCTCGCATTCGGCAAAACTTGGGCAGCGACGACGTGGTGCTGGGCTCTTACGTGCCTCTGGGCAACGGTCTTCTGCGGCTGGATGTGCGCTTGCAGGATGCGATCGCGGGCGAGACGTTGGCGTCGGTCTCCGAAAAAGGAAACGAGTCGGAGATCGACAATCTGATCAGCAAGGCGGGCGCGGAGTTGCGCGCGAAGCTGGGTGTGGGCGCGCTATCTGACGAGCAGTCGGCCGTGGTGCGGGCGTCGCTGCCGTCCAATCCGGAGGCAGCGCGGCTGTACTCGCAAGGTCTGCAAAAGTTGCGCCTGTTCGACGCCCGCTCGGCTCGCGATTCGCTGGAGAAAGCGACCCAACTCGATCCCAACCACGCGCCCACACACTCGGCCCTGGCTGAAGCCTGGTCCATCCTGGGATACGATGCCAAGGCGAAGGAACAGGCCAAGCAGGCGTTGTCGCAGTCGGCAAATGTCTCCCGCGAAGATCGCTTGCTCATCGAAGGACGCGCCCATGAAGTCCTGACGGAAACTGCGGCGGCCGTTGAAAGCTATCGTGCGCTGTACGAATTCTTTCCCGACAATGTCGACTACGGATTGTTTCTCATTCGAGCCCAGGTTGCTGACGGACACGGTAAGGACGCGGAGAAAACGCTGGCGGAGTTGCGCAAGCTGACCGTCTCCGACGCAGACGCGGTACGAATCGATCTGGCCGACGCCACCATCGCCTACTCCCTTAGCGATTTCAAGCGGGAGCTGGCCATGGCGGAGCGGGCAACGCGCCGCGGGCAGGCGATCGGGGCGAGCCTGCTGGTGGCGCAGGGTTTACAACATGAAGCGGAAGCCCTCGAGCGCATGGGGGATTCGAAGAAGACCATTGAACTTTCGAACCAGGCGAGAGAACTCTATATTTCCGCGGGCGATCGCCGGGGAGCGGCCCGCCAGGTTTTGCGGGTGGGCGATCTCCTGTTCGACGAAGGCGACTACCGGGGCGCCAAAAAGCAGTTCGAAGACTCTATCCCCGTCTTCCAGGAAGTGGGCGCTGCCAAAAGCGTTCGCGCTGCTCGCGAGCGCATCGGCAATGTCTATTACGCCACCGGAAAACAGGCCGAGGCCGAGAAAGCTTACGAACAGGTACTAAGCTATGACCAGACGATCAATGATCCGGTCGCGCTGGCCGGGGACTATGGGAACCTGGCGAATGCACTGGACGCTCTTGGCAATCTGGCGGGCGCGCTCAGGATGCAACAACAGTCGCTGGCGGCTTTCAATCAGGCCGGCGATCGCCGCGGGGCCTCCGCTACTTTGAATAATTTGGGCGACCTGTTCGTGGAGGTCGGTAATCTGGAGGAAGCCAAGAAATACTTCAATCAATCGCTGGCGTTGACTCGCGAAATCAACTACCGCCGCGGGGAACCCTATCCCATGTCTGGCCTCGGCGACACCCTGGCGGCTGAGGGCGATTTGGCGGGCGCGCGCAAACAATACGAACAGGCGCTCCCGCTTTGCAAAGAAATGAACGACGACGACTTTACAGCCCAACTCAACGCGTCACTGGCGGGGATCGCGCTGGCGGAGAAACGCTACGCCGACGGTCAAGCGCTGGCTCATTTGGCGATTTTGGGATATGAAAAAGCAAATTCGCCCGGCAACGCCGCCTGGTCTCAGGCAATCTTGGCACGAAATCTTCTCGGTGCCGGCAATGTGAGCGAGGCGCAGAGCGCATTGGCGAAAGCCGTCACCCTGGTCCAGACCAGCACCAGTCAGAGTCCGCACTATGAAGTTGCGCTGGCCGACGCGCGCGTGAAGGCCCGATTAGGCAAGTTCGCCGAAGCTCGCAAGGAATTGGAAGCGACGCTCGCCTCGGCGCACAAGTTCGGCTATCGGCTGTATGAATATCAGGCGCGCCTCGCGATGGGAGAGATTGGGCTGTGGGCCGGCTCTGCGTCCGCCCGGGCGGACTTGGCGACACTAGAAAATGACGCAAGGGCGCAGGGTGCGCTGCTGATCGCGAACCAAGCCCGAGAACTGCCAGCAGAACCGCGGAGCAAAGCTAAGTGAATGTTCCTCTCTCATCGGCAAACCTCTCTTCGGGCGATTTCCGGCACTCACTTGGCGGAATGCTAGCTAGTTCTCATCCCTGCTTTTCTACCGGCGGCACATACTCTTTCGGCTTGGCCGAGCCTTCGCCGAAGAAGAATTGCTCCATCTGCTTGACGATGACTTCCTGATCTTCGCGCCGTGCCGGATTTAGCCGGTATTCGTTTAGCAACATCTTGCAATGCTCCGTCCACATCCTCCAGGCCTCCTGCGAAACGTTGTCGTAAACTTTCTGACCAAGGTCGTTGTCGAACGGAGGCTCGTCGAGTCCGGGCATATCTTTCTTAAACTTCACGCAGAAAACAGTGTGCGCCATAAGTTCCCTCTAAAAACTAAACTAATCGATGGTTTGAATCTCCATGCCGCGAATCAAACCGTCTCGAATTTCGTACACGTGACGGACCATCTGATCCGCGACTAGCTTTCCGCTCTTGTCGTGAATCACCTGATGGACCCCAACCGAGATTCGACCGTCGGCCTGCCGCGTAAACTTTTTCGGCTCAACGTTGGGGTCGAGCACATCGAACTGACGTGTCCAATAGTCCCGCACTGCGGCTTTGCCCAGCACGCGGCCACCTTCCATCCCGTTGGGCCAGTCGACATCATCATGCATCTCAGCGAGTACGGTCTCGATATCGCGCCGGTTAAACGCCGCATAGACGCGCTGGAGCAGTTCAGTTTCCGCCGGCACGGTTTGCAGTTCCGCCATATAGCACCCCGAAAGATTATCTTACAGGAGATCGCCGAACGAGATCATTGCGGGCTGGCGGTAAGAGAGGAGGTTGCTGACGCGCCGCGCTCGTTGAGCGGGAGATCCTTCCCTTCGCCTGAAGAACGGCTCCGGTCAGGATGACATGGGGGCTCTGCGAACGATTCGCCGCCAGAGTAGAGCGGCAACGGCCCACATCCCGAACAGTGGAATCAGACTTGAAAGCCCGTGCAGTCCGAGCAACTGACCCAGATTAAACGCAGCAAGGTTGAAGGCACCGTCCTTCCCACTCGTTGCTGCCTCAGCGGCCGTAAGCATCGATACTCGGTTGGTCGCAATTTGACCAGACCAGAACGCGGGCCACGTGGAGTGCAGTAGCGGACAACTATCCTGCATCGACAATTGCGAAGTCGTCGACACGACCGTGAGCGTCATGAATATACTGCAAGCTGCAAGCACGGCCAGCAGGATTCGCCCGCGCGAGGTTGCGTGCTTCCCCGCGACGGCCAAGCCGACGCACAATAACGGAATGCAAGCTCCGGCGTAGCGCGGACCGAACGACAGTCCCGACTTCCACCAATAGAACGAAGCATTAAACAGAAAGTAATATGCCGGGATCGCCGCGGCCACCAGCGCGGGCGCCGAATAGGACTTCTCTTTTCGCAACTTCCATAATCCGAACAGGCTGGCGAGCATTACTGGAGACGCGAAGAACAGCCCGCGCGAACATCCGAAGAGCAACTTGAGCAGACGGTCGGGGTGAGGATAAGTCAATCCCATGTAGCCTTGCTGCTGCATGAACGAAAAAGAATTTGGATCGTAATAGGAGTAGCTGGGCCGAAGCGACCCAAACGCCGCGTGTAGATATGCGGCCAGCACAAGGACGCAGATTCCGGCGCCAACGCTGACCCCCGCGAACACTCGCCAGCGCGCCGCTTTTCCGCGCGGCCATGCTTGCGACAGAGCCAGCAATGCCAGCATCGCCGAAGCTGGCGCCGCGGGATATTCGGTGACCGTGGCCCATCCCGCCGCAAGCCCTGCCGCCAGGGACCAGCCGAAATCAGCGACCGCGCTTGAGCTGTCGCGTAACTTCAACGCACATGCGAACGCGAATAGCAGACAAGCTCCAACCAGCGCATGCGCCCAGAACAAACCGGCATACGCCCAGATCGGAGTGCCCAGACACATGGCAAGTGTTCCGAGGGCTGCGGCTTGCAAATCGCCTCCAAATCGAAGCCCCAGGAAGAACAGGCACATCCCTGCCAGCGCGGTCGGCAGCGCCGCCGCGCCCGCAATCGCTATATGGGAGAGCGCGATCTCGCCTCTCGGAGATTGCGGATTAATGCCAGCCAGTCGCAACACGGGCCTGGCGGCCAGAGCGAACGGCACGGCCAGAAAAACCAATCCCGGCGCTTTGTCGGAATAGTAATGTCCGTTGAAGTGCGCTTTGTCCTGAGTGTTTTCATGATAAGCGTCGATTTGCAGCGTGTGCTGCTCGATAATAGCTCGCAGCAAATCGAAGCGAGAGTTCTGATTCCATCCGCCGCCCTCGTAGAAATAAATGAATGAGAGAAAAGTTACAAGACCGATGAGGATGGCAGCTCTGTGGCCGACGGAGGATGGTTGTGCGGCAGGGCTCATGGGATTCGCGGGCTCGACACAAAGGCCGGTTGTGGTCCGCTCAGAAGTCTCAGTTCAACACGAGTGATGCGAAGAATGTTTCGGTTGAATTCTTGTCGACCTCGCTGCCAAGCTTGCTACCGACTGACATCGCATACCATCGCGTTCCCCTAAGGCCAACCATGAGCTCAGTTGCAGTTTTGTCTCCAACGATCCGAAGCCGGCGCGCCGAAACTCCCGGGACCGCCTCATTGCTAACGACCTTCCCATGATAGGGCGAGCCCATGCTGGCAGACTTCTCTTCCAGAAACTTGTTCGCGTCCGCAGGCGGATGCATCAGCTCGCCCACCACCACAAAAAACGCATAGTTGGAAAGGCTCACTGATCTTGCAGCGGCATTGGCTTGTTGAATCAACTCGGGAAATCCCGGCATCTTCACAGAAAAATTCCATCCCGGAGGCGCGAATGCAATCATCTCTCCTGGATTTACATATCTCGGATCGCTTATGTGAAACGAATCGAAGACGCGGTCGGCAAAGGCCGCATGATTCTTGAGGCTGGAGCTAAAGGTTACTGTGAACTCCCGATTGCCGGTAAAAACACTCAACATGCTTTGTTTGAAGTTTCCGTCTTGCCTGGCCCATTCAGTACGGCGCGCGGGCAACTCCTGAACGAGAAGCTCGGTTTGGCTCACTTTTTGGGATTCGAGGACGGCAACATGTCCCTTAAGTAGGGAATCGATAAAGTGTTGGGCATTGTCTCGAGACTCCAGCGAAACGGGCAGGAAGGTCACTGACACAGTGCAGCCGAACTTCTCGCCGGACGGAAGGCGGCCCTCTTTCGATGCCAGGTCAACGGTGACCGTCCTCAAAGGACGGGTAACTTGGGACTCCGCAGCGGCGCCGGGCATGGAAATGCTGAAACCGCCGGCTTGCGTCTCGAATGGGGTCCAGATAGCATCGCCCTGCGCCGCCTGCGCCGCGGCGAATCTCACCAGCATGACCGTGACAATCAAACCGCAACGGACTTGAGGGCTGAGTGCGCCGACGGTTTTAGGGTGCGAAAGATTATTGGCGGGCATAGTTGGGCGGAGATTGTAGCACCAGATACTCACCCAGCAACCAACCGAAAATTTTATTAATTTTCCGGCGGCGCAGGTAGTTTGAGACGATCTTTCTCGATTTCTGCGCGCGATTTTTAGGCGAACAAACAGCGAATATTGTATGATTAATCGCTCATGGCACGGCGACGCGATTTCTCGAAGAAAGAGGAGATGTGGTCTCCCGAAGAACTGAAAGAGATCATGCACAACCTGTCGCTCCTCAGTGAACATGGCGTGCGCGAGTTTTATCAGAGAGCCTACCGCGAGTGCGCCATCATCAACAGCAGCACCTTTCCTGCGGCTCGGGCGGTGCAGGAGATGGTGCAGGCCTGGAAGCAGTTACGGAAGTGGAGGAAACCATAGTGCGCTGTCGCCGTGGTAGGCCCACCAGGATTTGAATCCAGAACTAACGGATGTTCATGGCGTCTAAAAGCCAACGATTTTCATGTCGTTGACCGCAAGCCAAGCGGATACTTCGGTAACATTTGTTTGACCTTTGGAGGGTGCCTCTCGGCATCTTGGCACGTTTGCTGTTAGCTGCGACGATGCTTTGAAGCTGAAGGTCACCTATGCCATACAGGAAATATCTATTGGAAGCGTGGGAGAGTGGCAACCGCAAGACATTCCAATATCTTGGCCTGTTTTGCTTTCTCGTCAGCGTCTACGCCATCTATCTCGCGATCCTTTTTAGGATGATCCATGTTGGCGGTGCACCCGATTCTCTTTTCGGGCCGCTGACTTTGAAACTGTGCTTTATCTCGGCATTGCCGGTGGCTGTTTTGGCTTATTCCGACAAGGACTGGGGCTCGAATGATGCCGCTCCGGTTTGTGTGGCGGCCTGGATTGCCGTGTGTTTCGGCTTTTCGCTCCGCTGCACATTGTGTGCGCTTGGAATGACTACCGTCTTTTTCCCCTTCATCCTTTCGGCACTGGCTGCGCACGGATTCGGTACACTTTGCCGATTTGCTAAAGATCGCGTCTATCAAGAGTAGTGGCTACGAGTCGCCAACTGTTTTGGTGGGCCCACCAGGATTTGAACCTGGAACCAACAGATTATGAGTCTGCTGCTCTAACCGTTGAGCTATAGGCCCGCCGAGACTCAATCTAGTATATTCGGGCGCCCCCGAATTTTGCGCCGCTAGCGCCGAACGGGAAATCTTACGCAGTCGCCGGCGGTTTGCCGCCGGTCTCATTCCAGATACGATTGCCGTGAGTTTCTTTGAGCAGCAGGCTGCCGACGATGAAGGTCAATCCCGCGATCGCCATCGGATAGTAGAGGCCAGCGTAGATATTTCCCGTGGCCGCTACCGACGATAAGCCGATCAGCGGCAACAGGCCGCCGAATACGCCGTTGCCGATGTGGTAGGGCAGCGATAGCGACGTGTAGCGAATCTTGGCCGGGAAGGCTTCGATGAGATAAGCGGCGATGGGGCCATACACCAGGCATACGTACAGCACCTGGATGAAGACCAGCACTACCAGCATTGGCACATTCGGCGATGGCGCTTCTTTCGCCGGTACGAAGGCGCCGGTTGCGTCGGTGGTCATGGCAGTGAGCGAGATGGCTCCGGTTACCTTGTTGCGCGCCGATTTCACCGTGATTACATTGTTTCCCGCGGCGCGTTCCATTGCTTTGTAAATCGGAATGTAGGTCAGCAGTCCGAGCAGGCATCCCGCCATCATGAGCTTTTTGCGGCCTATACGGTCCGAGAGCGCGCCCACCACCGTGAAGAAAGGCATGGCGCACAGCAGCGCGATGGCGACGATAATGTTGGCCGTTTTCACGTTCACTTTCAGAATGGTCTGCATGTAGAAGAGCGCATAAAACTGTCCCGTATACCAGACGACTCCCTGGCCGGCGGTGGCCCCGAACAGCGAGATCAGAACCTGTTTCAGGTTCGGCCACTTGGTGAACGCGTCTGTCAAAGGCTGTGTCGAAGTCATGCCGGCGCTTTTGAGCTGCGAGTAGATGGGCGACTCTTTCATCTTCAGGCGAATGTATAGCGAGATGAGGACCAGGATGATCGAAATGAGGAACGGAATGCGCCAGCCATAGGCGGCGAAATCGTCCTTGGACATGGCATTCTGCGTCGCCAGAATCACGATGAGCGACACGAACAATCCCAGCGTCGCAGTGATCTGGATGAAGCTGGTGTAGAAGCCGCGCTGGTGGTCGGGAACGTGTTCGCCCACGTAGACAGCGGCTCCGCCATATTCTCCGCCCAACGCTAAGCCTTGCAATACACGGATCAGAAGCAGCACGATGGGCGCGAACCATCCAGCCGTTGCATAGGACGGAAGAAGTCCGATGGCGAAAGTGGAGAAGCCCATAATGGAGAGCGTGACCAGGAAGGCGTACTTGCGGCCGACGAGATCACCGATGCGGCCAAAAAACAGAGCGCCGAACGGCCGCACTAAGAAGCCGACAGCAAAAGTGGCGAGATACGCGATGTAAGCAAATGTGTCATTGCCGGGAGGATAAAATTTCGGCCCGAGAATCGCCGCCAGGCTGCCGAAAATGTAGAAGTCGTACCACTCGATCATGGTGCCGACCGAGGAGGCCATAATCACTCCCCAGATGCTGTAACCGCCGGTTCGATCGACTGCTACTGCTCCTGATTGAGTTGACATGATCGGGCTCCCGATTTCTCGTGAAGGGATGTGAGTCTCGTTTTTTCCCGCCGCGAATGCCGCGGCTGGGCGGGAGATATTTATACCCTATCTTGGCGATCTGTAGGGAAAAACGACTCCCGAAGGCGTCCTGGCGAGCCGGGAATCCACCAAAAACAAACGGCGTCCCCTCGGGGACGCCTTGAAACGGCACACACTCTCGAACTTTCATGCCCCGGCCGCGCGCCGGGACTTGCCAGCGGCCGCCAACTCCTGTAGCGAAGGCACCGATTCCGGATCCGTCACCTTGCGCTCCGGCATGGCCACGCCCTTGAATGCCTCGACCAGCATTTCAATCGCGAGGTCGGTATTCTGGCGAATAAATATCGTGGCTGCCAGCGTGCCATTACGCACCCAAGCCTGGCCGGTCTTCGGCATGCCATCGCAACCGGTGATCGGAATCTTCATCCAGCGCGCACGGTCGCTCTCGGCGATCTCGCTGAACGCTTTTCGCGCGCCTATGGCCATGCTATCGTCCTGCGCCCCCACCAAATCGATACGGCTTCCCTGCGAAGTGCTCAGTCGCAGCCACGAATTCACGGTGCGGTACGCGCTCTCTTCCGTCCAATTGGCCCGCATGGTTTTTACTTGAATGTTGGCTGGCTTCGTCATCAGCATTCCGGCCGTCCGTTCTTTCGCCGCGGAACTGTTTGCCGGACCCTCGATGTAGAGAATGGATCCGCCATTCGGCAGCAGCGCCGCGAATTGCTGCCCTTGAATCTTGCCTACTTCTGTATGATCCGAGCTGATGGCAAATACGGGAACTTTGAAACTGCGGCGCAACTCGGCGATGTAGGCGACATCATGATTGAGCACGACCCAGCCGATTCCCGCTGCCGCCGCCGCCCGCGCGACTTGCGGGAATGCGGTTCCACCCGCGGGTTCGAACATGATGGCATCGGGACGCGCCACCGAAGAATCCTGAACGTAATGCAACAACTGCTGGCTCTGGGCGAGCGCGTCGTTGTTGGCGTGAATGACCTTCACGTCGACACCAAGGCGACGCCCGGTCTTCTCCGCCGCGGAAGCCTGCTCCTGTTGATAATCGTTGTCGTTGTTGGTGAGTGAAACCAGAAAACTTAGTCGTTTCATGAATAGGGGCCTATGAGCCGATCATAATCCCCACCGGCCGGGTACCCAATGTAACGAGGGTAACCAGGCTTTGCCTGATAGTCAGGGCAGTAGCACTAGCTTGGCGAGAATGCGAGTTTCCTGGGCAGAACTGTCCTGAACGAAGCGACAGATGCATTTCTAATTGCAACCCGTGCCTAAGAAGATCGTCGGAAGACCGCTCGAGCTTATGAAAGAACCGGCGATATCTCCTTTGTTGTTGATGGTAGCGACGCTTGGGTTCTGTAGGCCCTGGACCAGTACCTGCCGGAACTCGCCGTTGGCGTAGATAAAGCCTCCGCCGTTGCCCGCAGCGTCACTCCAGCTTCCGGCAATGAGTCCGGAATTGTTGATCCCGCCCAGATTCGTATTCAGCGCGCCGGGATAGTTGACCGTCGTGAATTGTCCTGCTTCGTAAACAAATCCCTGGCTGTCGAAGTTGCTGGTGAAAAAACGGCCGACAATGGTTCCCGTCTCGTTTACGCCGGTGGGAATAGTACTGATTGCCCCCGATACAACGAGTGAAGAGTAGCTGTTATTCGCGTAGAGAAAACCGCCGGCCATTTGACCGGTGCTATAGGAACCGACAATCTCGCCCGTGTTGTTGATACCCAGGGCGCTGGTGTAGGGCACCCCGGGATAATCGATCGTCGTCAGAGTATTGCCGGACTTGAGAAAGCCATTGCTGGAGTAAGTCCCTACCACCTGGTCCTGGTCATTGATGCCGCCGAACATGGTGATGTTCTGCGAGTTCGGAACCGAGTAGCTATGCAGATCTCCATTGGCATAGCGCACGAAGCCGATATCCTGGGGATTCTTGTAACTTACGAACCATCCGGTAATCGTGTCCTGATCGTTCAGGCCAGCCACCGAAGGCGGGTTCTTGCCTGCCTGGGGAATGGAAAAAATGCTGACGTTGGCACATGTGTAAGGTGAATTCTGCGCGGATGCCTTGGGCCCGGAAATCCCTGCAGCAAGGGCCATCATGCAGGCGGAGACAAGGAGTCTCTTCAACATTGGTACACCTCCGTGAGAATGAGACCAGGAATAGATGGTCAAACCCGCAGCGGCGGTTGGCATAGCCCATGAATTTTCCATGAAAACTGGAGCCGTGGGAAATGGGTTTTCAAACTCCCGCGGCGGCGGCGTTTACGGTTTCGCCCAGAAAGGACTTTAGTTTCTCGTCCAGCTTTTCGCGGCTGTCCGCGGCAAGGTTTACGAAGCGGAAAGGCTGCATCCAGCCTTGCGTCGCCCACATGGGGAACAGCATTTGCGCTTTGCCGCGAATCGTCGCTTTGCGGATGTGAAAAATCAGTTCGACTTCCAGTTTCTCATCCAGCGGTTTTTCCAGATGAACGACGCCGCCCGAGGTAGAGAGTTGATGGATCGCCGCTCGTACCGAACGCCGGTTGGGCAAGCGAACCAGCGCCAGCACCGACCCGCG
Source organism: Candidatus Sulfotelmatobacter sp. (assembly GCA_036500765.1). Classification (NCBI taxonomy): domain Bacteria; kingdom Pseudomonadati; phylum Acidobacteriota; class Terriglobia; order Terriglobales; family Candidatus Korobacteraceae; genus Candidatus Sulfotelmatobacter; species Candidatus Sulfotelmatobacter sp. Next base: position 99,845 of record DASYBM010000001.1, read on the forward strand.
CAGCTTCACGCGAAAGGGACGCGCAGCCGCCTTGTTTTCCTTACCCGACTTAACCGGCTCAGAGACGACTTCGTTAGGCGGAAATTGCTCGGGAGCAGCTTGCTCGGGAACGACTGGTTCGGACGCGACCGGCTCTGACACGGCCTTGTGGGAGTCGCCTTGGTCAGAAACGAGCGGCTGCGACGCAGCCTCCGAAATCAGCAGCTCGGGCACAGCGTGATCCGGCGGCATCGCGCCGAAAACGACCGGTTCGGACGCTATTTGCCCGAACAGAAGTTGGTCGAACGCAAGTTGCTCGGGCACGATGGGGTCAGACATTCCGGGATCCGGCACCTTGGGGTCCGACACTGCGGGCGTCGTTGAATGGAGCTCTTCAGACATGATTCTTAGGACATGATTCTTAGGACATGATTCTCACGACAAGGTTCTTAGCGAGAGTATGGCAGCGGTTGGGAAGTTTAGCGAAGTTACGAAAGAACAAGACCGAGCTGTTTTGGGTGTGGTTTGCGCTGTTGGAATTGCGGTCGAGCACTTTCTCACTTGCGGCCAGGGTGCACTTCGGCGCCATCAGCAAAAAGATTGTACGGCCATGATTTCTTGTTCACCATCAGCTTCGGAGCGCTTACTGGCATGGTGTGTGCGGGCTGCGGCACGGGATCGTTCTGCGCGGCGACGCTCCAATCTTCCGGAGCATCGGCAATTCCCCAGACATTTCCGTGAGTGTACAGAGAAGCGCCAATCAGGAAATATTTTCCATCACTTCCGAGCGGCAGACAGTTCGCCACGCGCGCCGTTACGCTTCTTCCGCCAGGCAGATCGCTCAGCAGAACGGGCGTCTCGACCTGAAGGGCGCGTGAACTTCGAAAGCCGCAGCCTTGCGCACTTACGACCAGAATTACGCAGTTCTCGGTAAAGGGTCGCCGCCGGTCGAGGCTGGTTATACAGGTTGGAATTTCCACGCGCAGGCGGGTGCTGCGTCGAGTCGTATTGGGTGTAAGCACGTTCATTGCAGGTGGTGAGCCGCTTAATAAGCGGCAACTGGCGCGCTTAATTGTGACAGACCCGCTTGCAGATCAATGGTGACGAAGGTAATTAAACGGCAGGCCTCCCGCCTTCCGTCGTTCTCAGCGCCTAGCGTTGCGCCGCGCCTGCTGCATGCCCGCTCGAATTCCATTCCTTATAGCCCTTGCGTATCCCGATGAATCCATCGCGGCTACGGTCGCTGCGGCAGTCCCGCCGGGAGTGGCCGCTTCTTGCAGCAAGTCGGAAAGCGACTCTCCGCTTTCCCTCCAATACGCAATGCCATCGCACAAGGCGTGGGCCGCGGCAATCTGCGCAGTCACAGCATCCAGGCCGGCAGCGTGCGCGGCCTCAGCCAAGGTCGACAATGCATGGTAGCCGTGGCTGGACGAAAACGTCGCGGTGAAGACGTCCAATTGCTTTTCAGGAATTTCGAGAATGGCACCCACGCGCGCAAAGAAATCGCGCACCTTTTTGCGATCTCTCTGCGAAACGCTGCGATCGAAGCTCAGCGCCGTCAACCCGCGGCCTACGCGACACACTGGGCTGGGCATGGCTCGCGCCCAGCGTGCTTTTGGTCCCAGTCGTCCGCGTAATTTATGGAGCGGAACGCCGGCTGCCAGGCTGACACATAGTCTCGGGACTGGCAATCCGCTGGCCTCGATCTTCTTCTCGATCGAATCGAGCAGATGCTCTACGGATCGCGGACGCACCGCCACGATCAACATCTCCGTGTCGCGAAACAATTCGGACGTCAACTTGTGACTGGTTTCCACCTGCCCTGCGCGCCGCAGTGCACGCAACTTTTCAGGATTTCGATCAAAGACGAGGATCAGCCGGTCGTCTCCGCCGAGGCGTAATCCCGCGATCAGAGCGCTCGTAATCCGACCGCCCCCGAGAAAGACTGTCGTCGTCTTCATTCTTCTGAGACTACTGTCCGGCGCGAATAGGCGAGAGGCTCAGGCGGCCGGGTGCTTTCTTGCGGACGCCTTCGGCGGAGTAGACCAGATCGGGGTTGCCGTCGGAGTTGGAGGACGCTTCGGCCAGGGCCGCGGCCAGCGCGCGGTACGAGCGGCTGATTTCAGGGCCATCCTGCAACACGATCGGCGTGCCATGATCGATAGAGGGCGAGACCGCCTGAAAAGCATTAGGGACTTTCCACAACACCTTGCAGTTGGTGACCTGCTCGACGTCCTCTTCAGTGAATCCTGGAATCTTCTTGTAGCGATTCAAAACCAGGCGCAGACGATCGCGGCCAGTGCCTTCTTCGAGGAACGAGTGCATGCGTCCCGCGCTCCACAGCGAAACTACATCGGTTTGCGCGACGACCAGCACGGCATTCGACAGATCGGAGAGCAGGCGGGTGGTAGGGTCGAGGCGGCTGGAGGCATCGACGATCACGAAGCGGTAATGATTGACCAGAAGATCGAAGAGGCGCGCCAGTTCGCCAGGCGTCGGTTCGGTGGGATAAGGCTGCTGCGGCCCGGCCAGAAGATGCAAACCTTCTTTCGTGGGGCTCATGAGACCGTCGAGCAAAGAGACATCGAGTCGATGCAGGTTTTGCAATGCGTCGAGCACTCCGAATTGTGGGCGTAGATTCAAATGCAGCGCAGCGTGGCCGATGGGAGCAAAGTCGACGAGGACCACATCGCCGTGCGATTGCTGGAGCGCGACGGCGGTATTGACGGCGGCGGTGGTACAGCCGGAGCCGCCTTTGGCGCTCAAAAAAGTAAATACCCGGGCCTTGCCTTCGCCCCCGAGACTGCGTGTCCGCGAGGAACTGAAACGGGTGAGAGCTTCGAGCAAGGGCTCGGAGCCGGCGGAGTGATCCAGATATTCGCCGGCGCCAGCGCGCATGCTGGCGACGATCGTAGCCGGCTGAGTCATCTCGCCATTGGCGAAGATGCCGATTTTCTGAGTGGTTGCGCGAATCAGTTCGATGCTGCGGATGGCGCGCTGTGCGTCGTGCGCCGATATGTCAATGATGACAACTTCGGCTCGCGAATCCTGAATCTGGCGGAGAATGGCGTCGGTAGGCCCGGCTGGAAACCCGACATGGCTGAACACCGCCTGGCCGAGGCGCGTCGCTTGCAAACGATTTTGCAACGTGGATAAGCGGTCGTGGTCCTCGCCCAAAAGGGCGACGGAGATGCCATGCATAGCGCGGTTCTCGCTGATTTCTCTCGGTGTCTGCATGTTAAAAAGAGAACCCGCTCCTCGCCAAGTGACCTAGGTAACAGGCAGCGCCCTGGCACGCGCTACCAGCGCATGCTTCAACATCGCGGCCGCTTGATGCACATCTTTGGGGGGAAAACAAAATGTAGCGAAACCGAGGTAGCTGGTCACTGTTGCGAAACATTGTATGACAGGATGGGAAAATTTGAAAAGCGGTTGAGCGGGAAAAAGGTTTTCAGACCCGAAGCCGGAATCCGCCGGTTTTTACGGAACAAGAATCACCGGATGCAGGAAGCCGTTAACCCAGGTCAGGGCGGGAGGAATGAGCAACCGGGCGGGCGTCATGAGGGCGAGGGCGACGGTCGTCCTGAGGATGCAGTGCCGAAACGCGTGGGAAAGTGACGCCGGTTTCGGATTCGGGCAGATATTCATATCCCTCGAAACGGACGGCGACTCCGATTTTCGGGCTTTGAGTTGAATCGTGTGCAGCATCGGACGACGATGCAGGCCGGACGATCCGCAGAATATGGCCGCGGCAGCGTACGGGCATACTTTCGCCGAGCGTGATTTCGGAGGGCATGCGCAGCGTGAGCTCGATTTCCGAGCCTTCGGTAAGCGCGGCATTGGTAAAGAAGAACACTCCGCGAGAACTGAGGTCCTGCGTGAAACCGACGCCTTCCATGGAAGTGGCGGACTGGCGAAGCGAAAGCGGAAGCAGATACGGGAACCGCTGTCCGGCACGGCGTTCAATCCCAACTGGAGGGGCGGTCATAGTTCGTCACTTCGTTTCGTGACTTCCTTTCCTGACTCTCCTTTGCCGAATCGCCGAAAGTGCAGGCGTTACTTTAGCTCACCGCGAGCAATAAGAGAAGTTCCAAATTGGTCTGGTTGGGAACTTTTTCCAAGCCGTTCATGGGCTAGGACTTGGCGGGATGGCCTAAAGGCGGATACCGCCGCCAGGGCCGAGGTGCTGTGGAAAAGTCCGAGCAAAGCTGTTTTTGGGCGTGTCCGGGGGTGGTCCCGATCACGATATAGTGGTGCTTGGGCGGGCGCGTCATAATCCGAAAATGGTCATTCCCAAGCTTGTCGTACTAAAAGCGAGTCATACTAAAAGAAGGAAAACGTGGCGGAATCGAACATTCCAATTCCAGAGAATGCATCGGAGAGGGCCGGAACGGCAGTTGACACTCGCACGCCGCGCTGGCAAGTAGCTGGACGCGCCCTTCGGCATCGCAACTTCCAGCTTTTTTTCAGCGGACAATTAATTTCCCTGATCGGCACCTGGATGCAGACCGTGGCCCAGTCGTGGCTCGTCTACCGGCTGACCGGCTCAGGATTGGAGCTGGGGGCGGTGGGTTTCGCCAGCCAGATTCCGGTATTTCTCTTTGCGCCGATCGGCGGCATTGTGGCCGACCGCATCAACCGCAAGCACGTGGTGATCGCTACGCAGGTCTCATCGATGCTGCTGGCGTTTGTGCTGGCGGCGCTCACGCTAACGCACAGAATAACGGTCCCGGAAGTTTTCGTGCTGGCGGCACTGTTGGGCGTGGTGAACGCCTTCGACATTCCCGGACGGCAATCCTTCCTGGTGGACATGGTGGGCAAGGACGATTTGATGAACGCCATCGCTCTGAATTCTTCCATGTTCAATGGGGCGCGCGTGGTAGGGCCGGCAGTGGCTGGAATTTTGGTAGCGAGATTGGGCGAAGGCTGGTGCTTTTTCGCGAACGCGGTGAGTTATATCGCCGTGATCGCGGGATTGTTGATGATGAACGTTCACGCTCCGTCGCGAATCTCGTCCAAGGCGCCGCCCTGGGAGCACATCAAAGAAGGATTTCAATTCGTGAACCGGACTGCGCCGATTCGCGCGCTGGTGATTTTGTTGGGGCTGGTGAGTGTCGCGGGAATGCCGTATTCCGTGTTAATGCCGATTTTTGCCGACAAGATTCTGCACGGCGGGGGTCAGGGATTGGCGTCACTTATAGGGTCGCATGACCTGGGCGCGGTGCGACTGGGCATACTGATGGGGGCGGCCGGAGTGGGTGCGCTGCTGGGCGCATTGACTCTTGCCGTGCGGACCGGCGTGAAGGGTTTGGGAACCTGGATCAGCGTATGCTGCGCCGGGTTCGGCATCAGCCTGATGTTGTTTTCATTTTCGACATCATTCTGGTTATCGGTTGTGCTGCTGTTGCCGGTGGGATATTTCATCATGCTGCAAATGGCTTCGTCGAACACATTGATTCAAGTGATGGTACCCGACGCGCTGCGCGGACGAATGATGGCGGTGTATTCCATGATGTTTATGGGCATGGCGCCGATCGGGGCGTTGCTTGGCGGCGCGCTGTCAGACCGACTGGGTGCGCCGCTCACGGTCGCGATCGGCGGACTCGCCTCGGTTCTGGGAGCGTGGTGGTTCAGCGTGCAATTGCCGAAAATTCGCGTGGAGGCGCGGCAGTTGATCATTGCGCAGCAGATGGCCGGCGGCGAGCCATCGGAAGAGATGACGGCGGGGGTAGCTAAATAGAGGCTAAACATTTTCCGCATCGTCGTAAGAAGTAGCAGGCTTACTTTCGCAACGCGCTGCGTCCGAGCGCCACCAGGAAGATTGCGCTCTTCCCGCGGGCGTGGGGAGAGAAGAAGCTGACTACGTCGTCGTCATAGAAAGTCAGGCCGGTGGCGCCGAGATGTTGCGCGTATGCGCCGAGATAGAGCTTACCGCCCAGGATGCCGGCCTCCAGCTGTACAGCGCGATATCCGCGGTTGCCGTAGCGGCCGAGAATCTTTTTCAAATCGGCGAGGAAGAACACGTCAACGGCCGCGTCGGCAGGGAGTTGTTGTTCCAGGCCGAGGTATCCGGCCTTGTCGCGGAAGTCGCCGGGCTTCAGCAACTCCAGAATTCTTTTCTCCCAGTGATAGACGTAGGCTCCGGAAGCCAGCCCGACCACGCTGTTAACGATCAAGTAGAGATCATTCAAATGAAGATCGCTGAGGTGACTTCCAGCAGGATCGAGGAAGTCGGCGGGGATGCCGCGCGTGGCGCGGTCGAGCGTGGTGGAGAGTTGCGGAAAAGTCATGGGATCGCGGGCGAACTGACGAGTGGATCCACGGCGCGAGATAACTTGTTCGATGGTATCGCGCGGAATGGCGGCATCGTCGAGTGGTTGAAGAGGAGTGGTGACTCCTTTGGGCGCGGGAAGTTCGTGCGCGGGCGTGTTTTCGCGCCAGGCTGCCACTTCGTCGGCGGAGTCGAACGACGAGGCTTCGTGCATCTTGCGCATCGCCGGATAGTCGACCTCTTCCGGCGAATAGGCAACGATGGGCAGGTCAAGTGGCGCGATTACTGGCGCGGCGGTCGGCGCGTGATCTGTGTAGCCGATAGGCACCAGCGAGAACGCGACTTCGCGCTTGGTATCGAGGCTGAGCAAGGCATTCACTTGCGAGTCGACGAAGCCCGCGACGATTTTTGCCGGAAGCGTCATGGCCGCAGACATCGCAAGAAGGTTGGCGAGGAGGGTGCCGTTATCCCAACCGAAATGGCGATACGTGCGGGAGTGATATTTCCAGGCATTGCGCCAGTAAGTGCCTGTGCAGACGATCGTGACCGGAGCGTGAGCAACGGATGAGTCACCTCCGGTGGCTTCAACCAGCGCCTGACGGAAATCACCAGAGCGTAATTGGCGCAACCCGAATTCGGCGGCGCCGAAGTGATAGACGCCGGCGGCAAGACCCGGAGAATCCTTGCCGCCCGGCAGATCGGTACAAACAATATAAAGTTCGATCTCGTAGAGCGCACCGGTGCAGGCTGCGGCGCGGAAGAAGGTCTCGCCTTGCGGATGTTTCTTGCTGCGAATGACTCCGGCGGAAAAGAACAAAAGTTGCGCCAGGGTTTCGACGGCGGGGATAGCTTCCGGTTGCGCGGGAACGTTCCGAGTTGCGATGGCCGTAAGCGCGGGGACGCCGGTATCGCGGAAATCGCGGGGCAGGCGCGTCACTTCGAGCGTGGGATAAATCTTGAACAAAAGCGGCTTATTCTCCCAGTCGAGAAAATGCGGATGCATCCGAATGCTCTGGTAGGAGTGCTTCGTGCCGCTGTGGTACATCCAGGCGGCGTCGAGGTTTTTGTTCTGGCTCAAGACGGGTGCCCTTGGTAGTTCGTGCTTTTCGCAGCCACTATCGATAAGCCGAGCTCGGCAGGCCGGTGATGCGAATTCCGGCGTGGCCTTTGTGGCGGATATTCATACCGATCAGTAACGCGGTGATCTGCTCCACGATGCGGGCGTTTTCAAGTTTGCCCCCGTCAAGGGCGCGGACGCCAGGAATCTTTGCCGCCAGTTCGCGCGTGAGCTGCGCGGCGTCAGGATCGTCGCTGCATACGATCACGTCGCAATCGAGTGGGGCGTCGCCGTTCAGGACTTCGGCGGAAACATTGTGGAAGGCGGCCACGACGCTCACTTCTTTGGGCACGAGTTCGGCGGCTTGTTGCGCGGCGCATCCTTGCCAGACTCCGAGAGTGCGCGAGGCGCGCCCGCCGACGCCGGCCGCCAAGGGCACAGTCGCGTCGATCAGGATGCTGCCCTCCGTTATGGACGGTTTGAGCTGCTTGAGCAGCGTGGCCTGGCTTTCGAAAGGCACGGTCAGCATCAGAATGTCCGCGGCGGCACACGCTGCGCTGTTCTCCATGCCGGAAACGTGAGCGTCAACTCCAACTTTTTGTTGAATGGATGCAGCAACCTGCTCTGCGCGTTCTTCGTTGCGGGAACCAATGATGATCGTTTCTCCGGCGCGGGCCCAGCGCAGAGCGAGTCCCATGCCCGCCGGACCGGTTCCACCGATCACTGCGATAGGGCGGACACCTGCGGGATTGGCGCTCATGCGAACTCCGCCTCGCACGATTCCTCGGCAGTGATCTCATTTTCATTCATGGGCAGCTTGATCTGGATGCGGGTATAAGTCGTGTTGCGCTCGGCGGGAATGCGGCCCATTTCAAGAATCAGCGACTGAAAATCCTCAGGGCTGGTGTACTGGCCGGCAGTGGCTCCGGCTTCGCGGGAAATATTTTCTTCCATCAAGGTGCCGCCGTAGTCGTTGGCCCCGGCATGCAGACAGAGTTGCGACAGGCGGCGGTTCAGCTTTACCCACGATACTTGAATATTGTTAATCGAGCCCGCGAGCAGTAAGCGGGCCAGCGCATGCACTTTAAGATGCTCGGCGAGCGTAGGCCCGGTACGGGCAAGTCCCTGATGAAAGAGCAGCGTGTTCTGATGAATGAAGCCGAGCGGGACGAATTCGGTGAAGCCCCCGGTCTCGGATTGAATCTCGCGGAGCAGGCGCATCTGGCGGACCCAGTGGGCGGGAGTTTCCGCGTGCCCATACATGAGCGTCGAGGTGGTGCGAATGCCGCAGCGGTGCGCGGTGCGGATCACCTCAACCCATTGCGCGGTTGAAAGCTTATTGGCAGAAAGAATATGTCGAATCTCGTCGTCGAGAATTTCCGCAGCCGTTCCGGGCAGCGTGCCGAGGCCATTATCGCGCAGCATCGAGAGATAATCCGCCAGCGGCATGCCGGTCAATTCAATACCGTAGACAATCTCCATCGGCGAAAAAGCATGAATGTGCATGCGCGGGACCGCGTTTTTAATTGCACGCAGAATATCGCGGTAGTGAAACTTGGGCAGGTCGTGCGGAAGGCCGCCCTGAATGCACACTTCAGTGGCGCCGAGTTGCCAGGCCTCGATCGCTTTCTGCGCCATTTGATCGAGCGTGAGGAAATAAGCGTCGGCTTCGCGCGGACCTCGGCTGAAGGCACAAAACTTGCATCCCACGAAACAGATATTCGTAAAATTGACGTTGCGGTTCACGACGTAGGTCACAATGTTGCCGACGATTTCGGCGCGAAGCATATTCGCCGCGACCAGAAGGCCGAGCAAGTCGTCGCCTTCCGCGTTGGCCAGCGCGTAAGACTCTTCGAGCGATAAATCGCCTCCATTCTGTGTTTCGAGAATTTTCTCCAGTGCGGCGCGCGCGTTGTTGGTCAGGCGCGAGGCGATGTCAGACCAGTCAAGAGAGGGGAAACTTTCCAGTTCCGAAAGTGCGAGTTCGCGGGGCATAATGTCAATGACCTCGTACGGCAACAGTCTACCGGAATAAATCGCCGGCTGCCGGTCGGAGCATTCCGCGAACGCTGCCGGGGCCCGGCTCATACCGGAATCCCCGCACAATGCAGGCCGGCCTGCGATTGAGTTTGCCGCAGACGAGTCCGGCGGCGCACGCTAATTCGTCGGCCACGGCTTCGACACTGGCTTTCAGCTTGTAGCCATGCGGATCGCGGCGGCCGCGGTCGTCGCGCAGGGGTTTCATACCAGCGATTCCGATGGCGAATTCGGTGAGGCCTTCGCGCCACGGGCGTCCGAAACTGTCCGTGATGATGACCGCGATTGCCAATCCCGTGCGCTTCCTTACCGCGCGGCGGAGATTGGCGGCGGAACGGTCAGGATTTTCGGGAAGCAGCAGCGCGTGCGTGCCTCCATCGACATTGGAGACATCGACGCCGCTGTTAGCACAAAGAAAACCGTGGCGAGTTTCGGTGATGAGCACGCCGTTTCTGCGGCGAATCACGGCGCGGCTCTCGCTCAGTGCGAGCTCGACGAGACGCGCGTCGAGAGCATATTGCTTCGCCCAGGCGATCGACTCGGCCGAAGGTTGAATCGTCGATAGCTCGATGATTCGGCCCTCTGCCTTGGAAACGATTTTGTGTTTCACGATAAGGATGTCGCCGGCTTTGAGGCGGAGGCTTCCGCGGAGAGGCTCGAGGAGCTTATCGGCGAGGCAATCGCCAGGACGAATTTCGTCGGCTACAGGGATGGGAATCAGGTGGATTTCGTCAGATGAGGCGGGAACGGACTTCTTTCGTTCCTTTAGCCTGATCTGCTTCGCGGCAGCACCGGATCTGCTCATAAGGCAATATTATCCGGTTCTTCAGCAATGCCTATGTGGGGACAGCCGCCCCCGACTATCCGGTCGAGCGAAGCCAGACTGCTCTTGGGCAGGGCCACAAATCAGCGACTTACCTCCGCTTCGCGGCGGGGGCGGAGGAGGCGTCCGCGCCTCCACACGCGAACTGGCGGGCCAGTTGCTGAGAATGAGTTTCGCCCGGAAGGGAGATCAATTGTTGCAGGTCTGCCGGACTGTCGACATCAACGGCAATACCCGGCAGCTTCAGCACCACGCAAAGTCTACCGGTCGACTGCGCGGCGGCATGATGGGGTTTGAAACTGTCGTTGCCGAAGCGTAGCGGAAACAGATTCGCCGGCCGCCGGAAGGCGGCGTTAGTGCCGCGTCCGTCCGCGGCGGGGACCAGCACACTGCCTTCGGTCGGCGACTGTTTCAGAATTTCGTGGAGCTCCCATGCTTGCATCAGAGGAATATCGGCGGGAATCACCAGCGTGCTCTCGACGCCGCGCTCCACGCAGATCTGTGTGGCCATTTCTATTGCGCCGGTCTCTCCCGGATTGAGCTGGTCGGGGATAATTTCAAATTCATATTCGCTGGCGAGTTCAGCGGCATAAGGATCGCTGGATACGATGGCGACCGGCGGGCGATGCTTGCAGCCGTGCAACGTGGTAAGCACGTCAAGGAGCATGGCTTGCGCAAGCGCGGTGCGGGCGGGTTGATCGAGGGCGGTTGCCAGACGCTGCTTCGCAGCCGACAGACTCTTCACCGGAACGAGAATCACGGCTGGGGATCCAAACGTCGCAAGGCGGCGCCGTGCAGCCGAACCTCATGCCTCGGAGCGGTGGCAACACATGCCAGCGCCGCGCGGACCAGCCCCGCTTTATCTTCGGCGCTGCGCATGATGGTTTGCGTACACTGCACACGCAGGCCGTTCTTGCGCAACGGTTCCGCAGCGCGCGCGTCGCGCGTGTCGCAGATCAGAACGTCCAGGAAATCTTCATAGGCCTGAGCAACGCCGGCGATCGAGCAGGGCAGTCCCTGCGCAGCCATCAAAATTCCCGCTGGACCCGCGACCGGAGCATTGCCCACGATCGGGCTGACCGCGGCGATTTTTCCGGTCGCGCTTACCAGGGCCTCGCGAATGCCCGGTACAGCGAGAATCGGACCGATGCTGGTGATGGGATTACTGGGCGCGATCAAAACGGCGTCGGCGGATGTTATGGCCTCGATCACGCCGGGCGCGGGCTCTGCATCAGACGCTCCAGCAAAGCGCACGGAATTCACCGGATCCTGATACCAGCGCTGCACAAAATATTCTTCAAAACTCAACTCGCCTGCCGGCGTGTCGACTCGTGTCTCAACTCGCGAATCGCTCATGGGCAGAACGCGCGCTTTGACGCCAAGTTTTTCAGAAATTACCGTCGTGGCGTCAGAAAGCGTCTTGCCTTCCGCCAGCAGGCGCGAGCGCAGCAGGTGCATGGCGAGATCGCGATCGCCGGTGTGGAACCAGGTCGGCTCGCCGAGTTGTCCCATGGCTTGCAGGCAGAGAAAAGTATCGCCCTTCACGCCCCATCCGCGCTCGCGGCTGAGCATGCCGGAGAGTACATAGGTAATCGAGTCGATGTCGGGCGATACGTAGAGTCCCCACCACAGCAAATCGTCACCGGTATTGACGATAAGCGTGATCTCTTCGGCAGGCATCACCTGGCGGAGGCCGTCGACGAACTTCGCCCCGCCCGTGCCTCCGCTCAGAACGCAAATCATGCCGCCCTCTTTACTGCTTTCGCGAGACCATCGCGGTCGGCGGCGGCGAGTAATTTTTCAGACAATCTGCCTTCCCGAGGCGATACGGAAGAAATAAATTCCGGGTACACGGGCAGCCGTTGCCGCAAGGCCAATCGCTTGGCCTCGGTGCGCAGGCGCAACTGTTCCAGGTGCGGCCAGGGCTTTTCCGGATTGATGAAGTCAGGAGTCAGAGGCGAAATTCCTCCCCAATCGTTGATGCCGGCGTCGATCAGATCTTCATAGTCATAGTAAGGCGCAGAGAGATTGGGGGGAGCCTGAATATTCATGTTGGGTAGTAACAAGCGAGCTACCGCCACGGCGCGCAGCATTTCGCCGCGCGTGGGCTCGGGCCAGTTGGCCATAGGAATTGCTGGCTTAACGCGAAAATTCTGTACGATTACTTCCTGGATGTGGCCGTAGCGCTCATGCAAATCGCGGATGGCGAGCAGCGTGTCCACGCGATCTTCGAGCGATTCGCCAATGCCAATCAGCAATCCGGTCGTGAACGGGACGTTCTGCTTACCCGCTTCCTCAATCGTGCGCACACGCTTGGCCGGAACTTTGTCCGGAGCGTTATCGTGAGCGGCGCCTGGAGCGAGCAAAGCGGCATTCGTAGTTTCGAGCATGAGGCCCATGCTGGGGGAAACAGCAGCCAACCGCCCGATCCATTCAGCGCTGAGCAGACCGGGATTGGGATGCGGCAGCAGGCTGGTCTCGCGCAGCACCAGTTCGCACATGGCTTCGAGATAGTGCAAGGTGGACTTGTAGCCGAGACGGCGCAGCGTTTCGCGCATCTCCAGGAAGAGCAGTTCGGGCTTGTCGCCTAGACTAAAGAGAGCCTCGGTGCATCCCAGTTTTTCGCCGGCGCGGGCGACTGAGAGCACTTCATCGGGAGTCATCGTGTGCGCGCCGGGATCGCCGGGATCGCGGCGAAAGGTGCAGTATCCGCAATAGTCGCGGCAGAGATTAGTCAACGGCAGGAAGACCTTGCGCGAGTAGGTAATAACGCCGGGCTTGAAACGATCTCTTGCGGCGCAGGCGGCCGCGAGGAGCGCAGGAAGATCGTCGTCGGCGCAGCGGATCAGGCGCAGCGCGGCTTCGCGCGAGATGGGCTCGCTGCGCTGGAGAGTGGATAGCACCTCTCCGGACGTGATGGCGGTCGGAGTCACAGCTGAATCGAATCATACAACGGTAGGGCATGGTAATGTAGGCGGTTGCGAGACCGGCGGCGACATCAATGGGCCTGAATCCATCCGAATTCCGACGGGCGATGGGGTGCTTCGCCACTGGCGTGACCATCATCACGGTCGATCTCGAAGGTGAGGTCCACGGCATGACGGCCAACGCCTTCGCATCGGTGTCGCTCGATCCGCCGCTGGTGCTGGTTTGCGTGGATCATAGCACCCGCACTCACGCGCATCTGCACGCCAAGAAACGCTTCGGAGTCAACATTCTCTGCGAAGATCAGCGGGCAATTTCGGAATATTACGCCCGCATCGATCGTACTCACGAGAACGCCGAGGCTGAGGCTGCCGCGCGTTTCGAGCGGACTGTTCATGGAACTCCCATGCTCGACGGATCGCTGGCCTATCTCGAGTGCAGGCTGCACTCGGCGGAAGTGGCGGGCGACCATACGATTTTTATCGCGGAGGTCGAGGATGTCGTGGTGCGCGAGGGCGGCCCGCTGCTGTTCTCTCGGGGAAAATATCGCAAGATCGGCGGCGACGTGGAGAAGTGATTGCGGATCCTTGTCACATTTGGAGACCTAAAACATCTAATGATCGTTAAAATAATCATTGAAACGAGGTTGATTCATGGCTGAAAAGATTGCTGAAAAAGTTGCAAAGACCGAAGCCGAGTGGAAGAAGCAGCTCACCGACGAGCAGTATCATGTCACGCGCGAAGCCGGCACGGAGTGTGCATTCACCGGCAAGTACTGGAACACGAAAGAGCCGGGGATGTATCACTGCGTGTGCTGCGGATCACCACTGTTTGATTCGCAGACCAAGTTCAATTCCGGGACAGGTTGGCCGAGTTTCACCAAGCCCGCCGAGGGCGGCGGCGTGGTCGAGCATCGCGACACGAAATACGGCATGGTGCGCACCGAAGTTCGCTGCGCCAAGTGCGATGCGCATCTGGGTCATGTGTTTGAAGATGGTCCAGCGCCCACCGGGTTGCGCTACTGCATGAATTCAGCCGCTCTTGACCTGCGCCCCGCGGAGAAGAAGTAACGGCAGGAAGACGTGGAAAGTGGCAGCAAGACGTGGCAGCGAGACGTGGAAGAGCGGCCCTTTAGGGCCGCGTAAGCTATCCGAAATGCTGCGGGCTTTAGCCCCGGAGACAAAACAAAAAGGACACGCACGAGCGTGCCCTTTATTCCCTACTCGATAGTCGTCGCGACAACGCGCCAACTACGCGCTGGCCGTCGCAGCCAGAGCCTTGGGAGCCTCAACCGGCTTTGACTGATTCTGGTTCTGCTTGCCTTCGCTGCGCACCTGAATTCCACCCTTTAACGCGGCGCCATCTTCCACACTGATGCGGACCGTCGAAATGTCTCCGCTGACCGAACCTTCACTGCGAATGTCTACACGATCGCTGCACTCGATGTTGCCGGTAACTTTGCCCATGACCACGACTTCGCGGGCCTGGATGCTGGCATCGACCTTGCCGTTGCGGCCGATGGTGACGCGGCTCTCGGGCATAATAATTTTGCCTTCGATGCGGCCATCAATATAAAGAGCTTCGGAGCCGCTGATCTCACCCTTGATGACCAGCGTGCGGCCAATAGTAGCCTGATCGATCGGGGCGGTAACGGTTTTGACTGGGTTGAAAGCGTTGGGGTTGGGCGCCGGCGTGCCGGCCTTGGGGTTGAACGAGTTCTCCGACGACTGAAGCATTGCGACCTTCCTTGGATTCCCGCGCAGCGCCCGCTCTGCGGCTCCGGACACCTGCATATGCGGTTGGTCTTGAAATTTGTGGCCCCGCCAGTTGCTGGCCACTTGGCCAACCTGAATATCGCACAGGCGTAAGCGAAGGTGAGAGATTACGGAAGATGTTGTACGCCTGCGGAGGGTGGCGGCGGAAGGACCTTTTACCGCAGAGGAACGCAAAAAAAAACATTGGAGAACTGAACCCCACCAAATCTTCGCCCACCCCTAAGCTTTGTCATTGCTGGAGCTCGATAACTCCTCAGAATATTCCTCCCACTCTTTCATCAACGCGGCATGATTAGTTTTGTGCAGATCCAGTTCCTGCGCCTGGCGCTGGCTTTCCTCGGCGCTGACGAAATTCTGCAGCGCCGTTTCCAGATTCGATATGGCGGCTTCCGCGCGGCTTATATCCTGTTCCAATTCATGGACGCGATCTTCCATTTGCTTGCGCTTGATGGGATTCAGGCGTCTTTTGTTTTCTGAGGCTCGATCTCCGTTAGTCGGCTGATCGGACGTGGCCAGACCTGTCCCACTTCTCGCAACTGAAGCGAGAACTGGGGCACCCGCTGCTGCTTTGCCACCCGCCGCGTTTTTCGCGTTCTTCGCCCCCGGCACATCATCCAGCGTGGGCGCGACGTGCTGGCCGCCCTGCTTGCGCCACAGATAATCTTCGTAGTTGCCGGGGAAGACTTCGACTCTGCCGTCGCCGACTTCGAAAACGCGCGTAGCCAGCTTATCGATGAAGTAGCGGTCGTGCGAGACGAAGACGACCGTGCCGGTATATTTCATCAGCGCGTTGAGCAGGACGTCTTTGGCGCGCAGATCGAGGTGGTTTGTAGGTTCGTCCAGTAGCAAGAAGTTCGCCGGATGCAACAGCAGCCGGAGCAGCGCGTAGCGCCCGCGCTCGCCGCCCGAGAGCACCCCGATCTTCTTGAACACGTCTTCGTCGGAGAACAGGAAACAACCGAGCAAGCTACGCAATTCGGTCTCGCCCGAACCCGGCGACGCATCGCCGAGATCGTCGAGAATCCGGGCGTCGGGATCGAGTTCTTTATATTGATCCTGCGCGAAGTAGTCGGCGTCCACGTTGTGGCCGAGACGATAATCACCCTGTGTGACCTGCTCGGTTCCGGCGAGGAGTTTGATCAGCGTCGATTTGCCCGCGCCGTTCACTCCCACCAGCGCGATCCGATCCCCGCGCTCGATCATGAAGCTGACGTTGCGGAACACTTCTTTATCGATGCCGACTTTTCCCTCACGCGTCATACTAGGATTAGTCCTGCCCGGATAGATCTTGGCCACGTCCTCGAATTCGGCCACGATGCGTCCGCTTGGCTTCGGCTGCGGGAACGAAAAATGGATTGTCTTCTCTTCCGGCGGAATCTCGATGCGCTCGATCTTTTCCAGTTCTTTAATTCTGCTCTGCACCTGCTTCGCCTTAGTCGCCTGGTAGCGAAATCGGTTGATGAACATTTCCAACTGCTCGATGCGGTCGCGCTGGTTCTTGTAGGCAGCCAGCAGTTGCTCGTTGCGCTGCGTCTTCTGGGTCAGAAACTTGTCGTAGTTGCCCGTATAGAACCAGAAACGCTTGTTCCAGATTTCGGCAATCTTGTCGACCGTGACATCCAGAAAATAACGGTCATGCGAGATCAACACAAAAGCATGCGGATAATTCTGCAAATATTCTTCCAGCCAGTTGCGCGCTTCGAGATCGAGATGGTTCGTCGGCTCGTCGAGCAACAGCATTTTTGGCTGCTGCAACAGAAGCTTGGCCAGGGCGAGGCGCATCTGCCAGCCGCCGGAAAATTCGTCGGTCAGGCGCGGCCAGTCTTCTTTGGTGAAGCCGAGGCCCATCAACACTCGGCCGACTTCGGATTCGATGGAATAGCCGTCGCGGGTGCGGAACTCGTGTTCCACTCGGTGATAGCGCTCGGCCACGGCATCATATTCGGCGCTGGTGTGGTCGAGTTCGGCCATGCTGTGGGTCAGACTTTCGAGTTCTTTCTCCATCGCCCGCAAATCGTCAAACACCGACATGCACTCGTCGAAAACGCTGCGCCCGGAGAGCGTGAGGCCATCCTGCGGAAGATATCCGGCGGATGTGCCTTTCGCGACGACGAGGCCGCCGTAGTCGAATGTGTCCATCCCGGCGAGCACTTTCATCAGCGTCGACTTGCCGGTGCCGTTGCCGCCGACCAGGCCGATGCGGTCGCGGGGCGTGATGAGCCAGTCCGCGTTTTCGAAGAGCAGTTTGTGGCCGAAGCGTTTCCCGGCGCCGGAGAGCTGAATCATATTCCTGAATTACGACTGGAATTATCGTAACAGGGGATAGAACAAGATGGCCTTGGATGTAATCGCGATTTTGCGTCAGCCCTTCTGACGTTTCGGAGATAATCTCGTATCGCAGGGGCGTATTCTATCGGCCCGCTATCGGGGAGAATGTCATGAAGATTGTGCCTGTGATCAGGTCTAGCGATTTGCAACGATCATTACATTTCTACACCGAAGTTCTCGACTTCGAGCGCAAATGGCCTGGGCAGGGCGACCGCGAGATGGCCAACGGAGTAATCGATCTAGTTCGTGACGAGGCTGAACTACAGCTTTCCCGTCATTCAGGAGATGGTGCCTTCGGCTCTGTCAATCGTGTGTTTGTGGACGACGTCGACGAGCGTTACTTGACCTTTCGCAGCCGCGGTCTGTGTACGACGCAACGCCCTGAGTCTCCAATTCACACCGCGCCAGTGGATCAGACGTGGGGACTGCGCGAGTTTGCGGTGACCGATCCAGACGGCAACGGTCTCTGTTTTTGCATGCCAAAAAGATAACAGCCAAAAAAGTGACTATTCCTTTGGGGATGAAGAACAAATCGGCGGCAGCGGGCGAGATAGGATGGCCAACGCCCCGGCGCTTCCGCGATAGCCGAGATCGCACGCTGAAATTCACTTTCAATCAATGCCGCTGTGGGACTTCGTTCGCTATACCAGGCAAGTGACGATAGATACTCTCGATCGGCGGCTGGATGGAAGCGAACTGGCCTAGCTGCCATTCAAGAGAACTCTGCCCTTGCATCTAACCTCGTCCCACGGAATGGTCTTAGCCCTTCCACTCTCGACCTCTTCGAGGCGTCGGGCGATCTCTTCCTGCCATGCCAGTTCATAATCAGGATCAACGGTGGGGTCAAGGCTGTCTATTAGGCTGGACGCTAATTCTGCGCGGTCTTTGTCGGAGAGAGTCAGCGCGTGTTTGAGCAGTTCACCAGCTTCCATGCATTGATTATACGCGCGCTGAAAATTAAAGGATCTACGGCCACACTACATTCGCGATCGGATCCTTGGGTTGTGTGGTGGGACGGCCGTTGCGCGCTCCGCGATAGTCTCCCCAGAGTTCGCTGTGGTACTGGATGCGTTCGAGGGCGCGGTCAATCACCGCTTCGAGTTCGTGGGTATATTTCACTTCGCGGCCTTTGGCGAGACGGCGCTTGGCCTCTTGTGCACTGAACCAGGTGGGCTTTCGATTGCCTTCATCCGGCCGCCGCATCTGATGGACCTCCATCAAAAACGCCTTGACCACAAATTCCTGTACGCCGCCGGCTTGCCAGAACACGCCTTTGGAGTGCAGGTAAAGATGAAAGTGCCGCGGTTCGATCGTGCCCAGAGCGCCAGCTTCTTCGGCGGCTTCGCGCTCCGCGGCCTGGCTGTGTGACAGCCGCGCTTCCGTCGACCCTTTAGGGAATGTCCACTTATTGCCGCCGTTGGTATTAACCAGGAGGAACTCGATCGCCGTGCCCCGCTTGCGATAACAGATCGCAGCCACTTGCAGCGGCAAAGACTTCGCGATGCGAGCTAACCCCATTGGCAGCCTCCAGGAACCCCTGAGAACAGGTTACATGGAAGATATTTCACTAATGTTAACGTGCAACAAAAATTGTGCAATCGGGGAGGTTACGAAAGGGATACATGGTTCCGGTTATAGCCCTCGGCCATACACTGGGATGGCCGCCCCGGTTACGTCTTTTCCAGTGTCTCCTGCGAGCCACAGGATCAGGCTGGCGACCGATGCCGGTTGCACCCACTGTGATGTGTCGGCGCCGGGCATGTCTTTGCGATTGGCCGGAGTATTCATCGTGCCAGGAAGGATAACGTTGGCGGTGATGCCGGCGTCTTTATTTTCGAAAGCGACGGTGCGTATTAGCGACACCAGCGCCGCCTTCGACGCGCTGTAAGCGCCAACCCCCGCACCAGGAGCCTCGGCAGCCCGGCTGCCGATGGCGATGATGCGGCCGCCTCCGGCCTTGCGCATATGAGGGATTACCGCCCGCAACATGTGGAATGCGCTGTTCAGATTCATTTCAAACATGCGCTGAAACGTCCCGTCGTCGGTATCGGCAACAGTCTGCCCTCCCGCAAAACCGCCCACCAGGTGCGCCAGCACGTCGATTTTTCCGAAGCGGACGATAACGGCGTCCGCGACCTTTTTTGCCGCTTCGAGACCATCCAGCGAAGCCGCGAGCGCGGTGAAGCGGGGATGGTCGAAGTCGGATTGCCGGATGTTGGGCGATACCCCGGTCACGGCAAAATCGGCGTTCAGGAAGGCCTTGGTGACATGAGTCCCCAAGCCACCATGGGCTCCGGTAATAAGGGCAATTCTTTCAGGCATTGGACGTAGACTTAGCGCCGGAAATCATCATAACGCCCGCATAGAGTTATTGCAGGAAAAGTCCCTAGAACTAACTTGATTGACGCTTGGAGACCACTGGCTTTGCTCCGCTGCGGATTGTGGTCATACCACCAGACCTAAAGCCAAGAAGACCATTGGTCTTTCCCAGTAGTTCGCCTATTTCCTTTGAATATGTGGTATAATGGCTGGACCATCGCCAGCAGCCTGGGTCGGCTGGGCGTTATTTGTGTCTGGGGGGCGGGGCTGTGTATCGGCTGGTTCGTACTTCCCGACTTTACGAGCAAATCGTTCAGCAAATTGAAGAGTCCATTGTCAAAGGCGCTCTCAAAGCCGGAGATCAGCTTCCGGCCGAGCGCGAATTGGCCCAGCGCTTCGGCGTGAGCCGCACCGCCGTCCGCGAGGCAGTCAAGGCGTTGCGCGAAAAAGGACTCGTCGAAGCCTATTCGGGGCGCGGCACGTTCATTACCGACGGCACCAACCAGGCCGTGCGCCAATCACTCGATCTGGTGGCGAAGATCGGCCAGCCCGAAGGCTCAACTCATCTTGCCGAGGTGCGCGTGATCCTTGAGCCGGAAATTGCGATGCTCGCCGCCCTTCGCATCCAGGAACCGGAATTGGCCACGATGCGAGAAGCAGTCGCCATCATGGATCGTGCCGGGCGGGACCCCGAGACCTACATCGAAGCGGACCTGGATTTTCATCTGGCCCTGGCCGAGGGCGCAGCCAACCCACTCATTCTTTCTCTGCTCGATTCCATTGTGGCGCTCCTGCGCGAGCAGCGACTTCGCATTTTTGACGTTCCCGGCGGGGCCGAGCGCGGCCAAGTCCATCACAAGCAGATTCTGGAGGCGGTCGAGCACCGTGACCCCGAAAAGTCGCGAAACGCCATGCGTGCGCATCTACTACAAGTCCTCGACGACACCCGGTCCGCGGCAACCAAACGCGGACCTGGAAAGCGCTGACTGAAGCGATTCCCCCGCATTGAAAGAACGTGTCTTCAGGCCCGCCCCGTGTGGCCTCTCAGCGATCTAAGAACAGAAACAGATTACCCGTTGACGCTTCTACGCTAAAAGCTTCCCAGCTGCGTGTATATTTTTCTACAACGCCTTGCATGCATGGGAATCCAGGATCAGGCGAAATGAGGAAGCCTGCTACCGGTTCCAGTTAGGTCTCGGTCTAATTTATGTGGCTGGTGCGACTGGCGCTGCGGCGCCCCTACACTATCGCCGTTTCTTGCCTGCTGATCCTGATCCTCGGCATTTTGTCGGTGACGCGGATGACCGTCGATATCTTTCCGGTCATCGACATCCCCGTCGTCGCGGTAGTGTGGAACTATCCGGGCCTTTCGGCGCAGGACATGGAGCGCAGGGTCGTGCTCATTAGCGAGCGTGCGTTTTCTACGACAGTCAACGGAATCTCGCGCATTGAATCCCAGTCAATCCCGGGTATCGGATTGCTCCGTGTCTACTTCCAGCCCGGAACCGACATTGGCGCGGCCATCGCCCAGATATCGTCGGTGTCGAGCACCATTCTGCGCATCGCGCCACCGGGGATCACGCCGCCCAACGTCATCCAGTTCAACGCCACGAACGTACCTGTGGCGCAGCTGACCATTTCGAGCCAGACCCTTCCCGAACAGCAGCTCTACGACTACAGTCTCAACTTCATTCGAGTGCGCCTGTTCACGATTCCCGGCCTCTCCACGCCCGCACCCTTTGGCGGCAAAGAACGCCAGGTCATCATCGACATCAACCCGCAGGCACTCGCCGCCAAGGGTCTGTCGGCGGGCGATGTGGTCAGCGCGCTGCAAAATTCGAACGTCATTCTGCCCGCCGGCGATGCCAGAATCGGCAGTACCGACTACAGCGTGCAGCTTAACTCCAGCCCCGATACGGTGGCGCAGTTCAGTCGCATCCCGATCAAAGTCGTAGGATCGGCAACGGTCTTGCTTGGCGACATCGCTCATGTTGCCGATAGCTTCGCCGAACAGCGCTGCATTGTGCATGTCAACGGCAAGCGCGCCACTTATCTCGCCATCCTCAAGCACTCCGACGCCTCGACTCTGGCCGTGGTGGAAGCCGCACGCGATACCATGCCGGTCATCAAGGCTTCGGCGCCGCAGGGCATGGACTTAAAGGTCGACTTCGATCAGTCCGTGTTTGTGCGCGCCGCCATCGCCGGTGTCATCCGCGAAGCCATGCTTTCTTCCATCCTGGTCTCGCTTATGATTCTGGCATTTCTGGGCAGCTGGCGCAGCGTGATTGTCGTCTGTACCTCGATCCCGCTAGCCATCTTCACCGCCATTATCGGCCTGAACCTGAGCGGCGACACCATTAACATTATGACGCTTGGCGGGTTGGCCCTCGCCATCGGTATGCTGGTCGATGACGCTACCGTCGAAATCGAAAACATCAACCGCAATTTCGACATGGGCAAGGCGATCACCGTGGCGATTCTCGATGGCGCCAGCCAGATTGCCGTACCCGCGATCGTGGCCACGTTGGCCATTTGTATCGTGTTCTTTCCGGTTGTCCTGCTTTCCGGCGCGGCCAAGTACCTTTTCACACCGATGGCCTTGGCGGTCGTGCTGGCCATGCTGTCGTCCTACGTCCTCTCTCGAACTCTGGTGCCGACCCTCTCGCGAATTCTGTTCGAAGGCCACCGCGAAGCGGATGAAGCGAAAGAAGAGAATCCGGGATTCATCGGCCGCCTGAACCGCAAGCGCGAGCATGCCTTTGAGCGCCTGCGCACCGGCTATGGTCACATCTTGCACCTGGTCTTGCATCACCGCGTATTTACGCTGTGCGTGTTTGGGCTGATGTTTGCGGTCAGCGCCGTGCTGCCGTTCATCATCGGCACCGATTTCTTTCCCAGCGTGGACGCGGGGTTGATGAAGCTACACGTCCGCGCCCCCGTTGGCACGCGCCTCGAAGACACCGAGCAGATGCTCATGCAGGTCGAGGCCCGCATCCGCGAGATCATCCCGCCCAATGAACTCGATACCATCAACGACATGGAAGGCCTGCCCACGTCTTACAATCTCGCCTTCGTGCCTACCGACAACGTCGGCGATATGGATGCCGAGGTCCTGATCGCCCTCAAGCCCGAGCATCACCCGACCGCGGGCTACATGCAGAGGATCCGCGAGACGTTGCCACACGAATTTCCCGGATCCAGTTTTTATTTTCAGTCCGCCGATATCGTAAGCCAGGTGCTTAACTTCGGTGTGCCGTCGCCGGTTGACATTCAGGTGGAAGGCCCCAACCTCGACCAGTCGTACCAGATTGCGCGCCAGTTGAAAGATGAAATCGCCACAGTCCCGGGAGCCGTGGACGTGCACGTGAAGCAGGCCATCCGCTATCCTGCGTTGCGCGTTAACGTGGATCGCGAGAAGGCTGCACAGCTGGGGCTGACGGAGCAGGCGGTCGCTAACAGCATGCTGATTTCTCTGTCGTCGAGCGCATTGATTGCGCCCTCGTACTTCCTGAATCCCACCAATAACGTGAACTACATCGTAGCCGTGCGCATTCCGCCGGAAAAGTTCGATTCCGTCGACAGCCTGATGAACACTCCTCTCAGCCTGCCCGGAGCGGCGACTCCGCTGCAACCTGCGACCGCGCCATCGACCCAGCCCCTGCCCCAGCCGCAGTATGAAACGCTGGCCAATGTCTCGCACATTATTCCGGATTCCGTTCCGGCCGAAGTCAGCCATTACACGGTGCAGCGCGTCATCGACATCAACGCCAATCTGCAAGGCCGCGACCTGGGCTCGGTGGTCGCTGGCATCCAGAAAAAAATCGACGGCCTGGGCAAGCTTCCCTTAGGCATGCGCATCACCGTTCACGGCCAGTACGAGGTCATGAACTCTTCGTTCCGCAGCTTGCTCATGGGCTTGATTCTCGCCATTGTGCTGGTCTATCTGCTGATTGTCGTGCTCTTCCAGTCCTGGATCGATCCTTTCATCATCATGATCGCGGTTCCGGGTGCACTGGTCGGAATCCTGTGGATGCTCGCGATCACCGGCTCGACCATTAACGTCGAGTCGCTGATGGGATCGATCATGGCGGTGGGCATCGCCACGTCGAACTCCATTCTGCTGGTAAGCTATGCCAACGATGCCCGCGTCGAAAAAGGGACATCGCCTATCGAGGCCGCGCTGGAAGCGG
The DNA here is from genome assembly GCA_036500765.1 of Candidatus Sulfotelmatobacter sp. Lineage (NCBI taxonomy): Bacteria > Pseudomonadati > Acidobacteriota > Terriglobia > Terriglobales > Candidatus Korobacteraceae > Candidatus Sulfotelmatobacter > Candidatus Sulfotelmatobacter sp. The sequence goes on from DASYBM010000001.1 coordinate 123,549, forward strand.
GAATGACGCGACTGCGGCCGGTCCTGATGACGGCACTCGCCATGATTATCGGAATGGTTCCCATGGCGCTGGCACTGGGCGAGGCGGGCGAGCAGAATGCTCCCCTGGGCCGCGCCGTAATTGGAGGGTTGCTGGTGGCAACCGTGGTCACACTTTTCGTCGTGCCCGTCGTCTACACATTGTTGCGGAAACAATTTCCCACGCGCCACACGCTGGATGCGAAGTTTGCGGCCGAATCGCGAGGCGAAGAGTTCAAACCGGAACAGTCGAAACCGGAGGGTTTCTGATGCCTGAATCGCTCGGCCGACGCCGCGGATCCCATTGGCTCTATCTCGCCGGCATCCTGATTATTCTGGTCGCGGGAGCGATGGCTTACCTTCTGTTCACCCGTCAGCGCACCCATGTCGAGGCAGCCACCGAGCAACTCAAGGTCGAGGAACAGAAAGGGCCGACCGTCGAAGTCGCCGTCGCGCGCCGCGTTGCGGGTTCCAACACCCTCCGCCTCATCGGCGAAGTGCATCCTTATCAGACCGCAGTTCTCTATGCGAAAGTCAGCGGTTACATGCGCAGCCTCAGCGTCGACAAGGGCGATTTCGTCCGCGCCGATCAGATCATAGCCGTCATCGAATCGCCCGAAACCGATAAGCAATATCAGGCCACTGTCGCCGATGCGCATAATAAGGAACTCATCGCCAACCGCGCCGCCACGCTCGTAAAGAAACAAATGATCTCCCAGCAGGACGCCGACCAGGCCGAGGCCGACGCCGCCGTTTCCAAGGCGAACCTGGAGCAGATCGGCACCCTGAAGTCGTATGAGCAACTGCGCGCTCCTTTCACCGGAACCATCACCGCGCGCTATTCCGATCCCGGAGCGCTGATCCAGAATGCTGCTACTTCACAAACCAGCGCGCTTCCCGTGGTTGAACTCTCCGAAACTTCGCGGCTTCGTATCTACGTGTACGTCGATCAGTCTCATGCTTCCTTCGTGCGCGATGGCGACGAAGTCACAATTTTCGATCAGGCGAATCCGACTTTGAAACTGGCGGCGCGCGTCACACGCACCAGTGGCGCTATCGATCCCAAGACCCGCACTTTGCTCGTCGAAATTGACATAGACAATCCCCACAACCGAATTCTTGCCGGCAGTTTCGTGCAGGTGGAGTTGAAGGTGAACACGCCAAGTTACATCGAAGTGCCGTCCGACGCGCTGGTCATTCGTGGAAGCCAGACCTTCGTGGCGGTCGTCACGGCCAACGATACCATCAAGTTCGCGCAGGTTGCGGTGGCCGAGCAAACCGGCGAAACCGCCCGCCTGTTCAGCGGTCTCAATGAAGGCGAACGCGTCGCCCGCAGCATCGGCGAGCGCGTCCCCGACGCCGGCAAAGTCCAACCCGTGTCGCGGCCCGGCAGTTAGAGCTTGGTGGATAGTTGGAAAGCCTGGGGCGATAAATGACGGCGATAAATAACGTTGAAAGAGCGCCGATTTATCCGCGCCGCGATCGAAAGGTTTGTATCGGGGCACGGGTGGATCCGCGCCCTTCCCAAAACCGTTTCGGACATAATTTAGAGCGACATAGACATATCAGTAAGAGAATCCCTGAATCTCGCTCACGCTCGCCGATGGGCCATCGACGAAGCCGGTCCGCTTGCTGGGATTCAAGGCGATGTGGGCGCCGATGACATTGCCGGCGTTGGAGAAACTGAATCCGTTCAGCGTTTCCTGCAAGACTCCTTTGGTGTCGTACACATAAATCGTGCTGCCGGAAGGGGCCGAACTGGAGACCGGCTGGGCCACCAGAAATAATTTGTGAATGGCATCGAACTCGACGTCGGCGCCGCTGAAGATTTGCTGTTCGCCCGTGTTGGGCAGGACCACGGTAAATCCCGTTTGCGTCGCCAGATCGTAGATTTCGATGCTGGCATCGTCTTCTGTGGTAGTGCACGCGATGTTGTCGGCCGAATCGACCGCGACGCCATTCACGAAGCCGAATCCGATACCGGTAAATTCCGCGAATGTTCCTTTGGCGAGATTCGCCAGGCCAATCACCGGAAAACACCCGAAACATCCATCCCCTCCGCCGAGAACGGCAATATTGGTCACCGTGTTGTAAGCAATTGGAGGCGGCACGCTGCCAAAGTTGTAGGAGTCCATGATGTGGACGACCGGGCCAAACGTATTCGCGGCGACGTTGGAGCTAAAAACATAAGGAACGAAATTGCTGCTGTTGTCATACGCGAAGAACGCGTTGGTGACGGTTCCCTGGTTGCGGCTGACTCCTTCTATCAAATGCTGCGTCCCGATGGGTGGAGTCCATTTCCCAGTGACCTTATTGGCGCTCAGTGGATCGATCACCTCAAAGGTGCGCTGCAAATGCAGAAAGCTGATTTCATGTTCGTGTTCGAACAATCCCAATGATGTTCCCACAACTCCTTCGGTGATGAAGTCATCCTGAGTTTCCGTTTCGGCGACAACCTTCAGGATCCTTCCAGTAGACTGATCGAAGGTTTCCACGGCGGCGAGGATGTTGCCGTTGGATTGCGATTTCGCCTCGCTGAGCACCCCTTCGGTGCCGTTCTGATCGATATCGAAGCCGAAAATCTGCCCGCCAAACTTGCTGTGCACAATGATGCTGCCTGTTCCGGCGGCAGAGTTCCGTCGCAGTTCATCCGATTGCGCAAGCGTCAGCGTGGATATCGTGCAGAACAGGCCGATCAGGGCGGCGGTGGTCACATATCGATAAGCAGCTTTCATGGCGCGCATGCTGGTGTTCTCCTTAGAAATCATCGGGTTCGATCACGGCTGGGGGTAATAGCTTACGGGCGTGACCACCTTAGCAGCGACTGGGCTCGCAGTTGTCAGAGATTTGTCAAGAGTGCGGCGGATCGTCAACTCAGGACGAGAGCCCGGCCAGTGGAGAATACCTTGTTTGGGGGATTACAGAAAGTTGGCCATACCTCAAAGTTAGGCTGGGAGATTTGCGGAATGCCGATCCCAAGGCATTCAGACCCAGGGCACAGGAGGTGTTTGGCATTTCGCATAGTCTCAACTACAAAATGACCGGCTGGCAGCGTACCTACTGACCGGCCGGCTGGAGGAACGACAATGCGTCGTATCGCGCTGCTTTTCTTGTTGCTGGCATCTCTCAGCTTATGTGCCGGCACAGCTCTGGCTAATTCCGTCGACATGCAACTCACCAGCGTGGGTGGTAACCAAGCCGGCGGAGTTTACACCTACCCGTATTACATCTCGGTTAACGGCGCCGCTCCGGTGGCGATGATTTGCGACACCTACGACAATGAAATTGTCGTGGGCGAAACCTGGAAGGCCAACCCCTCCGAGGATTTGCCGCTGGGCGGAGGCTTGTTCGGCAATTCCCCCACTATAATGAACGACTACAAAGCTACGGCGTTGATATTCAAGGGGATTATGAACGGCACGATCGACCCGAACGAGGGAAATTTCGCCATCTGGGGATTTTTCTCCCTCAACGCCAGGAATAATCCCTACTTCGGGACCAGCGGCGCCGCAGGGCTGGAATCGCAGTACCTGGCCTTGGCTGCGGCGACGCCGCTAAGCAAGTTTTGGGGATTCAAGATCTTCAACCCGGTACCCGGCACTCAGAGCCAGGGCATGCGGGCGCAGGAATTCATCGAGTACACCGGGGTGACCCCTGAGCCGTCCAGCTTCGTGCTGTTCGGTACGGGACTGTTGTCACTCGCCGGAATGGTGCAGCAAAAGCTGAGGAAGGCGGTGGCGGCTAGCTGAACCGTTCCGGGCCGCTGAACGGGGAATCCCGCCTTTGCTTGCCGCAGGGCGGGATTCCAGCGGTTCCCGGAGCCATCCCGCATGAGAGTCGTCACGGCCTCGCTGGAGCGCTGTAGTGCGAAGCGACCACCTGCCACTTGCCGCCGGATTTCATCCAGACATCGGTGAGGCGATCGTGATATTCATAGGGCTTGCCATTGGATTCGCCTTTCTCATGGTAGGCGCCGGTCACAATGGCGGTGTCGCCGTGCACGCGAACCTTCAGGTCTGACAACTCCGCCACTTGCACCTTGGTGCCTGCATCGGCGCTGTGGCTGATGTAGCCCGCCTTGCTGTAAACGCTGCCGTCTTCGATGGTAATGACGAAATCCTCCGCCAGCAGCGACGACAGAATGTCGATGCTGCGCTCCTTATAGGATTCCGTCCATTTCAGTTCGAGGCTGCGAACAGCGGCGGCAGCCGCTTTCTCCTGCGCTCGCAAGGTGCCGGCTGAGGCGACGATCAAATATGCGATCAAACCGACGATAACGGCGCGGAGTGTGCGGATGTGCATCCTTCTATCTATGTCGCACAATTTTGCTCTTGCGACAAGTTCTTTGTTGAACCCCCGAACTTCATCCATTCCGACTCATTCTCCCTTTCTTATTCATTTACGACTCAATCCCATCTGTCATTCCGGCGAGCGAACGCGAGCAGGAACCTGCTGTTCGCCGGCGCCACAAGGAAGCAGGTTTCTCGCTTTGCTCGAAATGACAAGGGAGGATGGGGCGCGAAGTTCTAAAGTAGGAGCAGTCTGAAAACTGTCCTGTCTGCGGCTTCGCCAACTTATATTGCACTAGACTTAATCTGTTGCCTCTACCATGGCCGAATCCTTAGCAGAATTCTTCCTGGAACATTTTCGGGCACATCGCCATGAGCGCGCCTGCCGGCAGCGCCGCGGCTACCGCACCGAATCGTTTACCTACGGCCAGATACTCGACATGGCCGGCCGCTGCGCCAGCAAGCTCGAAGCCGGTGGCATCGCCAAGGGCGACCGCGTCATGGTCTGGGGAGAGAATTGCGCCGAATGGATCGGCGTTTTTTTTGGCTGCGCACTGCGCGGCGTGGTCGTGGTGCCAATGGATGACACATCTGCGGCTGACTTTGCGATCCGGGTGTTTCAGCGCGTTGAGGCCAGGTTGTTGATAGCGTCGCGACGCCACCTGCACGAATGTTCGACTGCGGGATTCTCCGTCGCGACTTTGAGTTTGGAGAATGTTGCAGCGGCAACGAATTCTACACCGGTCACTCCGCCAACGGTCGCTTGTGGCCGCGACGACACTCTACAGATCGTGTTTACTTCCGGTACGACTGCTGAACCCAAGGGCGTGGTCATCACGCACGGCAACGTGCTCGCCAACATTGCGCCGCTGGAGCGAGAGATTCGCAGTTATCTGAAATATGAACGGCTGGTGCATCCCTTGCGATTTTTAAATCTTTTGCCGCTGAGTCACGTGTTCGGGCAGTTCCTCGGAATGTTTCTCCCGCCGCTGCTGGGCGCGACCGTAATTTTTCAGGAGGAGATGAATCCTTCCGAAGTGATCCGCACGATTCGCCGCGAGCGCGTGTCGGTATTGGTGAGCGTGCCACGGATATTGCAGTCTTTGAGGCAGAAGATCGAGCGCGATCTCGAGAGCCGCAGCGAACTGGACGCATTCCGTAAACGGTTGAAGTCGTCGGAAAAACAACATTTCCTTCGGCGCTGGTGGACCTTCCGCGCCATTCATCGGCAATTCGGATGGAAGTTCTGGGCATTCATTTCGGGCGGCGCCGCGCTCGACAGCGAGACCGAAGAATTCTGGGGACGGCTCGGCTACGCGGCCATCCAGGGCTATGGCCTGACCGAAACCACTTCGCTGATCAGCGTCAATCATCCCTTCCGCCTGGGCAAGGGATCGATCGGAAAGGTCCTTCCCGGGCGCGAGGTGAAGCTGGCCGAAGATGCCGAGATTCTGGTGCGCGGCGGCGGCGTGACTTCGGGCTACTGGGGCGGGGATGGAACGAACGCGAATAGCGTCTCGAATGCCGATGGTTGGTATCGCACCGGCGACATTGGCGCACTCGACCCGGCTGGAAATCTTTATTTCAAGGGCCGCAAAAAAGAAGTGATCGTGACGCCCGCCGGAATGAACGTGTATCCCGACGATCTGGAAGCGGCCCTGCGCAGGCAGCCTGACGTGAAGGACTGCGTGGTAGTCGGTATTGAGCGCGCGGGAAACGCAGAGCCGTGCGCGGTGGTGATTTTGCGCGGCGATGCTGAGCCGACAAATCCTGGGCCGAAAAATTCGGGCGTGGAAGAAGTCGTGCAGCGCGCGAATCAATCGCTCGCCGAGTACCAGCGCATGCGAATGTGGATGGAGTGGCCGGAAGAGGACTTTCCCCGCACCAGCACGCAAAAGCCGCGGCGCAACTTAATCCGCGAGATGGCGCAGGCGCATGTCCTGCATCGACCACCGCTCATGGCGAACGCAAGTCCTCTGGCAGAGTTGATCGCGCGCGTGATTGGCCGGCCCGCAAGCGACTTACACGAAGACGCCAGCCTCGATGCCGATCTCGGAATGAGTTCGCTCGATCGCGTGGAATTGCTGAGCGCGCTGGAGGACCGTTACCAGGGCGACTTCAGCGAAACTGGCTTCAGCGCCGTTCGCACTGTGGGAGATTTGGAACGCATGCTGCGCGGCGATGCGGCGCCCGCCGCCGTGTATCACTATCCGAATTGGACGTTGCGCTGGCCAGTCACGTGGTTGCGCATAGCAGTGCATTACTTATTGATGCGTCCGGCGATCGTTTTATTGGGCTGGCCACGAATTATAGGGCGCGAACATTTGCGCGGTATGCAAGGACCGCTGCTGATCGTCTCCAATCATATCGGCGACGTCGATGGCGGGTTCATTCTGACGGCGCTGCCCGCTCGGTTTCGGCATCGGCTGGCCACCGCCACAGGCGGCGAGGCGCTGGAGGCGTTGCGCACGCCTTCGCCCGACCGCGGATTCTTCGCCGGGGTCTACGACCACATGAAATGGCTTCTCGGCGTCTCGCTGCTGAATTTGTTTCCGCTGCCGCGCGAGGCCGGCTTTCGCCGCAGCTTTGCTTACGCGGGCGAAGCCGTGGATCGCGGCTACAGTGTACTGGTCTTTCCCGAAGGGCGGCACACGGCAGATGGTAAGTTGAACCCCTTTCGAGCCGGCATTGGACTCCTGGCGGAAAATCTCGGCGTTCCGGTTCTGCCTATGCGCATCGACGGACTCTTCGAAGTGAAACAGGCAGGAAAAAGGTTTGCGGCTCCGTGCAAGATCGTGGTGAGAATCGGAGCTCCGATGAAATTCCCGCCCGGTTCTGACCCGCGGAAGATTGCCGCGGAATTACAGGATGCAGTCGAGCGGCTCTAGGAAACTAAAAGCCAGGACTGTTCCCTGCCCAGCAGTTGCGTGCACTCGCAGGCGAACCCCGCACCCCATCTTCGTCGCCAAAAAAACCAGGCGCTGGACTCGTCGTTGAACGAATCCAGCGCCCGGAGACCGACTAAGACTTGGTCGAAGCCACTGCGAGGTGGCAGTGAACGGCAGTTATTGAAGCGTTACTGACTTGGGTGCCGACGGAATTCCGTTGGTCACCACTACCAGGGTGGCTGCTCCCGCATGAAGAGAGGGCGGAATGTCGAAAGCCGCAGTCGTAACCGTGGTGCCCTGCGCAACGCCGCCCAGCCAGTTGTGCGTATTGCAATAGGTGACCACGCCCGCGGAATCCGTGATGCGAACGATGGGGAAGTTCGTCGAGCTCTGGTTGTCATCCCCGTAGTACGCGCCCTGGGTCAAACCGTTGAACTGAGTCCCAGCGATTTTGTTGTTCTTGGTACCGCGTTTCAGGGTAGCCGCCACCTGCTTGATCGCAGGAGCGCAGCCGGCGCAGCCGGCGGTGGAAGACGGCGTGTAGATCTCGACATCGGACGAGAAGTCCGTGAAGAGAACCTGGCCGGTAGGAAGAACAACAAAGCCGCCAACGTAGGAAGAGTCGACCCCGGCATTCGGCGGAGCCGACGTCGCGTTCAGCGTGGTGCCGTCCCATTCGAAGAACTTGCTGCCGGTGTTGAAGACGCCGGGGCTGGTGTCGAACAGGGCGTTGCCACTGGGCAATACGGCGGCTGGTCCGTCGGCGATGTCGAGCGTGCCTCCGAACTTAGGAGCCGAAGCCCAGGTTCCGGTCGAGGGAGTGTAGATGGCATTGTTGGTGGTGGCGCCTGCGGCAAACACTAATCCGCTGGGCAGCAGAGGCATCGGTCCCAGCTCAAGCGAGGAAGGATCGACCAGGTTCACAACCGTGTTGTTCGACGGAGTCGTCCACGCGCCGGTGGTGGGGCTGTAAATCTGGTAGCCCAACAGGCAGCACTTGGACTGGCCAACGTAGGCGTCAACCGTGAGGATGTCGCCGCCGGGCAGCATGGTCCAACCTTCTTCGTCGTTCCAGTCGAATTTGCCGGTGCCGGTGGTGGCCCACGAGGCGGTAGTTCCGGTGAGCGTAAGGATTGCTTCCTGGGTGGTGCAGCAGTTGGCCTGCATCAGGTGGCCGTTGGGAAGGATGATGCTCTGCGCATCGCCGACGGTGGTCCAGCCGCTCGGAGCAGTCAGACTGGTCCAGGCCTTGCTGGCAGGGTTGTAGACAGCTCCCTTGGTGGTCCAGTCCGCGCTGCCATTGTTGTACTCACCGCCGATGACCACGACTTGGCCGGTGGGAAGCACAGACGAACCGAAGTAAAGAGGGTTATAGCCGCTGGGCAATGTACCGGCATTCGACCATGTGCCGTTGACGTAGCTCCCCGTTGCGTCCGGTACCAGCCGGTACCAGGGATCGGAATGGTTTTCGAAGAACATGCTATTCACCAGCACGGAGCCGTCGGTGAGCAGCAAAGCATGTGCAACGGCGGAGGCCGGAGCGTTGGTTGTTTTTGTCCATGTTCCTGCCGTGAATGGTTCCTGGGCGCTCGCAACACCGGCAATAGCCAGTGACGCCAGCAGAGCAATTCCGAGGGTGCGGAATACCTTCATAGAGTAGTGACCTCGCATTTTTTGGGTTATTCGAAACGTGGCTTCGGACGCGGACTTCCAGTCGATCCACCCACCACGGAAAGAAGAAAGTCCTCCAGGCGGGTCAACTCCAAGTCCCAAAGTCGCAGGATTATACCCCGGCCTGCCGGAGTTCCGAACAGTTGTCACGAGAAAATTACAAAGTTTTTTTGCGCCGCCGAAGATGTCGCAAAATCTTGCAAACTAAACCTCAATAGTCTGCAAGATTTTGCAAACTTGTAGTTGCGAACATTAATTCCGGTCCTCAGGTATAACCAAATGCTCATGGTCTAAAGGCTCAGCCGACCGATGATGCGCGCGATCGAAGGATTGTCTACCATTCCGCACCGATGTCCTCGTTTGCTATTCCTCGTCGCCTTGCGCTTCGTCGTACCCCAGAGCCGCTTCCACTTCGACCTCAGGAATTTTCGCGTCACGCAGCTGACGATTGAGCGCGGGCAAATCTGAGCTCTTGAATTCATTCCATTTCTTCAGCACATCGGCGCTCTCCTGTTCGGTCGACGAAATTGCCTCTACCTGGGAAGTCGTAGGCTCGGCATCCACCTTCCACACTTCCTGATACAGCGTGCTGGCGTTGCCGTTGACGCGGCTAAGAGTTACCTCTGGCGTCGGCGGAGCGAACAATCCCCCCGCACCGCCGAGAAGACTGTCCAGTTTTTTTCGGTTCGCTTCGACGGCGTCCTTCGTCGAATTTGCCTGCGCCGACAGCTTGTCCAGTTGCGCGCGAATCGATCCGCCCTGCTGCATCGCGTGTGAGGTTTCATTCATGAGGGAAGCCAGGCGGGTTTCGGCATTAAACTTCTTCTCGAGGGCTGCGGTCGAGACTTTGACGCGGGGGTCCATCTTGATAATCAGCGGTTCGCTGAAAGTTTTTCCATCGACGGTGAGTTTCACCGTATACGCTCCAGGTAAAACGGTCGGGCCCAACGGATAGCGCGGCGTGTTATGCGGAATCGCAGCGATCGGATAGTCGTGGTGCACCGCAGCCGGCGGGGTAGCGTGCAATCCCCAGACGAATCGATGCATTCCCGCGGCGGTTGAAAGTTGCCGTGGCGGTCGCACCCAGTACCGCGGTATCAGTTGCTTCTGCAATTCTTCTTCGGAGATATCGGGCTTATCCGTATTGGAAAAGCGCCGCATGAGATGGCCTTGCGCGTCCATTATTTCGAGCGTGACCGATCCTCCAGCGACGGACGCCTCGTCCGTTCCGCCGGGGCAAAGCCCAGCGGCCGCCGGCAAGTAGTAATCGATCACTGCGCCATCCGGCGGATTGGCCGCCGCCGGCTCGTCGGGCGGAAGCGGCGTGTCGGTATTGGTATCGCGCTGCACCCGATAGGCGGCCACCGGAGCAAGCAGGTGCACTCGGTTCGTCATCGCCGCAGTAGCCTGACGCAGCGGTTCGATGTCGTCGAGAATCCAGAACGCGCGGCCGTGCGTGGCCACGATCAGGTCGTTCTCGTGAATCCACAGGTCGCGCATCGAAGTGTGTGGCAGATTCAATTGCAGCGACTGCCAGTGATCGCCGTCGTCGAACGAAACCCACACAGCATTTTCCGTTCCGGCAAACAACAGGCCCTTGCGAACGGGATCCTCGCGCACCGTGTCGCAGGGACCGAAGTCGGGCAGGCCGGTAGTAATCAGCTTCCAGGTCTTACCGCTGTCATGCGTCCGGTAGACATAAGGATGGGCGTCGTCGATGCGGAACCGGCTGACCGACGCATAGGCAGTCTCGTTGTCAAAATGCGACGCCGAGATTTGCGTGACCTTGCTCCAGGCAGTCAGCTCGGGCGGCGTGATGTTGCTCCAGTTCTTGCCGCCGTCACGCGTGATCCAGATCTGGCCATCGTCAGTGCCCGCCCACAAATCGTTCAGGTTCTTAAACGACGGCGCCAGCGCATAGATAACGCCACGTCGCTTCTCCGCACCCGTGGGCGCCATTGCTCCAACACTGGCCGGAATGCCCGGACTTTCGCGAGTCAAATCCGGGCTGATCGTCTGCCAGGAATTTCCGCCGTCCGCCGTCACGAACAGCACGTTGCTGGCGAAATAGAGCACGTGTGGATCCACCGGAGAAAACATCAGCGGCTCGGTGCGGTCGGTGCGGTACTTGGAATTGCGCAGCGGAATCGGCGTCACGTTCTGCACTTCGCCGGTCGACCAGTGAAATTTGGAAACTTCCGTTCGCCCGCCGCCATAGACCACGTCAGCATCGAGCGGGTCCGGAGCGACATATCCATACTCGATCACCCCCACCGGATGCCAGTCGCGGAATGTAATCGCGCCGTCATTGCCGCGGCTGGAAATGCACACCGAGCCGCTCTCCTGCTGCCCCCCGCAGACGCGATAGGGGAACGCGTTGTCGGTGATCGCATGATAGATCTGTGCCGTCGGCTGGTTGTACCACGAACTCCAACTCTCGCCGCCATTCACCGTGACGATCGCGCCCTGATCGCTGACAATCAGAATAATATTGCCGTTGTTGGGATTGATCCAAAGATTCTGGTAATCGTCGCCGCCCGGCGCGCCGCGGAAACCCGACCACGTCTTTCCTCCGTCGGTCGACCGCATGGTCACCGTGCTGACCACGATCACGATGTCGGGATTTTTCGGATCGACCTTGGGAATCGAAAGATCGCCCCCGCCGATGCGGCCCGCCGGCCGCGGATCGTCCGTGATCTGCGCCCACGAGTCGCCCGCGTCGTCGGAGCGGTAAACGCTTAGTTTTCCCGAAGCCTGTGAGAGCGTGGCGTAGAGCCGCCGCGGATTGCTGGGCGCAATTGCCACGTAAATCTGCGACAAATCCTGCGGCAATCCATTGGTCAGCGCATGCCAGGTGCTGCCGCCGTCGGTAGACTTGAAAAGCCCGCCGCCCGTGCCATTAACAAGGTTGCCGTCCTCCCACGGCCCTTCGCGCGCCTGCCACATCGAGGCATACACCACATCGGGATTCGAGGGATCGATCTGAACATCGGACCCGCCGGTATTTTCGTCCTTGGAAATTACTTTCTGCCAGTTTTGACCGCCGTCGGTCGAGCGATAAATCCCGCGCTCCTCGCTCGGTCCATACGGATGGCCAAGTACAGCCGCAAACAGGCGATTCGGATCGCGCGGATCGACGGCGAGCGCCGGAATCTGTTGTCCATCTCTCAGGCCCAGATGCGTCCAGCTCTTGCCCGCGTCGGTGGATTTGTAAATGCCGTTGCCCACAGAAAGGTCGGGCCGATGCAATCCCTCGCCGCTGCCCACATAAATAATGTTGGGATCGGAAGGTGCGACCGCAATCGCGCCGATCGACTGCGAAGATTCGTGATCGAAAATCGGATTCCAGGTGCGCCCGTAGTCGTCCGTTTTCCACACGCCGCCATTCACCTGCCCGACATAAAAAACGTTAGGCTGGCTGGGAACGCCCGCCGCGGCGCGCGTGCGCCCCCCACGAAAGGGCCCGATCATCCGCCAATGCAATTCCTGATAAGTATTCTCGGCAACCTGTGCCCAGGTTATAGCTGTGAAAGTGAAAACTGCGCCCAGCACAAAGAGATGAAAGACAAGCAGACGAAGGACTACCCAGAATCGGATCACGTACGCCCCCCTCAGAAACGGCAAACGAGCAAGGATAAACCAAAACCGCAGTAACCGCTGCTTCTGTGGCGTGGGGACAGCCGCCCCCGGCTGTCCAGTCGAGCGAAGCTCGACTTGCCTTCGCTGGAATCGACCCGTCTGCCAGATTTGTATGGAAGCAGTCCGCCCCCGCATTTATGATGGCGGGGCTTTCCTTCTCATGCTTATCTCGAAAACACGTCGCAGTTTTCAATTTCTTGCCTTCCGCTGTTCCGTTGTCGCGCTCCTCCTCATTGGAGCGATGCCGAGCCGCGCACTAGAATCTTCCGCCCCTGAAAGCAAAGGCCTCCAGCCGATTCTCGCCTACATTTCCACCGCCTGGGACACACTCACCCGATCCATGACCGATTGCGCCACGCTGGTCGATCCCAAAATAAGCGTCGCTCCGGTGCTGTATCTCCCCAAGAACTTTCCCGAGCCGGCGGCCGTGCAGAAGCTGGCGACGGATTGCCACGTCCGCGTCGAACATCTTCCCATTGAAATCCACCGCCTCGGCGACATCGATACTTCTACATTCCAACCGCAAGGCCTGCTCTATCTCGAAAATAAGTACGTAGTTCCCGGTGGCCGTTTCAACGAGATGTACGGTTGGGACAGCTATTTCATCGTTCGCGGGCTTCTGCGAGCCGGCCGCGTGCAACTGGCGCGCGGCATGGTCGATAACTTCTTCTTCGAGATCGAACACTACGGCGCCATGCTCAACGCCAATCGCACCTACTATCTGACGCGCTCGCAGCCTCCCTTTCTCAGCTCAATGTTCGTCGATGTCTACCAGGCGATGCCCAGAGACAAGCCAGATGTCCCGTGGTTACAGCGCGCCTATGCAGACCTCAATAAAGATTACGAGATGTGGACCCGCGATCCCCATCTGGCCGGCCAGACCGGCCTCTCGCGCTACTACGACTTTGGCGAAGGCCCGCCCGCCGAGGCCGTGCAGGACGAATCCGGTTTCTACCGCAAAGCCGCGCAGTATTTCTTTTTGCATCCGGCGGTAGCAGACGATTATGTGGTCGAACTGCGCCCCGGCTCCGGCCCGCTCGCTTCCCGCGAAACCGTCACGAAGCAGGCCGTCGCGGGTGCTATCTATTCCCTGGACGTGTGCGATGTGTCTTCGACCATGGCGTCCCCCGAATGCGAGAGTCCGAAGCAATTCCGCCTCAGCGCGGACTACTACAAGGGCGACCGTTCCATGCGCGAGTCCGGCTTCGATGTCAGCTTTCGCTTCGGCCCCTTCGGCGCAGCCACGCATCACTACGCTCCCGTGTGTTTGAACAGCCTTCTTTATAAGACCGAAAAAGATTTAGAGCAGATCAGCCTCTGGCTCGGCCACGCCGAAGATGCGAAGAAGTGGCACCAGCGCGCCGAAGCGCGCAAGAAACTTATCAACAAACATCTTTGGAACGCCGAGCAAGGCCTCTTCTTCGATTTCAATTTCGAGACCAAGCGTATGTCGACCTATCAATATGCGTCCACGTTTTATCCGCTGTGGGCCGGGCTCGCCACTCCCGAGCAGGCCAAGGCCGTGGCCGGCAACCTGAAAATCTTCGAGCGCCCCGGCGGTATTCCCATGAGCACGTATGACAGCGGCGCGCAGTGGGATTTGCCCTACGGCTGGGGCAACATCGAAATGCTGGCCATCGAAGGCCTGCGGCGCTATGGCTACAACGCCGACGCCGACCGCGTCTCCTACGAATTTCTCTCGACCGTCGCCGAAAATTTCCGCCGCGACGGCAACATCCGCGAGAAATACAACGTGGTCACGCGCTCCTCCGAAGCCCACGTCGAACTCGGCTACGAAATGAATGTCGTCGGATTCGGTTGGACCAACGCCGCCTTCCTTGAACTCCTGCACGCCCTGCCCAAAGAAATGGTCGACCGCCTGGCGAAAGAGCAAGACCAGCCGCTGGCGGCGAAATGAGGTCACGCGCAGCCTTTCGGCCTGGGAATCTCGAATGCGGGTTGCCCCACTCTTCCCGCGTTCTGTGCGGGAGGGTGGGCCGCCACGAACTTCGGAAGCATTCTAGTTACTCTCACCCCTCCCACCCTGTCTCCGCAAAGTGCGCGGAGACAAGGGCGGGGCAACCGTGATTCGCAGTTCCGACGCAGCCAAATAAAGTCAAGTCCACTTTAGTAGGCATTGAATGCCCACGAAAGTAGACGTTTCTTCCACAGCCTAACCAACTCAAAACAAACCACCGCGAAAATGCCTCTCAACAGAATCAATCACTTGAGGCCCGCAATTCCGTCCTTTTCCACAGTGTTCCCGCAGGAACACTTTCATGTTCGTGCCCGCGTTGACGCCTCGGCGCATCCGCCCTAAGATGAGAATTCCGGCGAAAAATTGCACTGTCAATGAGCATGATCAACCTGAAATGATCAACCTGAAATGATCAACCACGCATGATCAATCTCACATGATCAACCAGACCATCTCGCACTATCGCATTACCGGCCGCGTGGGCAGCGGCGGGATGGGCGTGGTGTATGAAGCGGAAGACTTGAACCTGGGACGCAAGGTCGCGCTGAAATTTCTACCGCCGCAACTGTCGCGCGATCAGAATGCGCTCGACCGCTTTCTGCTGGAGGCGCGGACCGCCTCAGCCTTGAACCATCCCAACATCTGCACCATCTACGCGGTCGAAAAGAGTGGCGACGGCGACGACGCGCAGTCGTTCATCGCCATGGAGCTGCTCGAAGGCCAGAATCTCGACTACAAACTCGCGTCCGGCCCCATGCCAATCGGCCCGTTGCTCGATGTAGCGATTCAACTCGCCGATGCACTCGACGCCGCCCACGCCAAGGGCATCCTCCATCGCGACATCAAGCCCGCCAACATTTTTCTGACGCAGCGCGGCGTCAAGGTGCTCGACTTCGGTCTGGCCAAGCTGATGCGTCCAGATTTGCAGATGAGCAGCGGCGCCACACAGGATTCACCCAGCCCGCACCTGACCAGTCCAGGCGCGACCGTTGGCACGATCGCGTATATGTCGCCCGAGCAGGCCCGCGGCGAAGAACTCGACACCCGCACCGATTTGTTTTCGCTGGGCACAGTCCTCTATCAGATGGCGACCGGAAAGTTGCCCTTTACAGGCGCCACGTCCGCAGTGGTCTTCCACGCGATTCTTGAACTTGATCCCACGCCGCCCGTGCAACTGAATGCGGCGCTGCCGCCCAAACTACAGGAGATTATCGAGAAGCTTCTGGACAAAGATCGCGACCTGCGCTACCAGTCCGCCGCCGACCTGCGCGGCGATCTGAAGCGCCTGAAACGCGACGTCGAATCGGCGAGAAAAATGGCGAGCGCGACCACGACTTCGGCCTCGGTGGCTATGCCCGCGAACGTTCTCTCCAGCTCCGGCTCGCCAACTACAAAAGCGAGTGGCGCGACTGATGTGGCGGCGCCCAGGCAATCGAATACTCGTCGCTGGATTCTGCCGGGCGTAGTGGTGTTGCTCGCGCTCGTAGTGATTGGCGACCGGGTCCGCGCCTTCTTAGGACATCGCACTCAGGCATTTCAAAATTTCTCAGTCGTCAAGGTGACGGATTCGGGGACCGCCGCCATGGTAGCGATCTCGCCCGATGGAAAATATCTGCTCACGCTGATGCGGGAGAACGGACTGGCCAGCCTTCAGTTGCGGAATGTGCCGACCAACAGCGTAACCCAGGTGCAGCCGCCGGCAGATGTGCAGTACAACGGGCTGCGTTTTGCGCCGGACGGAAACTATTTTTATTTTGTGCGCAGCGATCCGGGCAATGACGAGTTGAGATTCCTGTATCGAGCCCCGTTGTTGGGAGGAACGCCCGAAAAGCTGGCCGAGGATGTGGACTCGAATGTGACGTTCTCGCCGGACGGGCGCCAAGTCGCGTTCATGCGGTACGACAATCCCAATCCGGGCGAGTATGAGTTGCTTACCAAAGATCTCCAGAGCGGCGCGGAGAAGGCGCTGGTGAAGGGCTCGGAAAAGCAATCGCTAAATTTACCGGCCTGGTCACCGGATGGAAAGACAATCATGTGCTACGTCTTGCAGCCGGAGGGTGGGCTGACAGGATTCGATTTAGTGGATGCACAGAGCGGGCAACGGAAGGTCTTTGCACGCAGCGAAAATGTGATCATGAGTCCGGAGTGGCTGCCCGACGGCAGCGGCGTGCTGGCACTCGACCGGGACGCGAGTTCGAATTACCGGCGAAGCCAGGTGGTGCGTTTTTCCTATCCGGACGGTGCGATGTCCGCAGTGACGCGGGATGCCAGTGATTATTCCTGGATCAGCTTGGCCAGTAGTGCTTCCGTACTGGCGGCGGTGGCAAGCGAGCAGCACTGGGATCTGGAGTTGCTGGTTCCGGGCGGAGAGGCGAAAGCGGTTACCAAGGCACGGGAAGGAATGGCCCTGTCATGGACGCCGGACGGAAAGCTGATGGTAGACCGCGACAATCGGGTGCAGGTAGTGAATCTCGAGACCGGAACGAAAGCGATTTTTGGAATTGATCCAGGAGTGCCGGAGTTCGAACCAAGGGCTTGCCGCGATGGGCAACTGCTGTACGCCGGCTACTCGGCGCTGAACAAACAAGTCGGCATTTGGAAGATGGATGCTACCGGAGAAAATCCAAAGAAGCTGACTGGCGGGCAGATGGACTACGCGCCGGAGTGCTCGCCGGATTTGCGCTGGGCCTATTATCGCGACGTGACCACAAACCTATTGATGCGCGTGCCGCTGCAAGGCGGGACGCCGCAAAAAGTTTCCGAGCTTCCGATGGAGTGGCCATACGACATTTCTCCAGATGGGGCAAGTGCGCTCTTAACAACCGTGAGTCATGCCGAGGGACACAAGGAGCGAGCGGTCGAAGTGGCCTTGGAGAATGGACAGGCGAAGCGGGAGATCGTGCTCCAGAAGCCGCATACCGGCAGAATCCAATATTCGCTGGATGGGAAGGCGATCGAATACGGTGTACGGGAGAACGGCGTAGACAACATCTGGCGGCAACCCCTGGATGGGGCTGGGGGGCGATGGGAAACCGAGTTCAAGGCTGAACACATTGGTTCGTTTCAGTGGTCGCCGGACGGGAAAAGATTAGCGATGGTGCGGGGACATACCGACTCCGACGTGGTGCTGATGCGCGACGCGCAGCCGTGAGCTTCATGGAGTCGTGCGGAAAAAACACTAAGGGCGGCCACTGCTGGCCGCCCCTGGTATCGAATTGTGACGAGCGAAGCGGTTTTACGCGCCCTTAACGTTTTCAGCTTGCCAGCCCTTGGGGCCTTTGACCACGTCAAACTGCACTTGCTGACCTTCTTGCAGGCTGCGGAAGCCGCTGGCCTGAATGGCGGAGAAATGCACAAAGACATCCTCGCCGTTCTGGCGGCTGATAAAACCGTAGCCCTTGGCGTCGTTAAACCACTTCACTGTTCCTGTTTCCATGATGGTGCTTATTCCTTTGTTGTTGATGTAGCGCTGAATCTTTCAGGATTCTCTTGCAGGCAGGTCACACGCTGGGTTGAGCGGAGATGCTTGTACTGCGAAGGAACTCTAAAGTCAAACGCAGTCAAATTGTAAAGAAAGTGCCCTGAAATAGCTACATATTTGCTGCGGGCTATGGGTAAACAATTGAGGGGGAAGATGTTATGTGGGCCTTGCTCGGGACTAGGAAGCTTGCTGTGTCTTCTTATTTGAGGCGTCATCCCGAAGCACGGCGCTCTTCAGCCGTGCGAGGGATCTCGCGTGAATCTCCACGAAAGGTTGGCGATGGGCGCGAGATTCCTCGCTTCGCCTGAAAAACGGCTCCGCTCGGAATGACGCCTACGGGTGATGCGTGCGAACAACGGCACGACTTGCGACCTTTGGGGAAACCATTCATCATCTAAGGATGCGCTTGCGAATTTTGCTGGCTTTGTTTTTGCTCACGGCTTCGGCATGGGCGGAGATTGTGTACGACGTGCGCGTGGCGTTGTCACAGAAGAATTTTTCTGGCGCCGAGGCGGCGCTGAATGCTTATCGCAATCAACAAGGGGTGACGGGCGAATATCTCGAAGCATATTCGTGGATGGGACGGGCTGCGCTCGATCAGCGCCAGTACGACCAGGCGTCCGCGTATGCGAAAGAAACCAAGACGCTGGCGCTGGAGCAATTGAAACTGAAGCAGCGTGCGCTTGACTCCGATCCGCATTTGGCGACGGCGCTGGGGGCGGCGCTGGAAGTGCAGGCACAGACGCTCGCGGCGCGCGGGCAGCGGACACAAGCTGTAGCGCTGCTACAAGCTGCGCTGCGGACGTATGGGACGACTTCGATTCATGATCGCTTGCAGAAGAATCTGAACCTGCTGTCGTTACAGGGGAAGGTTGCGCCGGCGCTGAAGGCGGACGATTTTCTGGGAGCAAAACCGCCGCTGGCGGCGCAGTTGAAAGGCTCGCCGGTGCTGCTGTTTTTCTGGGCACACTGGTGTGTGGACTGCAAGGCGGAAGCTCCCATCATCACGCAGCTGCGCTCGGAGTTTGCCGACAAGGGATTGCAGGTGATCGGGCCGACGCGATTGTATGGTTATACGGCGCAGAGCGAGCATGCGTCGCCAGCCGATGAAAGGCAATATATCGATGCGGTGCGGCATCGCTTTTATTCCGGATTGCTCGACATGCCGGTGCCGATCAGCCAGTACAATTTCGATACTTACGGAGCGTCGACGACACCGACGCTGGTGCTGCTGGATCGGGAGGGGAAAGTGGCGATGTACCATCCGGGCGCGCTGCCGTATGACCAGTTGAGGGCGGAGATCGAGAAGGTGGTGCGCTGATTATTTGGTCCGGGCACCCCTGCCCGCGATTCTTGTGATATGAAGAGGCTCCTGCAATCTCTGTTCAGTCTGGGATGCCTGACATCGGTGATTGCACCCGTCGTAGCCATTATTGTTTATCCCAGCGCGAACTGGCTCTTCTTTTTCCCGCTCCTCGGGATTGCCCTCATTGTGTTCGGCATAGTCACCCGCAAACAGCCCACGCCAGCCGAAGTAGCTGACCGCGCCGAACGTCTGCTGGATGGAAGTTTCGGTGGCTGGGACGTCGATAATTACGAACATCTGAATCCTAAGAATGAGCAGTTGAAGGATCTTTGGCGTAGCACGATGAGCATCGGCGGCTTTCCTGAGGAATGGCCTAGGTTGGAAGAGGACACGAAAGGCAGAATTCGCGAGGTCATCGCGGAGATGAGAAGCTTGCCAGCTCAGAATTCGTGAAAGGTCCCCAAGGGCATTATTTTGCTAAAATCCGGCCCATGCCGACGGTGTTGCGGTCCGGCCCCTACCGCTTCTACTTCTACAGTCACGAACCGAATGAGCCGCCGCACATTCATGTCGATCGCGACGATCGGTCGGCGAAATTCTGGCTCGATCCAATCCAGCTTGCGACGAACTTTGGGTTTAGCGCTCACGAACTTCGCACGCTACAATCATTGGTAAGTCAGAACAGGACGCTGTTCCTGGAGGCTTGGAATGAGTTCTTCGGCAATGACCGCAGATGAACGGGTGCTCGATGTCGCTTTCAGCGACGACTCGCTGAGTGTGTCGCTGCGCGACGGACGAGTGATCAGCGTGCCACTCGTGTGGTATCCGCGCCTGCTTAACGCCACGCCTGTTCAGCGCGGGAATTGGAAAATTGCCGGCGGCGGCTACGGCATCCATTGGCCCGACCTCGACGAAGACCTAAGCACCGAAGGCCTGCTGCGCGGTGCGCCCGCGCCAAAAGCTTAAGCTCCCGCCGACCAAGTACATTCGGCTGGACTCTGATGTTAAGCTAGTCAGCCATGCTGTATCTTCCCATCAGCCGCGGGTGGCTTTTATCGCGAACGGCGCAACACATTTACCTCGGATGTGCTGTTCTCACCTTTGCGCTGGTAGGAACGATTATTGGAACACACTTGGCCTTGTCTGTTATTGGCGGGAATGCACTGACCTCGGAAGCTCGTATCTTAGTGAACTTCCTTCTTTTACCAGAAATTGCGGGAGCAGCATTGCTGTGGGTCGCAATGTGGTATTTCTGGTTCGGCTTCGATCGATCTCACTATGCTAAGAAGGCCTTCTGGTTTGTACTGTTGTTTTTCCTGGCTCCATTTGGGACGCTGCTCTATTATTTCGTGACTTACCGCCGCGATGTCTCGAGTACGGATTCGGTGGCACCTCAGATGATTCGCCAGGCTTGAACCACGTCCTCGACCTTATCTTCATCTTTCGAAATTACCCGGCGGGTTAACTTCTGTTAATTTCCCTGTCTTCACGTCGTAGACAAATCCGCGCACCGGAATATGTTTCGGAATCCACGGGTGCGATTTCACGCGTTGCATCTGAATCCGGACGTTTTCTTCTAGATCGTCGAAGGCGTGGAAATGCTTTGGCTCATCGGCGGTGGTTCCCATCTTTTCGGTCAGGCGCACTTTCAATTCATCTTCGCGCACTTTCAGCAGGCCGCAGTCGGTGTGGTTGATGATGATGAATTCCTGGGTGTCGAGCAGGTGATGGGAGACGATGAGGGAGCGCAGGGCGTCGTCGGTGGCGATGCCGCCGGCGTTGCGGATCATGTGGGCGTCGCCGGGATGCAGGCCGAGGCAATGCTCGAACAGGATGCGGGAATCCATGCAGGCCAGCACGGCGACGCGGCGGCGGGGACGGACGGCGAGATCTCCGAGGGTGAAAGTTCGGGCGAAGGTCTCGTTGGCTTTTAAGAGTTCGTCGGCTACGGACAAGTTTGGGCTCCTGGGGGAAAATCGTCGTCGGTCGTCAGTCTTCGGTCGTCAGTCTTCGGTCGTCAGTCTTCGGTCGTCAGTCGTCGGTCGTCAGTCTTCGGTCGTCAGTCTTCGGTCGTCGGTCGTTTCGCCAACACCGCACCGGGCGGGTCTTGGACGACTAACGACCGATGACCGATGACCGACGACGTTTTCCAGTTTACCCGTTACAATCGGCGCGTGAATCTGCCTTTATGAATCTCGATGACACCATTGTTGCGATCGCTACGCCGCCAGGGCGCGGCGGGATTGGCGTGGTGCGGCTGGCGGGGGCGCGGGCGCTGGAGATTGCGTCGCCGATGTTGCGGTTGAGACATGGGTTGGAGGCGGGGCGGGCGGTGTTTGGGGAATTGATTGAGCCGCAAGATGCAAAAGCGGTCGGAACTCCCACCCAAGCCGCACAAAACGCGGCTTGGATGGGGCACCCTCTGAATTCTGGGTATCTGAATTCTGGGTATCTGAATTCCGCACATCTGAAGTCTGGACCTCCGAATTCTGCACAGGACCGACTCATTGACGAGGTCGTTGTCACCTATTTTGCTCGGCCTCATTCTTATACTACCGACGACATCGTCGAGATTTCGGCACACGGGTCGCCGGTGGTGTTGCGGCATATTGTCGAATTGTGTGTGGCGGCGGGGGCGCGGGTGGCGGAGCCGGGGGAGTTCACCATGCGGGCGTTCCTGAACGGGCGGATCGATCTCACTCAGGCGGAGGCAGTGCGGGATCTGATCGATTCGCAGACGTTATATCAGGCGAGGGTGGCGGCGCAGCAGTTGGAAGGGGCGCTTTCGCGGCGGTTGCAGCCAATCAAACAACAACTGGTGGAACTGATCGCGGCGCTCGAAGCCGGGATTGATTTCGCCGAGGATGACGTGTCGGTAATGGCGGATGCGGCGATTCTAGATCGCATCGCGGCGGTGCGAGCGCCGCTGGAACAACTCAGCGCGACGTTCGCTTACGGGAACATCGTGCATGAGGGTCTGACGCTGGCGATTGTCGGGCGGCCGAATGTCGGGAAGTCGAGTTTGTTCAATCGCCTGGTGGAGCGGGAGCGGGCGATTGTTACGGCGACTCCGGGGACGACGCGCGATCTGGTGAGCGAGACGGTAGCGATTGGCGGGATTCCGGTAAAGCTCGTCGACACCGCCGGGATTCGGCAGTCGTTCGACGAAGCGGAGTCGATGGGGATTAAGAAATCGATGGAAGCGCTGGCCGATGCGGATCTGGTGCTGGTGGTTGTGGACGCGTCAACGCCGCAAGCTTCAGAGGATCACGAGTTATTACTGCAGATGGAAAACCGGGCGGCCATCGTGGTCGGGAATAAGTCTGATCTACTGGCGGCCAAGATCCCCCTGTCGCGCAAAGGAGGCGAGACGTGGGGCACTCGTTTTTTCGTTCATACCTCCGCCTTGACGGGTGATGGCATCGCCGAACTGCGCGGCGAGATTTTGCGGCACATGGGCGGAGAGTCTGGAACCGCGGCTGAGTCGGGATTTCTGACCAATGTGCGGCATCAGGCATTGATTCAGGATTCGCTGGCGGCGCTGGACGCGGCTCGGGATGCCGTGGCCGCGAAAGTCCCGCATGAGATGTTGCTGCTCGATTTGTATAACGCGCTGCGGCCGTTGGATGCGATTACGGGCGCGACGACGACAGACGATATTTTGAATTTGATTTTCAGTACTTTCTGCATTGGGAAGTAAAGGGAATGTGGGGCGGACACTCCTGTCCGCCGACGTTGACGTATTGGTTCTTGGTCCGGAGTCTTGGGGAAATAGTCAAAAGCAACATCAAGAACAAAGGCAACCGCAAGGACAAAGGCAAGTGCGGCGGACAAGAATGTCCGCCCCACACTTTCGTTATCAGGCTGCTTTTTTGAAC
The DNA here is from genome assembly GCA_036500765.1 of Candidatus Sulfotelmatobacter sp. Taxonomy (NCBI): domain Bacteria; kingdom Pseudomonadati; phylum Acidobacteriota; class Terriglobia; order Terriglobales; family Candidatus Korobacteraceae; genus Candidatus Sulfotelmatobacter; species Candidatus Sulfotelmatobacter sp. Next base: position 146,696 of record DASYBM010000001.1, read on the forward strand.
GTCGGCAAGTCAGCCAGCACATGGCGCGCAGCCATCGACAGAGCCAGCCGAGAGACACCGCTAAAGAGCATGCTGATCCCCACCAGCGTACCGATCACCCATTCCGTGCTTGAGGGCCAGGTCCGCCAGATCATGACGGCGAGGATCAGGCTGATGATTCCATCGAGCAGCAGCCAGGTCGAACCTCGCATGGGACGCAGGCGGAAGGACAAGACTAGTTCCAGTACTCCCTTTGCCAGTAAGTAACCTGCGAGGAAGAGCGTGAGCGAGGCCAGGCCGGCGATGGGATGCATCAAGGCGTAGACACCCACGACGATATAGAGGGCGCTGAGCAAAAGCTCCCAGATGAAGCCACCGGTGGTTCGTGTGTGCCAGGCAAAGACCAGGTGGGTTGCGCCGCTGAAGATGAGCAGCCAGGCAACGACCAGGACGACGGTAATTCCTGCCGCGGGCGGAACGACAATGGCAAGAATTCCCGCAACGATCATCAGAATGCTAAGACCGATGGACCATCCGACCGACGCTCTCGCGATTGTGCCGAGTGAAGTCATGGGTATGAACCTCCTTATGGTTGTTTCTCGCGGACGACAGCTTCGTTGTAAAAGACAATTAAAAACGACCGCTGCGCAGGGCCGTGACGATGAGTCCGGCGACTACGAGCGCCAGATATCCGACGGAGAAGATGTAATAAAGCACTTTTACTTTCGGCCAAATGAAGGCGGGCCACTGGTCGGAGAACTTATCGGAAAATGTATCTCCCATGCGCGGCGGGAGAGCGGCTTCTTCAGAGTCGGGCTTCCAGTTGCCGGCGATCCAGGTGGCGCGAAGATTCGAAAACAGCAGCGCAACAATGATGACCCGGACCACTCCAATTCCAGGTGAATTTAGAAGCAGAAAAACAAACGATGCGAGAAAGTCGACCAGGTAGTACGCCAAGATGACTGCTGCGGCGAAGGAGTTGTGCTCGCGCACCCCAACGCCGCCGAGGTAAAACAGTAAAAAGACCAGCACTCCATTGATGGGTTGGTGAGCCAAGGTCAGGAATGCGAGCGACATTACTCCTACAATGGTGCAAACCCAAAAGCCCTGAACCGCGAGATAGTCGACGTCAGCACCGCTTTGGATCGAGGGCCAGAAGAGACTCTTCAGGCGGCTCTCGCTGCGAACAGCCGAATCGGAGAGGCCCAAGGTTTGCATGGTGGAGCATTTAACCCCATGCCGGATGGCTTGTCTAGAAGAAAATGTCTACAAATCCGGGCTATTTTGAGAGCCGTCCCAGGGATGTCCGGAAAAGAAGGTCGAAGGACGTGGCGTCCCCTTCTTTCGCAGCGGCTGCCAAGGCTTTTTCTGCGGCGGCGCGCTGATATCCCAGATTCAGCAACGCGGAGAGAACGTCTTCTTCGGTGGCGTTCATCGCGGGAACGGCCGGCGCAGTAGCGAGACCCGCGGCCGGTAGCTTGTCGCGCAACTCGAGGACCATGCGCTCGGCGGTTTTCTTGCCGATGCCGGGGATGCGGGTGAGGCGGACGAGGTCGTTGCCGCGAATCGCTCCCACCATTTCGTCAGCGGGCATGCCGCTCAGGATGGTGATGGCCAGCTTGGGGCCGATGCCGCTCACCGTGAGCAACTTTTCGAACAGCAGTTTCTCTGAGGGACGCAGGAATCCGTAGAGGGCGAGCTGGTCTTCGCGCACATGGGTGTGAATGTGCAGCGCGACTTCAGCGCCGAGTGCGGGCAGGTCGGAGAATGTGGGGACACTGATGGTCACGTCGTAGCCGACGCCGGAGGTTTCGATAATGGCCTGGTTGGGATGCTTGGCCAGCAGCTTTCCGCGGAGGTGGGCAATCATGCTGTGGACATTGTAGCGGGAGCGGGTTGGGTCTGCCGCGGTTGGGTGCAGGTCTTCAGCCTTCAGTCTTCAGTCTTCGGTCTTCAGTCTTCGGTCTTCGGTCTTCGGTCTTCAGTCTTCGGTCTTCGGCGCCGGCCCCACGCGAGCAAGAGTTTTCGACCCCTGGGCTCCAGGACCACAGGCCCAAGACCTACGACCCCAAGACCCGGAAAGCATGAGCCTTGACATTAAGCTCGCGATTAGTTCACACTTGACACTGTCATGAATGACCTATTGATGCTTTCGATGATGCTGGACGAGCCGAAATATGGCTACCAACTGAAGCGGGAAGCGGGTTTGATTATGGGGCAAGCGCTACATAATAACTTGGTGTATCCATCGCTGCGCCGTTTCTTGCAGGAAGGATGGGTTCGCAAGAAGGCAGTCCCCGGCGAGCGCGGGCAGACGCGTCAGCAGTATGCGCTCTCGGCGGATGGGCGGCAGCATCTGTTCGAGCGTCTGAATCAATTCGGCGAAGACGACGCGGCTTCTGACGATGCGTTCCATCTGCGCGTGGGGCTATTTGCGGCGCCGCAACTGAAGGCGAGAGCTGACATTCTTACCCGGCGCAAGAACTATCTGCAAAATCGCGCCCAGCACCTGGCGGCGCTCGAAGCCAATATGGAGTTGGGAAAGTTTGGCGCAGAAATCGTGCGCCACATGAGGAAACAGGTTGAGATGGAGCTGGAGTGGGTACGACATCTGCGCCGCATCTCCAAGCTCGGCCGGCGAAAGGAGAAGCAATGAAGACACTAACACTGTGGCAAATTGAGCAGATTCCGTGGTATGTGTTCGCCGCGTATTGGGCGATCACGGCGCTGCGCGTGAAGCGTACCAAGGCGAGGGAGAGGTCGGCGGACCGGCTAGTCACCGTCGTCGTGGTGGTACTGGCATACATGCTTCTTTTTTCTGACAGATTTCGCATCGGTGCGCTGGAGCTTCGGTTCGTCCCGCAGGAAAAGTGGATTGCCTGGGTTGGGATTGCCGTGACATGGCTCGGCGTGGCGATCGCCATTTGGGCACGGTATTGCATCGGCGAGTACTGGAGCGCGCGGGTCACGCTGAAAGAGGGGCATCAGCTGATTCGCTCCGGGCCATACGCGTTTGTGCGGCATCCGATTTACACGGGGATGTTGCTGGGATGTGTGGGCGCTACGTTAGTAGCCGGGGAGTGGCGCGGAATTGTCGCTGTAGTGCTGCTGCTGTTCGCGCACGCCCGTAAGGCCGTACGCGAGGAACGGCTGTTAGCGACGGAGTTCGGCGAGGAGTACGCGACCTACCAGAGAAGCACGGGCTTCCTCTTTCCGCGCTGGAACCTGCTTTCGCGGGAAAGTTCGGGGATGGACACTCATCCGGGACGCTCTTAGAATTCTGAAGGGTTCGCCGGTGGGTATCTTAATGGGTTGGGGCAGACTGCGGTTCCGATCGATATTGACGACGGCGCTCTTGCTTTCTTCCGGCCTCGCTATCGCACAACAAGGGCTCGATTTGGATGGCCACTCGGTAAATCCGCTGGCGGCGAATCCCGGCAAGATTGTGGTGCTTGTGTTTGTGCGGAGGGACTGCCCGGTTTCCAGCCGCTATGCTCCGGTCATTCAGCAGATCAGCAAACAGTTTGCCGAGCGAGCCAACTTCTGGCTGGTGTTTCCTGACAAGACGGAATCGGCGGCTTCGATTCGCCAGTATCTTGCAGACTATAAATATCATGTGCCGGCGCTGCGCGATCCTGAACATGTGCTCGTGAAGATGGGGCGCGTGCAAATTACTCCGGAGGTGGCCGTCTTTGACCCAGATCGTCACCTTGTCTATGACGGGCGCATTGACGACTGGTATTTTGATTTGAGCCGGTCGCGAACTGCCCCGACGACGCACGAACTGGAGGACGCCATTCGCGCGGCGTTGGCGGGGAAAGTTCTCGCGAGGAGCGAAGTCAGGGGAGTGGGATGCTACATCTCGGACCTCGACTAGCCTCCTGGTTGGGTGGGACGCGATTGACGCTGATTGTGCTGGCGGGTGCAATCGTCGGTGGAACTCTGTGGGGTTCCACGGGCTTCATCATTTCGGCTGGCGCGCGACAATCAACTTCTTCACCTTCATCTTCTTCCGCTACCTCTGCACCGCCAATTACTTTCAACCGCGACATCGCTCCGATCATTTTTCATTCCTGCTCGACGTGTCATCGGCCGGGAGAGGCGGCGCCGTTTTCGCTGCTGAGTTATTCCGATGTGAAGCGGCATGCGCGGCAGATTGCGGAGGTGACGCAGTCGCGGGCCATGCCTCCGTGGCTGCCGGCGCCGCAACGATTGAAATTTGCCGACGAGCTTCGCCTCGCCGACCGAGAAATTGAAATGATTCGGCGCTGGGTGGAGCAGGGCGCGATTGAAGGCGATCCGCGGGATTTGCCTGCGCCGCCGAAGTTCGTTGAGGGCTGGCGGCTAGGCAAGCCTGATCTGGTTCTCACGGCCTCGAAGCCGCTCGTTCTTCCGCCGCAAGGCACGGACACGTATTGGAATTTTATTTTCCCGGTGCCGATTTCTGGGACGCGCTGGGTGAAGGCGGTGGAGATTCGTCCCGGCGACAAGCGCTACGTGCATCACGCGAATATTCTTATTGATCGCGAAGGGGCATCGCGCAGACGCGAAGTTGAGCCGGGCGCGGGTTTCGGAGGGATGGAGATTCGCATCGAGTCGCAGGTATTCGATCCTGACAGCCATCTTCTGTTCTGGAAGCCGGGGACCATTCCTTATGTCGAGCCGGAAGGGATGGCGCTGCGGCTCGACAAAGGGGCAGACCTGATTCTCAATACCCACCTGCAACCTTCGGGAAAGACCGAAGTGATTCAGCCGAGCATTGGACTTTATTTCACGCCGCAGCCGGCGACGAAGCTGCCCATGCTGTTGCAACTGGAGAACGATGCCAAGCTCGACATTCCGGCGGGAGAAAAAGATTTTCTGGTCACCGATAGTTTTACGCTGCCTGTTGATGTGGATCTGCTGGCGATTTATCCCCACGCGCATTATCTGGGGAAAGACATTCAGGCATTCGCCACGCTGCCCGACGGCACCAAGCAGACTCTCATTCATATTCCGCATTGGAATTTGAATTGGCAGGCGGTGTATCGCTATGCGGAGCCGGTGCGCTTGCCCGCGGGAACGACGGTGAGCCTGCGCTATATGTATGACAATTCCGAGGAAAATCCGCTGAATCCGAATCATCCGCCGGCGCGGGTGTTGGGTGGAAACCGGTCGAGCGATGAGATGTGTCATTTGTGGCTGCAAGTGCTGCCGGTGAATCATGACGAGGGGCGCGCTCGAGAAAACCAGGGCGATCCGCGCATGGCGCTCCAGGAAGCGCTGGCGCGGCACAATGTAGAGAAGAATCCGGCGGACTTTGAAGCGCACTACAATCTGGCGGCGATGTTGCAGGCTAAGAATAAGATCGATGCTGCGGTTGGCGAGTTCGAGATGGCAGTGAAGTTGCGTCCCGAGGACGCGGCTGCGAACAACGGTCTGGGCGCGGCGTTGGTGGCGGCGGGGCATCCGGAGCAGGCGGTAGGATATTTGCAGGCGGCGCTGAAGGCGCGTCCGGATTATTTTGACGCTCATTACAATCTGGGGTTCGCGCTGGCGGGCGGGAATGATTTTGAGGGCGCGGCTGCGCAGTTTGGGATCGCGCTCGGATTGCAGCCGCACGACGCCAATGTCGAGGCGAATCTGGGAGCGGCACTGGCGGAGTTGGGGAAACTTTCTGAAGCGAAGACGCACTTTGAGCGGGCATTGCAGATTGATCCGCGGCAGCCAATTGCGAAGGAAAATCTGGAGGCGCTACGGAAGGAAATGAGCGGGCATTAGGAGCGGCCGGGGCAAGATCAAAAGCCCCACTTCTCGCCAAGAATGCGAGAAATGGGGCACCCGCGCGTCGTGGCGGTTGTGCTCTAATCCTCATATGGAAGCACGATTCGTTGCTTTGAGGGTTGCTTGCGTCGCCGCTCTTCTTGCGACTCTGACCTCCGTTAGCGTGGGCCAGCAGCCGGTGTCCACGCCTGCGACCGAATCGCCTCAACCTGCCCCTTCCGAATTCGCGAATGCGCGCAGGCTAATGCAGCAAGGGAAGATCGATGAGGCAATCGCCGAGTTAGAGGCTATTGAGGCTCGCGATCCCGGGGCGAAGGGTCTGGATCTGGAGCTGGGAACCGCGTATTACAAGAAAAGCGATTTCCCGAAGGCGATCGATTATTTGAAGCGGGCAACGGCGGCCGATCCGGCGAATGGCGAAGCGGTTCAGTTCCTTGCGCTGTCGTATTACGCGGGCGGGCATCCGGCGGAGGCGATTCCGCTGCTGGAAAAATTGCAGGGCTCATTTTCTTCGCCCAACGTCGATTCTTCCTACATTCTGGGAACTTGCTATATCCAGACCAAGGATTACGAGCGGGCGCGCCAGGCGTTCGCCAAAATGTTTAATGTGCCGGGGGATTCGGCGGCGAGTTATCTGTTTACCTCGCGCATGCTGTTTCGGCAGGAATTTGATCCGGTGGCGGAAGAGTACGCGCAGAAGGCTGCGGCGCTCGATTCGAAGCTGCCGCTGGTGCACGAACTGCTGGGCGAGTTGTATACGTACAAGTCGCGGATTCCGGAATCGATTGCCGAGTTCCAGAAGGAATTAGCAATCAATCCGGCGAATGCGGCGACTTACTATAAGCTGGCCGACGCGTATTCGCGAATTCAGAAGTATGACGATGCGCAGCGGTTGCTGCAACGCTCGATCCGGCTGGATCCCACTTCGACGACGCCGTTTATTCTGATGGGCAAGGTTCTGGAGAAGAAGGGTGAATATGATTTGGCTCTGACGGCGTTGCAGCGAGCGGCGACGATGGACCCGAATAACCCGATGACGCATTATTTGCTGGGACAGGCTTACCGGAATGTGGGGAAGAAAGAGCAGGCAGAGGGCGAGTTGAAGTTGTCGGAGGAGTTGCAGAATAAGCAGAATTCGCACCCGTAGATCCTGAGATGACACAACGTTGAACGTGAATACAGGCAGGTGTATAGTGTTGCCAACTAACATCGGGGGATACTATGTTCGTTTCACCTACGGCCCCGGAATCAGCCTCTCTGTTGTCCTCAATACTTGACGTCGTTGATAAGGTCACCAAAATCCTGGCGGTTGTAATAGGAGGCGGGTGGGCCTACTTGAACTACCTTCGAGGCCGCACTTTCAGGAAAAGGCTAGAGCTGAAGATTTCTGGCAAGCCGATCTGGTGCAGGGGAGTACTCTTTCTTTCCGGATCTGCCCAAATCAAGAATGTTGGACTGTCGAAGTTCTCCATCGAACAGAGGGGAACGGCCATTTCGGTATCCGACCTAATCCCGGTGCCCGCGGTGAAAAATCCCGTGGACGCGAGCGAGGAACTGGTTAAAGTCCGAAGCGTCTATAAGAATCACGGATGGATTGAGCCTGGAGAAACAATAGAGGAGAGCTTCCTTCTGCAATTGCCAGAAGACGAACTTCGGGCGGCTGTCAAATTGGAATTACGTGTGGTCGCTGCCCACATCGAGTGGAATGCAAATAGCATTGTGGAACTTGACAGCGCAAAACCCGTTACAGCAGCGGGAACGGTTGCCACTCGGGTACGACACTCAGACTTTATCCATGCAGCAGAAACGAAGGAAATATTACTCCCCACGCAGCCGCGACCGGCTGAATTCGTTCAACTGACCGAGAGACCAAAAGTGACAGAGGAAATCGAGAAGTTGAAGGCGAAGGGAATCCTGGGGTGACGCCCGCGAGCGAGCGAGGGGCTTGTGCATTGGCCAATACCTTGATTTTCAGCAAAACGAAAAGGGGTGGTGGAATGTCGAAAGCTCAAGACCAAGCAATTGAGGACCGCAAAAGGACAAGAGATATTGAGGAGCGCAAGGACAAGGCTCAACAAGATGAGGATCGTCGGAAAACCGACCTGATCGAGCAACTTAAGCGAAAACAGGGTGGCTCTTGAGGCGCTAATAGCCTCCCTGTGAATCCTTGGCTTCGCAGCTCCAAGCAAGCTCATAACGCGGCGGCCTGATCGCGGCGGCGGGCTTGGATTTCTATAAAGACATTTACTAACGAGACCGCTGCCGGGGTTACGCCGGGAATGCGCGAAGCCTGGCCGATGGTGCGGGGGCGAACGTGGGTGAGTTTTTCCTGCATCTCGCGGGAAAGGCCGCTGACGCTGCGGTAATCGAACCAGTCGGGGATGGAGTGCTGCTCGGATTTCTTCAGGCGATCCATGGCGCGCTGCTGTTGTAGCAGGTAGCCTTCGTACTTGATTTCGGTCTCGACGGACTTCAGTTCGTTTCTGATCTCAGAACCAAGATCAACCACAGAGGTCATTGGGGACACCGAGGATCTTCTTGCGAAAAATTCCGGTGTCAGTTCGCGCAGGACTGGGACCAGGCGTTCTGCTGTGATTTCGGGCCGCTTCAGGAACTGGGCGAGTGACTGGCCTGTTGCCGATCCCCACTCAACCGCGGGCTCCGGTGCGCTGGCGGCGACAGCAGGTTCCTCGGCGCTTCGCTTCTCGGACTGACAAGACTTTAGGCGCTCTGACATTTCCACTGTCAGTCTTGTACTTTCCATCAACTTCTTCAGATTCTGCAAGCGCCCTTGCTTCGATTCGAAATCTGACCATGCTTGATCGGAGATCAGGCCGATGCGGCGGCCGTGCGGCGTGAGTCGGCGGTCGGCGTTGTCGATCCGCAGGTGCAGGCGGAATTCGGCGCGGCTGGTGAACATTCGGTAGGGTTCATTCGTGCCTTTTGAGATCAGGTCATCGATCAGGATCGCGGTGTAGGCTTCGGTGCGGTCGAGGATCAGCGGCGGCTGTTGCTGCACTTGCAGTGCCGCGTTGATGCCGGCCATCAGGCCTTGGCAGGCTGCTTCTTCGTAGCCGCTCGTGCCGTTGATCTGGCCGCCGAGGAAAAGGCCGGCAATCTTACGGGTTTCGAGCGTGCGCTCGAGTTCGGTGGGGTCGATGGAGTCGTACTCGATGGCATAGCCGGGGCGCAGCATGTCGGCGCTTTCAAGGCCGGGAATCGACTTCAGGATTTCGATCTGCACTTCCACCGGCAAGCTCGTGCTCATGCCGTTGACATAGATTTCATGCGTGTTCAGGCCCTCCGGTTCGAGAAAGAGCTGGTGCATCTCCTTGTCGGGAAACTTCACGATCTTGTCTTCGATCGAGGGGCAGTAGCGCGGACCGATGGACTGGATCTGTCCGCTGTACATGGGCGAGCGGTGAACGTTCTCGCGGATGATGCGATGTGTCTCGGGCGTGGTGTAGGCGATGTAGCACGGCACTTGCGAGTCGTGGTGCGCGACGCGGCGAGTGCGAAAGCTGAATGGAGTGGGATCGACGTCGCCGGGCTGCTCAGCGAAGCGTGACCAGTCGATGGTGCGTCCGTCGAGGCGTGGAGGAGTGCCGGTCTTGAGGCGGCATCCGCGCAGGCCGAGTTTTTTCAGAGCCTCGCCGAGCAAGATGGCGTTGGGCTCACCGGATCGTCCGGCAGGATATTGTTGCTCGCCGCAGTGGATGAGGCCGTTAAGGAATGTGCCGGTGGTGATGATGACGGCGGCGGCGCCGACGGTACGGCCGTCTCGGAGGCGGATGCCTATGACTCGCCTGCGCTCGTCGTCATCGGTCGTCGGTCGTTGGTCGTCGGCTGAAACAGCAGGTCCCTCGACTGCGCGCTCGCTTTCGCTCGCGCTCCGCTCAGGATGACAGACTGATGGGAGGTTGGCCGACGACTGACGACCGACGACCGACGACGATTCCACAATCAGATCCGCGACTTCTGCCTGCTTAATCTTCAGATTCGGCTGCGATTCGAGGACTTCGCGCATCTTCAGGCGGTAGGCCTGCTTGTCGCATTGCGCGCGGGGCGACCAGACAGCAGGGCCACGGGACGTATTCAGCAGGCGGAACTGGATGCCGACTGCGTCGGTGATTTCGCCCATGATGCCGCCAAGAGCGTCGACTTCGCGGACGAGATGTCCTTTAGCAATGCCGCCGACGGCGGGGTTACACGACATCTGCGCGATCAGGTCGACGTTGAGCGTGTAGAGGGCGGTCTTCAGGCCCATGCGTGCGGCGGCCATGGCGGCCTCGCATCCGGCATGTCCCGCGCCGACTACGACTACGTCGAATTGTTCTGTGAATTGCATGGAGCGTGAGGATCGAACCTTAGAAAACTCCCGACCTACTTCTCATTCTAGCAACTTGTATGGAGTCGCGGACGCCTCGTCCGGTTGCGCGCGAAAGCGCGTAATCGAGAGCTCAACGGCGGCGATTCTTGCGTAAGCTGCCTCATGCGTCGCTTCGCTCCGCGGGGCGGACGAATGCGTCCCCCCTACGCGAGCAATTACAATCGCTCACAGTGTCCATTACTTTTCGCATCGATAAAACCTACGGTAGAGCGCGCGCAGGGCGGTTGCTGACACCGCATGCGGGGATTGAGACTCCGGTGTTCATGCCTGTGGGGACGCAGGCTACGGTGAAGGGAGTGCCGCAGGAGACGCTGGAAGATCTGACGGCGCAAATTATTCTCGGAAACACCTATCACTTATACCTGCGGCCCGGAGTTGCCACTGTAAGGAAGATGGGGGGATTGCACGGGTTTATGGCGTGGCGACGTGCCATTCTTACCGACTCCGGAGGATTTCAGGTTTTCAGTTTGAGTGAGCTGCGCAAGGTTACTGAGGACGGAGTGACGTTTCGGTCGCATCTGAACGGGTCTTCGCATTTTTTCAGCCCGGAGAGCGCGATGGAGGCGCAGATCGGGCTGGGAGCGGACATCATCATGGCGTTCGATGAGTGCACGGAGTATCCGGCAGACACGGCGCGGGCGCGGGCTTCGATGGAGATGACGGCGCGGTGGGCGGCGCGGAGCAAGGCTTACTTTGAGGAGCATAAGCATGAGGTGCCTTGGAGTGGGGCTTCCGGCTCTCGGCTTCCGGCTTCCGGCAGCATGGACGAGGTTTCGGATGGCGACGGCAAACAGCAGGTTCCTCGCGTTGCTCGGAATGACAAGAAAGAAGGGCGTCGGGACCACAACGAGAGTGGTGAAGCGACACAATCTTTGTTCGGCATTGTGCAAGGGGGAATGGATCGGGCGCTGCGGAAGGAGTCGGCGGAGCGGACTGTCGAGATCGGGTTTCCCGGCTATGCCATTGGCGGCCTGAGCGTGGGGGAGCCGCGGGAGTTGACTCAAGAGATTGTGGAGTCGACGCTGGAATATCTTCCCAAAGACCAGCCGCGCTATCTGATGGGGGTAGGGACGCCGGAAGAGATTGTCGAGTATGCAAATCTTGGCGTGGACATGATGGATTGCGTACTGCCGACGCGGGCGGCGCGGCATGGGCTGCTGTTTACCTCGGAGGGGAAAGTTTCGATCAAGCAGGCGCGCTATGCTCAGGATGCGGGTCCGCTGGACTCGAATTGCGTCTGCCGGGTGTGCCGGCGCTACTCGCGGGCTTATTTGCGACATCTTTATGCATCCAATGAAGTGCTGGCGCAGGTCTTGAATACGATCCACAACCTGAGTTTCTACCTTGACACTATGCGGCGGGTGCGGCATTCTATTTCACTTGGGGAAGATTCCCGTTTTCTTTCTACTGTCTGGTCGCAACCGAAGCCCTGATGTCAGGGAAACGACCTCTAGAAAGATCTCCCCGGATTCAAGCCTGAAAGCTGAAGGAACCCGGCCGAAGTCGATCTAAACCCCGTGGTGAAATCACAGCTCCCGCGGCGCTAAAAAGGCGCGGGCGGTTTTTTGCGGATACGCGCGTTTAGACCTCTATGCAATTTTTGCTGGCAATGCAGCTCGGCGGTGGTGGCGGTATGGGATGGCTGGGGATGGCGCCGCTCATCTTCATTTTTGCCATCTTCTATTTTCTTTTGATTTTGCCGCAGCAGCGCCGCCAGAAAAAATGGCAGGCCATGCTCGATCAGCTCAAAACCGGGGATAAAGTCACGACCACCGGTGGGCTGCGGGGCACGATCATGGCGCTCAAGGACGATGCGATCCATTTGCGCGTTCCGCCGAACAATATCGTCGTGGAAGTCACCAAGGCGTCGGTGCAGGTAGTGACGACGCCTGAGGAAGACGTCAAAACCAGCAAATAGAAGACCAGCGTATACATATAGAAGACCGTAATAGAAGCGGATAAATTTTGGGTTGTTCTCATCATGAATAAGAATCTTCTCTACAAGCTCGCATTCATCGTCGGCACGATGCTCTTTTTCCTGTTCGGAATTTTCGGGATTCCGAAAAGTCTCTCGGGCCAGGGGCTGCTCACGGCGCTGACCGACCACATTCATCTCGGCCTCGATCTGAAGGGTGGGACGCACCTGATTTTGCAGGTTCAGGTCAATGAAGCGGTGAATGTGGTAGCGCAGAATGCCATCGAGACTCTCAAAGATCAGATGCGCAAGCAGAAGATCGACTACACCGACATTACTCAGCCCGACCCGCAGAACAATCCCGACCACATTGTGATCAAAGGGGTGCAGCCGCAATCGCGCACGGACCTGATGAACATTGTGCGCGATCGGCTGCCGGAGTATGACATTACGGGCGGTGCGGACAACATCTGGAACCTGGCGATGCGGCCTTCCAATCTTGTCGACCTGAAAAATAAGGCGGTCTCGCAGGCGATTGACACCATCCGCAACCGCATTGACGCCCTCGGCGTGAGCGAGCCGACAATTCAAGAACACGGTCTGGGCGACTACCAGATTCTGGTCCAACTGCCGGGCGTAGACGATCCCGGGCGCGTGAAGGACATCATGCAGTCGACCGCCATGCTTGAGATCAAGCAGATGATTGATGGGCCTTATCCCAGTCAAGAGGCGGCTCTACAGGCGAAGGGCGGAATCGTACCGGCAGATTCGATGTTAATGAGCGGACAGTGCGCCAGCGGCAGCACGGAGCCGACGTGGTGTTTCGTCTCGCGGATTTCGGCAGTCAGCGGCAAGGATCTGCGCAGCGCGGACCAATCGACCGACCAGAATGGGCAGCCCAGCGTGAGTTTCTCACTGACCGGTGAAGGCGGACAGCGATTCTACAGTTTCACCTCTGCCCACGTCGGCGACAATCTGGCGGTGGTGCTCGACAATAAAGTGATGGAAGTCGCCAGCATTAAAGAGCCGATCCGCGATCAGGGCTCGATCAGCGGCGGCCGCATGACGGAGCAGCAGGCCAAGGATCTCTCCATGGTCCTGCGTTCGGGCGCGCTGCCGGCGAGCATCAAGTACCTGGAAGAGCGCACAGTCGGGCCATCGCTCGGCGCGGACTCGATTCGTTCGGGCGTGCGGGCGGCGGTTGTCGGCATGGTGGCGGTATTGATCTTCATGCTGATCTACTACCGCGGGGCCGGCATTAATGCCGACCTGGCGCTGATCTTTAACCTCATCATTTTATTGGGGTTTCTGGGATGGTCGACGATGGCGGGAGTCAATGTTGCTCTGACTTTGCCGGGAATCGCGGGAGTGATTCTGACGGTCGGCATGGGCGTGGACTCCAATGTACTGATTTTTGAGCGCATTCGAGAAGAGTTGCGCAATGGCAAAACGCCGCCCTCGGCGGTGGATCAAGGGTTCAGTCACGCCTGGATCACCATCGTGGATACGCACGTCACGACCATCGTTTCGGCCGCAATTTTATTCATCTTTGGTACGGGCCCGGTAAAAGGCTTTGCCACTACGCTCACCTTCGGCTTGCTGGCGAACCTGTTTACGGCGGTGTTTGTGTCGCGCACCATCTTCGACTGGGTCTTGAGCCGGAAGCAGCGCGGGGAAGCGTTGAGCATTTAGAAGAATCGGGTAATTGGGAAATTGAGTAATTTGACAATTGAAAATCAAGGCATCCACACAAAGGTTTTAATTGCACAATTACTCAATTCCCCAATTGCTCAATTCAATTTTACGTCATAGATAGATAAGGGGTTAGATAAACCTGTGGAGTTCTTTCGCAATACCAACATCGATTTCCTGGGCAAGAAGTGGTATTTTCTCGCATTCTCCCTGATCTTTAGCGTCGCGGGCTTGTTTTCCATGCTGTTCTGGCATCACATTCCGTGGGGCGTAGACTTCCGTGGAGGAACGCTGGTGTATGTGAAGTTTTCGCATACGCCTGACTTGAACGCGATCCGCGCAGCTTTGGATCGGGCTGGCCTGCATGACCCGAAGATTCAGCCTTACGACCGGCCTCAGAATAACGAGGTCTTGATCGATCTCGCCGTACGCGAAACCAACGAGCAGGCGCTCGATCAGGGCAAGGCGAAGATCATCCAGGCGCTAGAGACTAAAGCTCCGGCGGGCAAGGTCGATTTCAACAACGCCAGTTTCCTGACCATCAAGAACTATCTGCTGGATAAAGACCCGCTGCATCTTGGCTCCGACGCGGATCAGAAATACTCCGCCCAGGCCCAGGCTGCGGTCGATTATCGCGACAAAGTGCAGGGTGGAGTTTTGAATTCGCTCGACCAATTGCAGAGTGCCGCCGGCGTTGACCCAAAGGTGGCGGCTGCGCTGGCGGATGGCTTCTATGTGTCCGATTTTGGGGTTCGCAACGTGGAAATCGTCGGTCCCCAGGTTGGCGGGCAGTTGCGCAAACAGGCCGGATTGGCCACTCTTTATTCTCTTCTCGGGATGCTGGTTTACCTCGGCTTCCGGTTTGAGTGGATTTACGGGGTTGCGGCCGTGGTGACCGTATTTCACGACACTCTCATTACGGTAGGGTTCTTTTCCCTGACGAATACCGACATTTCCCTGACCGTGATCGCGGCCATTCTCACCCTGATTGGTTACTCTAATAACGACACGATCGTGGTATTTGACCGCATCCGGGAAAACATTAAACTCATGCGGCGGGAGAAACTGTCGGAGATCGTAAATCGGAGCATTAATCAAACTCTGAGCAGAACGATCTTGACAGCGGGCCTTACCTTCCTTACTGTTCTTGCTCTCTTTTTGTTCGGGGGCGAGGTGCTCCGTGGGTTCAGTCTCGCTCTGGTGATTGGCATTCTGATCGGAACGTATTCTTCGATTGCGATTGCCGCCCCGATTCTGGTCGCCTACCAGGATTGGCGGATTGAGAAAGGCAAACGTCCGGCCACGGCCTTGGCGGGCAAGGCTAGGTAAGTTACCTGATGGCATGGTCGCAACAATTGCGTTAGGCCTTGTTATGTATGGACTTAAACGGAGTTGTTCGAGGCGTCTCAGGGCGCTGAGATCGACCGCCGGACGGGCAAAGAAACTGGGAGCAAAGGGGAGATGGCCGGTGTCTAAATGTCCGTAGGGGTATGAAGTAAGGGGGAAATACCATGTTTGAAGACAGCCTTATCGAATCGGGCGGTAAGCTTAAAACGAAGCGGGGATGGACATCGTTGGTTTCGTTCATCCTTCAGTTGATGATCATCGGCGTGATGGTTCTGATCCCGCTGATTTTCACGGAAGCCTTACCCAAAGGCACATCGATGTTCATGCTGGTGGCCCCCCCACCGCCGCCACCACCGCCGCCACCGCCAGCCGCTGCGGTCGTCCATGTGAGGCAGGTTCAGACCGATATCGTGAACGGCGAACTGCGCACGCCTACCAAGATTCCACAAAAAATAAAGATGATCCAGGAAGACGAAGCTCCGCCGCAAATGGCAACGACTGGCGTCGTGGGCGGCGTTCCGGGCGGCGTCCCGGGTGGATCGATGGGCGGCGTGATCGGCAGCGTGCTTAGCTCGGTACCAGTCGCAGCCCCGAAGATGGCCGCTCCAACACGTGTGCGCGTTTCGTCCGGCGTTTCGACGGGCTTACTGGTCCGCAAGGTCCCGCCGACGTACCCTCCGCTCGCCCGCCAGGCCCGCATTCAGGGTGTTGTGGTGCTTCAGGCGCAGATCAGCAAAGAGGGCAACATCGAAAACCTGCAGTTGATCAGCGGGCATCCAATGCTGGCTCCGGCCGCGATCGAGGCGGTGAAGCAGTGGAAGTACAAACCATATCTGCTGAATGGTGAGCCGGTCGAAGTCGACACGCAGGTGCAGGTAAACTTTACCCTCGCCGGGGGCTAGACTCCGAGCGCGACACGGTTCGCTATGTGGTCGTAGCAGCGTGCAAGTATGCATGACCCTCCCCTTCCCACCTTAATTCCCGGTGGCCGGGAGGGGCTTTTCAAAGCCTGAGCATGGCTGCCATACCCGTAAGATCCTTGCGCGGGTATTGCTGGCCGGTCTTGCTTGTGCGGCAAAGCTTGTGCGGCTGAACGTGCGTAGCGTAAGATGTGCGGCGCGAGCCGCGTACTCCGTCGCCAAACTCAATTCCTTAGGCGGCGATAGTTACCGCAGAGCGCATCATAAGTAATTCGAATTGGCGGTGGAGTCCGGTGTCTAAGTAACAGTACAGAGTTCCGAGGAGGGAAAAGCAACTCATGTTCGCAACTCACGTAGCAGGAGCAATTCTCAGCAACGTTCACGTCGCAGCCACCTGGGTCGTCCAGGAAGGCGGCGGCGCCATGGCGACCGATCCCTTGGGCCTGTGGAAGGCAATGGGATGGGTGGCGAGAACCGTAGTGATCATACTTTTCATCATGTCGGGGTGGTCGATCGGCGTGATGATCGACCGCTGGATGGCCTATAGCGCGGCCCGCAAACAGTCGCGCGCTTTCGCTCCGGCTGTGGCAGGCGCTCTGCGTGACGGCCGCATCGACGAAGCCATCAAGGTTGCCGAGCGCAACAAGAAGAGCCATCTGGCCAAGGTTGTCACCGCCGGCCTGATGGAATTCAAGGCTCACCAGGATTCGCCGGGGGCAATCCCGGGCGAAACCATCGAAGCCTCGAAGCGCGCTCTGGAACGCACCGAAGCCATCGTCCACGCCGAACTGAAGCGCGGATTGGGCGGCCTCGCCACCATCGGTTCGACTGCTCCCTTCGTGGGACTGTTCGGAACGGTGATGGGCATTCTGAATGCCTTCATCGGCATCAACAACTCGAAAGCCACCGGCTTGGCCGCTGTCGCCGGCGGTATTGCCGAGGCATTGGTTACGACGGCCATCGGGCTCCTCGTCGCCATCCCTGCCGTCATGATGTTCAACTATCTAACTGGTCGCGTGGAAGCATTCGATGTGGAGATGGACAATTCCTCCTCCGAACTGATCGACTACTTCCTGAAGAAGCGCGGCGACGTACGACGGTAAATCCCCACTTCTCGCGCCAAGGACACGCGAGAAATGGGGCACCCGCAATTGAGTTGCTTGTCCGGCGCTGGACTGGTTCCGGCGCCGGGCCTTCCCAACTTGAGGCGGAATGCTTTTCAGCCGCGGTGGCTGGAAGTCACGGCGGCGGAGTCCAGGAGAGTTATGGCACTTGCAAAACGGAACGAGGGAGCCAAGGTAAGCTCCGACATCAACGTCACGCCGATGGTGGACGTGATGCTGGTTCTACTGATCATCTTTATGGTGGTCACGCCCATGTTGCAGAAGGGCGTGAGCGTGGATATGGCTAAAGTGGACAATCCGATTCCGATGGAAGATGCGGATAAGGAAGACGCGCTTTTGGTTTCCATTACGCGTGACGGCAAGGTGTATTTCGGCACGGAGCAGATTACGACCGACAACTTGACCACCAAAGTAAAGGACCGCCTCGCAAGCAAGCAAAATAAAACGGTGTACGTGAAAGCTGACATGCGGACGCGCTACGGCGGCGTGGTGCAGGTCGTAGACAGCGTGCGTGCGGCCGGAGTCGATGATCTCGGCTTGCTGACCGAACAGAGAAAAACCGGGACCACACCCCCGCCACCTCCGGCTACGCCCGGGCAATAGGTACCCGGGCAATAGGTAAAAGAGGAGAACGACTATGGGAATGGCAGTTGGCCCGAGCGGAGGCCAAAGCGCAAACATTAACGTCACGCCGCTCATTGACGTACTGCTGGTTCTGCTGATCATCTTTATGGTGATCTCGCCGGTAACCCCCAAGGGTCTGGACGCGCTGGTTCCGCAGCCGCCTCCGCCCAACGCGCCGAAGAATGTCAACCCCGACCGAACCATCGTCGTGCAGTTGATCGACCGTGGCGCCGGCCAGGAGCCGGGCGTAAAGATCAACAACGAAGATGCGACCTGGGACAACCTTCAAGGACGGCTGACCGACATTTACAAACAACGCGCGGAAAAGGTGATGTTCGTGAAGGGGGATGACGCCATCGCTTTTTCAAACGTCGCCAATGTGATCGATATTGCGCACGCCGCAGGTGTGGACAAGGTCGGTCTAATCACCGCGAAGATCGAAGCGGGCAGCTGAGTCTCCGTCCGGCAGGCGTGGAGCAGCATTTTGTAGTCGGCCCACCGCACAGAAGCGTCGCTGCTTGCGTGCGGTTGTGGGCCGTGGCTCGTCGCGCCCGTGCCGTCTCTCGGTCAAACTGAGTCGGTCAACCATGTCCGTCAACCGCGCCGATTTAAACTGCGCTTGTCAAATCGATGTCTCTGGGCCTAGGATGCTCTGTCGAGGGAGACTTACACGGCGATGAATAAGAACGTAAAGCTGATTACGCTGGCGGCTGTAGCGCTGGCGCTCTTCTCCTCTGTAGGATGCAACAAGCTGCGGGCCCGCGACCAATTGAACAAGGGCGTGGAATCTTTCAAGAACAACCATTTCGAGCAGGCCATCGACCACTTCCAGCAGGCCGTGCAATATGATCCGACCCTGATTAACGCTCGAATGTATCTGGCCACGGCTTTTGTTTCGCAATACATCCCGCAGGTCGACTCGCCGGACAATCTGCGCACGGCCCAGCAAGCTATCGACGAGTTCCAAAAAGTGTTGGACATGAACGCGAGCCGAGATCAAAGAGTTAACGCCGCCAAGGGCATCGCGTCGCTTTACTACAACATGAAAAAGTTCGACGAGGCCAAGAAATACAACCGCATGGTCTCTGAGTTGGACCCGAACGATCCCGATCCTTATTACTCAATTGGAGTCATCGACTGGGCGATGTGCTACCAGCCGCGCATGGAAGCGCGCGCGAACCTGGGCATGAAGCCGGAAGAGAGCCTGAATCCGAAGAACAAAGATCAGAAGAAGGTCTGCGAGGAGTTGAAGGCAAAGAACGGGCCTGCCATTTCGGAGGGAATCGACAATCTCAACAAGGCAATCCAGCTTCGTCCCGACTACGATGACGCTATGGCTTACCTGAACCTGATGTATCGCGAAAAGGCCGACGTGGAATGCGACGATCTGGCCGCGCGCGCCGAAGACCTGAAAACGGCGGACCATTGGGTGGACGAAACTCTGAAGAAAAAGAAAGAAAAAGCCGACAAGGCAGCGCAACAGGCTGGCGGTGGAATTACGGTGGATCAGCCGAAATAAATCTACTTTATTGCGTCACAAGGCCTCTGGCGATCGGTGCGCTGGAGGCTTTTTCATTGGTTGGCAGAGAGCTATGGCTTCGAGTAAAGCATCACTTCGACTCGCTTGAACTGCCAGTGCACCATTTTGGGGTACGATTCGGGCAGGGTGCTCGTCAGCATCACAGTGGTCGCATCGGGCTTGCCAGTGGCGCCGTTGTGCATCAGCACAATCCAAGTCCGAGGATGGACAGGCGATGCCGTGCGCACCAGGGCGGCGGTCGGCTTACCGGTGAAGTCGCGGTAATCGAGACCTGCGCCGTGGGACGGAAACAAAATCTCGGGGCCTAGTTGGCGCCTGAAGCTCGGGCTTGCCGTATCCTCACCCGCTCGCAGCGAGCGGTAAAACTCGTAGGGAATACGAGATGCGGCGATGTGGAAGATAATAGCGTCTCCGGTTTGCGTGTGGTCGAGAATGAAATCAGTCGCGGCCCCGGCAGCGTCACGCTCATCGTCGAAGTCATGGCCATAGACGTAAAAGATCCCTTGCCCGCAGAGGAGCAGTATTGCGGCCAGCACAATCGTGAGCAGCCACAATCGTCTGAGGCGCGCCAAGCCCGCCGCGACTAGGATCAGAAGGGAAGGTAGACAAAAGATCATGTAGCGGTCCAGAAATACCGGGCGAGCGAGCGAGAGCAGCGCGGTGAGCGCTACTGGAAAGAACAGCCAGAGCATAAGAAAGCGGCTGCGCCATACCTGGGCAGACAAGGGCTCGGCAGATGGCTCGGGAGATCGCCGTGGCCGAGGGTCGCGGGACCACAGATTCTTTCCGAGTGGCGACACCGCGGCGAGGCAAGCTAGCGCGAAGATTGCGGCGAGCGGCCAGCGCGTGCTCCCCGACAAGCGCTCGTAAAACCGAAGCAGATCACCCGGGCCAGGCCGTTGAATCCAACGTATGGGGCCGGCCCCGGTTTTGACCACAAAGATCAGAAGTGGGAGCACGGCCACGCCAATCGTGATCCACGCGCGCCGCAATTGTGCCGGCAACTGAGCCCTAGATTGATCGGTGCCTGTGGGATCTGCGCCCAGCCAGCGCAAAGCCAGCCAATGCGTGATCAACAACAGCAGAGCATAAAAGTGAGCGTAGACGGCCAGGATGCTGACGATGACGTAGACCATCCGGTTGCGGCCCGATGGATTGCGGAGAAAAGCAACTAGGAAACCGGAGGATAGCGTCGCCAGCAGCAGGAACAAAGCGTAGCTGCGTGCTTCCTGAGAGTAGCGAACGCTATAGGCATTGAAGGCGAAGAGCGTGGCGGCGATTAGAGCAATCCGCCGGGCTTTTGGGCGGCAGGCATAGAGTTGACGCGCCAGCCAATAGATTGCCGGCAGCGTGGCCGCAGATGTCACCACCGAAAGGCTGCGAATGAAGAACTCGCTTTGTCCCGATGGCGCGCGCACAGTGAGCCAGATCCGCAGCAAAAGGTAATACAGCGACATGTTGGCTTCGCGCCACCACAGCAGGTGCAGGAAGTTGCCCCAACTCAGTCGAGCGACTTCGACACTAAAACATTCATCAAACCAGAAGGGCTTTTGCGCGAGAAACAGAAACCGTGCGACGGCCCCCACGGCCATTAGCAAAAGAAGGAGGAGCCAATGAGATGGTTCAGCAGAGTCGGAAGTGGGGGGTGAAGCGTTGGCGTTTCGATTCAGCGCGGCCTTAGGTGAGTGCATGCGGAAACTGGAGCAGGCTCGATCCAGATGATACTATGCTAGAAAATCCCAGATTTTGCGCGTATTTTCGACTGAGGACGACCCTGTGACTGTCTTGGCAACTGCTTCTTGGCAAAATCGATCGGCGGCCGACGATCTGACGAACGATTCGCACAAGAATCTGAAGCCCGATCGCTGGAGGCGATGCGTCTCGGTAATTGTGCCGGTTTATAACGAGGCGGCGCATATTGACGAACTGTTGCTTGCCATCCAGTCTTCGCCGGTGAGGAAGGAAATTATTGTCGTCGATGATGGCTCGACCGATGGGACGCGCGCGAAACTGCAAGCCCTGCCTCTAGGGGAGGATTTAACCGTCGTTTTCCATGAAAAGAATTGCGGCAAGGGGGCAGCGATTCGCACCGCGCTCGCCTACGCGCGCGGGGAGTACGTGCTCATCCAGGACTCCGATTTAGAGTACGATCCGCAGGATTATCCGGCATTGCTGCGTCCGCTCGAAGAAGGCCGAGCCAATGTTGTCTACGGCGTGCGTCCGGACCGGCCGGAGCGGGGCTTGCGTTTTTTTCTTGGCGCCAAACTTCTGACGCAACTTGCCAATCTTCTTTACGGCGCAGGTATTCATGACGAGGCGACATGCTATAAAGCCTTTCGCCGTTCACTGCTGGCGCGTTTGCAATTGGAATGTCGCCGCTTTGAGTTCTGCCCCGAAGTGACCGCCAAGCTGTGCCGGATGGGCGAGAAGATCGACGAAGTTCCCATCCAATACCATCCGCGTTCGGCGGTCGAAGGCAAGAAAATTCGCCACTCCGATGGATGGCTGGCGATCTGGACGCTCATCCGCTACCGCTTCATCCCCCGGGGGCGCTGGCTGCGCTCTGGTCAGGAGAAGACATCGGCGCCATTTGCGGTGAGTTTTTCACGGCTGCCGCCGGAGTAGGCACTGCTGCGGCCGACCCCTCAAAATTGTCATCCCGACCGGAGCATTCCATTCCGATCGGGAATGGAGCGTGGAGTGGAGGGACCTGCTTTTCGTTGGCGGCTGCGTCCGACTTTCCCCACAACCCGTCAAGAAGGACGTCAACTCCTGTAAAATCTTGAGTTCTCCGAAACGTGCTGCAAGTCAAGAAAATGTTCAAGAAGATTCTCATCGCCAACCGCGGAGAGATTGCGGTACGCGTGATCCGCGCCTGCCACGAGATGGGAATCGCCGCAGTTGCCGTCTACTCGGACGTGGACCGAGGCGCCCTGCACGTTCGCAAAGCCGATGAAGCGTATCCGATCGGTCCTGCGGCGGCAGCCGAGTCGTATCTCAACATCCAGAAAATCCTCGACGTCGCCGCACGATCCGAAGCAGACGCCATCCATCCCGGCTACGGCTTTCTTTCCGAGAATGCGAAATTCGCCAGAGCCTGCGTGGAGGCGGGCGTGAAGTTCGTTGGCCCGACTGCCGCTGCCATGGATGCGATGGGGTCGAAGACCCGCGCCCGGCAGGCTATGGAGCGCGTGGGCGTTCCCACCGTACCCGGCGCTTCTCACGGCCTGGAATCGTTGGAACAGGCTGAAGAAGTGGCGGCGCGCATCGGCTATCCGGTGATGCTGAAAGCCGCGGCGGGCGGCGGCGGCAAAGGAATGCGCCTGGTGCTTGCGCCGCAGGATCTGAAGTCCGCGCTCGAGAGCGCGCGCAGCGAAGCGGAGCGTTCGTTTGGCGACAGCGAAGTTTACATCGAGAAGGCGATCGTCGATCCGCGGCATATTGAAATGCAAATCCTGGCCGACGAGCACGGCAACACGGTGTATCTCGGCGAGCGCGAGTGTTCGTTGCAGCGGCGGCATCAGAAAGTGCTCGAGGAAGCGCCCTCGCCTATCGTCGACCCCGAGATGCGAAAACAGATGGGTGAGGTCGCGGTTCGCGTGGCCCAGGCTGCGGGATACACGAATGCCGGAACAGTGGAGTTCCTGGTCGACCACCAGAAAAAGTTTTATTTTCTGGAGATGAACACTCGACTCCAGGTGGAACATCCTGTGACAGAGTTAGTCACCGGGTTCGACCTGGTGCATTTGCAAATTCGCATCGCTGCTGGAGAGACCCTGCCATTCACACAGAATGATGTGGCGATTCGCGGCCACGCCATCGAATGCCGCATTTATGCGGAGGATCCGGACAACAACTATTTCCCCAGTCCGGGCAAAATCACGCTGCTGTTGTCGCCGTCGGGGCCCGGCATTCGACGCGACAGCGGCATGTATGAAGGCTGGACTGTGCCGATGGATTACGATCCCCTGCTGGCCAAGTTGATCGGCTATGGCACGGATCGCGAGCAAGCCATTGCGCGACTGACGCGCGCTCTCAACGAATACTTCGTCGGCGGGATCAAAACGAATATCTCCCTGTTCCGGCGCATTCTGAGCGATGCGGACTTTCGCGCCGCCAAAATCGATACCGGATTTCTTGACCGTCTTCCGAGCCAGAAGCAACATGAAGCCCATACGGATGGGGATGCCAAGGCGACCGAAGTGCCGGCAATTGCTGCGGGAATATTTTCCGTTCTGGACCCGAGTGGCGCTGGAGTGACTGAACGAACCGCGGGCTTCTCCTCCTCCAACACCAAGCCGACGGATGACTCCAGATGGAAGCGCGCAGCTCGCCGCGAAGCGCTGCGATGAAATTCGTATCGCATATTTGCAGCCGACCGAAAGCAACGGCCAACAGGTTTTCATGATTTACGACATCACGATCGACGGCAAGCGGCACCGGCTCGATCTCAGCCGGAGCGACGGCGGCTGGGCTTGCCGTGTCGATGGGCGCGAGGTGGAAGTCGACGCCATTCTGGTGAGGCCGGACGTGCTTTCCCTTCGGGTCGGCAACCGAGCCTACGAAGTGAAGTGCGAACGCGTCGCAGGCGAAATGCAGCTTTGGGTGGGCAGCGCACGCTTTGCGGTGGAAGTGCGCGATCCGCGGTCGTTGCGCGGACGAATTCGTGCCCTTGACGATCACGGGCCGCGGAAACTCACGGCGCCCATGCCGGGCAAGATTGTTCGCCTGCTCGTGAGTCCAGGGACGACAGTTGAGGCGGGCGCCGGCGTGCTGGTAGTTGAGGCGATGAAGATGCAGAATGAAATCAAATCGCCGAAGAAGGGGACGATTCAGAAGATTCTCGTCAGTGAAGGCGCCGCCGTGAATGCCGGCGATGTGCTGGCGATCGTTGAATAATAGGACGAATCGAGCGGCGCAACCGACGGCTTAATTCTTATCTCTCCATCCCGTTGCTGTCGAGCACCTTCTTGGCGTAA
Organism: Candidatus Sulfotelmatobacter sp.; assembly: GCA_036500765.1. Taxonomy (NCBI): domain Bacteria; kingdom Pseudomonadati; phylum Acidobacteriota; class Terriglobia; order Terriglobales; family Candidatus Korobacteraceae; genus Candidatus Sulfotelmatobacter; species Candidatus Sulfotelmatobacter sp. The sequence goes on from DASYBM010000001.1 coordinate 170,969, forward strand.
AAATTCTCGACCTTGGCAGTATCGCGCAAGACCTCATAATATGCGGCTTTGAGCAATTGCTCGCGGCGATCGTGAAGTTGCGAGCGAATCGCTTGCTGCACTCGCGGATCGGACAATTCGCGTTGTCCGGCGGGTTCCTTAGCCACCAGCTTGATGATGCGAAAGCCAAAGAGCTGCCGGCTCGCGGGATTGACCACGGTCACCACCGGGCTGTACTGACCGGGCTTGAGTTTCATGACTGCGTCGCGCGTGGCTGGATCCGTGCCCTTCAGGCCAGATTCTTGCGTCGTGCCTAAATCGCCGCCGTTGCCGGATGTTTCCGGGTCTTCGGAATACTTCATTGCCAGAGTGGCGAAGTCGTCGCCGCTGTCGAGACGGTTGACGATCATCTGAATTTTCTTGCGGGCCTCAGTCTCGTTTTGCGCCTTGTCATTCTGATTGTGGGCCTGCGGATTGGGAGCGGTCGTCACCATAATCTGCGCTAAATGATAGGTCGGCTCGATCAGGTTGAACTCGCCTTTATGCGCCGTGTAGTAGTCGGTGATGTCCTGATCGGTTACGTTGATCTTCGAGGACACTTCTTTATTCATCACTTTTTCCAGAGTGATGGAGCGGCGGATGTCGCGCTTGAAATCGGGAAGACTGATCTTTTTTTCCTGCAACCGCTTTGCGAATTCCTCTTCCGAAGCCGGAGACTTAATCTCATTGTATTTACGATCGACTTCTTCATCGGTGGCGAGCAGGCCGAGTTTCTCCGCACGGCGCATGACGATTTCATCTTCGATGAGCTGATGCAGAATATTCAAACGCAACGCGGTCGCTTGCTCGCCCGTGGGCGGTTGCTGGGCGGCGGCGACCTGGTTGTCATAGTAACTGTCGACGTCGGACTTCATGATTTTTCGGCCATCCACGGTGGCCATCACATCGCCGCCGGTCTTTGTGTTGCACCCAGTAGCGCATCCGAGCACAGCGGCCAGCAGTGCGACGGCGAAGACCGCTGAAGCGGGCTGCCGAAAAAACGCGTTTCTTTTCAAGAGTGTTTCTCCCGTCCAGACTGCGAACACGAAAACTCAGATCGAGAAGGCGGCTGTACGCCACTCATCGCCAAAAAGTTCGTCCACTACCGGGATGCCGGAGCCGATGGAAGATGTTGCGGCGCGGGCTCGCCGGCGTCTTTCAGAGCCGCATCTAATGCGGCGCGGACCTCGGCGATGGGAACGGCGCCATCAAGCTTTTGGCCATTGATGAATAAGGCTGGGGTTCCATTTACGCCCAGACTGTCGGCCTCTTTCATCGACGCCCGCACCGCATCTTCATTTTGCGCCTTGACGCAGGACTGCAGCCTGGTCTCATCCAGCGTGTGCTTCTGCCCCTGAAGCAAGGTAATTTTATCGATCGCTTCGAACCGCGCCCCGGAAGTCTTCTCCGTGTCCACTTCACGTTTATTGGCGTGGATGTAGTCGGCGAAGTCCCAATAGGCGTCGCCGTTTTGCGCTGCCAGGCAATTCGCGTCAACGGCTGCGTGCAATGCCCAGGGATGAATCTCGGTCAGCGGATCGTCTTTATAGATGAATGTAACGCGGTCGCCATACTCCTTGAACACCTCAGGAAACAGCGTCTGGTGCATGCGTGAGCAGAAGGGACACTCGAAGTCGTCAAAATTAACGACCACAACCTTGGCCCCCTTGGCCCCCCGAGTGGGCCGCCCGCTGACGTCGATCTTGCCCATCAGTTCGGCGAACGCATCCTTGGTCAGGTCGAACTTGGTCAGGCGCAACAGAGTATTGCGATCCTTTGACAGCAGAAACTTGTAATCCTTCTGCTTGCCCTCACCGCCGTCAATGTTTACAGACACCGCATCGTATCCGGGAACGTCCGGGCTGGGACTCATGGTCCCGACCGTTACTTTGACCTCCGGCGGCAGGGTGTAGTAAGCGCGCACCTGGTGCTCGATTTTGCGAGCCACGTCGGGAGGCGCGGACTGGGCCACGCAGCCCAGGCAAATGAGAAGAAGAACGATCAGGGAACGCCGGATTAAAGTCACTAGAAACCGCCTCAGCATCACGATTATCTTTTGGATGGACTCGATTATCTCACAGCGGATGCAGGTTGGCCGCCCAGCGCGCTTCTACCCGGTGCGGCGAAGATGCTCGAGAGGAAGCAGACTGTTCATGGACCCGGAGCGAAAGCCCTCCAGATCGAGGGTGACGAACTTGAATCCGAGAGCTTTGAAGATGGCGGCGAACTGCGCTGCCATGGCTGGATTCAGAGCGCGCTCAAGTTCCTCTCGGGAAATCTCGATGCGGACAATGTCGCCATGATGGCGCACGCGGAACTGCCGAAAGCCCAGCGCACGAATCGCCTCTTCGCCGCGCTCGACCACGTCGAGGGTCTCGCGCGTCACCGGGCGCCCATATTCGATCCGCGAGGACAGGCAGGCCGATGCCGGCTTGTCCCAAATTCGCAGACCCGCCTGGCGCGCAAGTTCGCGAATCTCCTGCTTGGTGAGCTTGGCCTGCAATAGTGGTGCGGCAATGTGGTGCTCCCGGGCAGCCTGCTGCCCGGGCCGGAAGTCGCCCTGATCGTCCAGGTTCACGCCGTACGCGATCGCGTCGAAACCACGGGCCGCGCGGAGATTTTCCATCACGGCGAAGAGTTCGTCTTTGCAATGAAAGCAGCGCTGGCCATCGTTGCGGGCATATTGGGGACGGTCAAGCTCGAATGTCGAAATGACTTCGATCGGAATTCCCTGTTCGTGGGCAAAGGCAATGGCGTCGGCAAACTGGGTGCGCGCCAGGCTGGGCGAATCGGCAATGACGGCGAGCATCTCCGTCCCCAGAACATGGTGCGCGACCCACGCGAGATAGGCGGAATCGACACCGCCGGAATAGGCGACGAGCACCCGGCCCAGTTGGCGGAGCTTCGCCTGAAGCTGCGCGTGCTTCGCGCCAATGCTGGCTTCCGAGGAATCCATGGGAATAATGGTACCAGCGATGGCGGGCGATTGCAGGCGAGGGCTCGCGGTGAGCTTCTAGTACAGCCGCTCTTGCTTCCTGAGATTTCCGAACGATCCGATGTTGGCCAGGCTGAAGGTAAAGCGGAACAGATTCTCGTTGCGCACGTTCGCGATGGCGTAGCGGCGATATTCCACTGTCACGCCGCAGCAATTCCAGTTGTAGGTGGTTTGCGCGGTGGCAAATTGCAACTGCCCGGTGTCGGCATCAATGCCGAAGCTGGTGGCGGCGCTGAATCCGCGCCGGACCAGACTCCCATATCCCAACGCCACTCGGAACTGTTGGAAGGTGCAGGTGGGTTGTACCGTGTTCGCGGAGCTGCAATTTCCTTCGTTCTGCGTTGGCTGAGTATTGGATTGTGGAATCTGGAGGAACGCATCGCCCCCGCCTACCGTGAAAGGACCGAGGTTGTAGTTCACGAGCAGAGTGCTGGCATTGATCCGGCCCAGTTGAAAGTCATAGTCGAGGTCCCACTCAGTGTCGGTGTGGCTGCTGGTGGCGGCCCGCAGGCGCGATACCACGGGAGAAAGATGCCGTGGTTCGGTCGCGAATGCGATGCCGGTCAACTCTTCTGTCGCGGTAAAGACGTTGCGCTGCCCTGCGACCAGCGCTCCGCCAAAGTTAGGATCGAGAAAGTACTTTTGGGCTAGTTCCCAGGTGGCGATCTCCTTGACCTCCGGGCCGGGAGCGCAAGGCTGAGAGTCTAGATTGCTGATGCGCTGCCAGGGAACGATCTGTTCCGGCGCCGCGGAACCGACGGCGATACCCGTCATCGGCCTCGCGCAATCCGGAGCATGCGGCCCGGTTCGCTTCGCGTAAAGGCGCGTCACGAATCCATACTCGACTTCATTTGTATTGCTGAGGATGTCGCGTTCGTCGAAGTGCAGCACATTCGCGAAATCGTTTACTCCCGCCACTCGGCGGTACACGGCGCGCGGTTCGATGACATGCTTCCATTTCCGTCCCAGAAATTCGCGGTCGAATATTTTTTCCACGGCGGGCGGGCGAACTTCCACTGACGCGTCCACTGCCTGCCGGTTCGTGGGATTGTTGACCGCAACGCCACTGACAAAGCGCTCGGAATAATAGGATTCGTGCAGCGCCAACGCCGGCCGCAGGGACCATCCTTGGAACTGCAAGGGTAGAGAAATTTCGGGACTGAAGTCGAACCGACCCAGCAGACTGCTGGTATGAAAGCCGGGCTCGCTGCGCGAAAGCCCGGCTAAGGAGGCGTCGAACGACCAGAGGAAGGGCGAATGCCCCAGCGGTCGGTCGACGCTGGATGCATCTGCGCTGGGGGTGTGCAGGATGCGAACGTCATCAAAGACGGGCGGATTCGAAAGAGTGCCGTCAGGGTTCGTGGTCTGAAAAAAATTCTGATAGCGCTCGACCATGCCGCCGAAGGAAAAACCGTTGATTGTCTTTGACAGAAAAAGCTGCGACTTAACTTCTGAGTTTATGGCCTGAGTAAAAATTTCGTTAAAGGCCAGGCGAAACAAAAAAGAACTCAGATAGTCGATATTAGAAACCGCGCGGAAGCCGTAGAAATTGCCTTCCGCGGTAAGGCGGGCCTCCTGTCCGCCTTCGCGCAAGGGGGGCAGCCCCGCGCCTTCGCTGATGCCGCGATCGATGACTCCGAAGAAGTTGAGATCCACATAGGAGGTGTCGCTGGGGCGCACGCGAAACTCGCCGCGTTGCGACCATCCTCGCTTGGAGAAATATTCCGCGCCCACAGTGGCGTCCATGCTGCGATTAATGTCCCAATAGAACGAGTCGCCGATCTCGTTGCCGTTGGTCGAGGAACGTCCGCCGGTGGGCACCAGAAATCCTGTCTGCCGCGTTTCCCGATCTACGGGGTGCGTCGCATAGGGGAAATAGAGAATTGGAAATCCGTGCAGCCAGAACGTACTGTGATAAATCTGCGCGTTGCCGCCGACATCGACGACGATGCGATGGGCATTGAACTGCCAGTTGGGATGCGGAAGTTCGCAGGTCGTTATGGTGCCATCGTAGACGAGGTAGTGATCGGGGCTGGTTTTTTCCACGACTTTGCCGCTGAAAGCGAAAGGAGCGGTCGACGTCAGCACCGCGTGGCCGCCACTGAAGCGCAGGCCGGTGGTTGCGTTTACGTTATAAAATCGACCCGTCTCGGCGGTCAAATTGTAATTTCCATGGCTGGCTTTGATATGGTCGTCGTTCGGACCACCGTCGAGCGTGAAGTGGCCGGTAGCCGTGGCCTCGCCTGTGTCGGAATTGTAAGTGACCTCGTCGGCGCGCAGGATGTAAGTGCGATAGTGAATTTCGGCGCTGCCCCGCAATTGGTAAATGTCGCCTTCCTTTTCTTGCTCGTCGGCGCAGATGGTAGCCGAGTCGGAATCCTGGGTTGCGGCCTGGCGGGCGCAGGGCGAAAGGCTGGAATTTCCTGACGGCAACTGGCTGGTTACTAGCGCAGGGGCGGGAAGCTGATGACAAAAAAACAGCGCCGTGATAAGGAATCTAATGCGAAGCGTCATCGCAGGAAAAGCAACCGGAGAAGATCGTCCATTGGACCGTACATTCTGACGGCTATCGGACTGACGGCTATCAGATGAAGACTACCAGCTCTTGCGGCTATTTTGCCCGGGCATCGTGACCTTAGCACGCTGCCAGCCGCAGGCAAAGTGGCGAAAGAGGCTAGGATTCCTGTTGGTTGCGTTCCGGTTGTACGGCCAGGCTTTTGAGTTACGATTTCACGAATCGCAATTGACCAACACGATTGAATGGGAGCGATCTGCCGAGTGACATTCGCGGGCGCCATAATGGAAGACTGGATTTCATGAATTGTTCGCTGTGTGGAGAAGTTTGCCGCTGCCCTTTGGAGTCACTTCCCTTGGCATCGTTGCCGAGCGGTCCCGAGTCCGAGTCTGGCCTCGGGTTGCAGGCGGGGGCCGACCTCTACCCCACGAATCCGGCAACTGAGGAAACGAATGCTACCGCGGATCGGTTCCCCGAATCTGCTTCGCCCGAGGCCACTGAGAAAGAAGATGTGGACGCCTGGCGTGACGAACTGTCCGCCCGCCTCAACCGCTACCGCGCGCGCCGTAAAGTGCGTCCGCCGCGTTACCCTTCGCTGCGGTTGCCGTTTGAGGGGCCGGCCTTGCCGACCGCGGCCAGCGCGCTCAGCGCTTCGTCGCAACGCCGGGAGTTCGAGCCTGTCTCCGACCATGCCCTCGCACTCGATGGGATGAGGTCCGTGCCATCGGTCACCGCGAAGCCAAAAGCGGCGGCGGATGTCGAAACCCAATTCTTGACTGCTCAGGCGCATGGCGAGCAGGCTTCCCTTCCCCGCTCCTCTGCGGCGCCGGGCGCAGCGGTTCATGGAGGCGCGAAGATTATCGAGTTTCCCGGACTTGCCTGGGGACGACATTCGTGGGGACCGCCTGCGCTTCCCTCGGATCAATTGGCCGAACCGGTCAGCGAGCGTCCGCGAATCCTTGATGTCCCCGAGATCGCTCCTCCGCCTCCTGCTCTGGGCGGGATTACCATCGACGCCGTCGAGCCCCCTGAGGCCGAAAGGCGGCCCGGCATCGACATTCCGTTACAGAGTGCGGCGCTCAGCTTACGCTTCCTGGCCGCTTTGGTTGACGGAACGATCATCGCGATGGCCGCCGCACTCTTCGGCTTCATCTTCTGGAAGGTCACGGCGGTTCGACCGCCATTGTTTCAGATTCTCGGGCTCGCTGGCGGAGTGGTCTGCGTATTCTGGGCGGCCTACCAGTATCTGCTGATTGTTTATGCGGGCAATACTCCCGGGTTGCGCGTCGCTGGCCTTGAACTCACTCGCTTCGATGGCACCGCCACCGGCCGCTCGCTGCGCCGCTGGCGGATGCTGGCATCGTATCTTTCGGCGGCTTCACTGGGTATGGGCTATGCCTGGCTTTTTCTCGACGAAGATTCCCTGTGCTGGCACGACCGCATCACCCATACTTACCTGGCGCCGAAGAAGGGTTCGACAGCAGCGTCAGGGCCGTCCTTCGATTGAGATTCGCGGGCCGAACTCCGCTCGGCCCGAGGGCGGCTGTTCCCACATTCGCTCCGGTTCGCTCCTCTGGTACGCTAGGTGTCCTATGCCCGCATACCTCGCAGTCCTGCTCCTCATTGCCTCCGCTGCATCTGGCTTTGCCCAGGGACACAAGCCGGTCGCCGATCGCATTGCCGCCCAGAACGCACTCTTCGACGAGCAGTACGAGTCGGACATGCGCAATTTTCCCGAGCGCGCCACCGCCTTTGGCGATTACCGGTATAACGATCTATTGGCGGACTACTCTCTGTCGGCCATCGCGCGTCGTCATGATCTCGACGAAGATTTCCTGAAGCGGCTGGAGGCGATTTCCACTGCGGACTTCTCCGACCAGGATCAACTCTCACATGATCTGCTGATCCGCGTGCTTAGCCAGCGCATCGCCGACTACCAACTCAAAGAGTACGAAATGCCCATCACTACGCAATCGGGCCTGCATACCAGTCTCGCCGATCTGCCCTTGTCGATGCCGCTCGACTCGGTGAAGCATTATGAGGATTACATTGCACGCCTGCACCAGATTCCGCGGGCGTTGAGTCAGCACATGGAAGTGCTCCGTGCGGGCATGCAAGACAAGCTCATGCCCGTGCGCTTCATTGCGGAGATGGTTCCGGGACAATGCGAGGGCATCATCGCTTCTGATCCATTTCTGCAACCGACGACGAAATTTCCGGCCAGCATTTCCGAAGACGATCAGAAGCGCCTCACCGATGCCATCTCCACCGCCATAAACAATGAAGTCTTACCGGCGTACAAAAAGTATGCAGAATTCGTTCGAACCGAATACGCGCCCCAGGGCCGCACCGCACTCTCGATCACCTCTTTGCCCGACGGCCAGAAACGCTACGAGAACGACATCTACGCGCGCACTACGACACACATGACGCCCGATGAAATTCACCAGCTGGGTCTGCGCGAGATCGACCGCATCGAGGCTGAGATGACGGCGATCGCCAAGAAGGAGGGTTTCGCCGACCTCGCAGCTTTCCGCGCCTCACTCAAAACGAATCCCAAATATATTCCGACTTCCGCCGAACAGATTCTCGACGATTTCCGGCATTACATCGCGCAGATGGAGCCGAAGCTGCCGGAGCTCTTCACGTTGCTTCCCAAGTCGCCGGTCACGGTGGAAGCGATTCCTGCGTTCAATGCGGCCGCGATGACCCACTACATGACTGGAACGCCCGACGGCAAGCGGCCGGGACGGGTCGTAGTCGCGACCTCGAAGTTTTCCGAGCGTTCCTTAATCGACGATGAAGCGATCGCTTATCACGAAGGCGTTCCCGGCCATCACATGCAGCTTTCCGTGCAGCAGCAACTTGAAGGCTTGCCGAAGTTCCGGCTGCACGGTCTGAGCTTTAATGCCTATATCGAAGGTTGGGCTCTTTACGCCGAGCAATTGGGCAAAGAGGTTGGCTTCTATCAGGATCCTGCCTCGGATTATGGGCGGCTCTCATCCGAGCTATTTCGGGCTGTTCGTCTGGTCGTTGATACCGGCATTCACGCCAAGGGCTGGAGCCGCGATCAAGTGGTGGACTTTTTCCGCAAGTCTGGCGCGGTCGATGAGCCTACGCTACAAGCCGAAACCGACCGCTACATCTCCTGGCCCGCGCAGGCGCTCAGTTATAAGCTTGGACAACTAAAATTCCGCGAACTGCGCGGACGCGCCCAAAAAGAGTTGGGGCCGAAGTTCGATCTGCGGAAGTTTCACGACGAAATGCTCGACGGAGGCACGCTGCCCCTGGACATGCTCGAAGCGCGTACCGACAAATGGATCGCTCAGCAAAAGGCGAAGTAATCCTAATGAACTGAACCAGATCGAAAACATTGCTAGTTTGAAACGGAATTCGGATTCATCGCTCGGCTGCTCGAAATCGCAACCCGCCGCTCCCTGTGCTATCTTCATTGAGTTCGTTTGTAAACGTTTCCGCCACTCATTGAAGCATGGCCACGTCCCCCGGGGGTACAAAACCGGTAGTCAAGGTCTTCGTCGCCACTTCGGTGATGCTGACCTTCATCTCGTTCTGGCGCGCCTCCGCCATCGTTTTGTCGGATCTCGCTTCGTCGGCGTATTACGCCGGAGGCGACGCCGAGAAAGTCATCGGCAAGAGCGCTCCCTGGTTCATCCTGGCGGTCATGCTGTTCAGCTATGCCGTTCGGGCGCTCTACATCGAATCCAGCAGCATGTTCGTACGGGGCGGCGTTTACCGCGTGGTCAAAGAGGCGATGGGGGGAACGCTCGCCAAGTTCTCGGTCTCGGCCCTGCTCTTCGACTACGTTCTTACCGGTCCTATCAGCGCTGTCGTGGCAGGCCAGTATCTCGCCGGATTCATCGAAGATCTCGCCCGTTCCATGGGCCATCCTATCGCTCACTTTCCGGAAAACACTTTCGCCGCCTGCTTCGGGGCGGTGGTGGCAATCTATTTTTGGCGGAAAAATACGCAGGGCATTCACGAGTCGAGCCAGAAGGCCGTGCAGATAATGATCATCACAACAGTCATGGTTGTGATCTTGATCATCTGGTGTACCATCACCGTGCTGAAGGTTCCGGTACAGCTCCCGCCAAGCCCCTTCACTCCGGGAGTTGTTCCGCTGAACAAGGAGTCACTGGGCTGGCTCGATAATACCTGGATCACCCATCTGAGATCGGGATCGGCGCTGCTCACATTCCTGATTGTTTTTGTCGGGTTTGGCCATTCTGTGCTGGCCATGAGCGGTGAGGAGACTCTGGCGCAAGTCAACCGCGAGATCGCCCATCCCAAGCTGAAGAATTTGGAGAAGACTGGCCTGGTAATTTTTGTCTATAGCCTGCTCTTCACCTCACTAGTATCCTTCTTCGCCGTGATGATCATCCCCGACAATATTCGTCACGAATATTTCGGAAACTTGATTGGAGGGATTTCGGTATTCCTGGTTGGCCCGGAGTGGGCCAAGCTCATTTTCCATGGTTTTGTGGTACTCGTCGGCGTCCTGATTTTGGCGGGGGCGCAGAACACATCCATCGTGGGGGCAAACGGAGTTCTGAACCGCGTGTCGGAAGACGGCGTCCTCACCTCCGCCTTTCAGAAACCGCATCCCCGGTTTGGCACGAGCTACCGCATCATCAACATGATTGTCGGCCTGCAATTGTTGACCATCATCTTGACGCGCGGAAACGTCTTCACTCTGGCCGGTCTTTACGCCTTCGGCGTGATTTGGAGCTTTGCCATGATGTCGCTGGCGGTCCTCGTGCTCCGTCATAAGGAACCCGGAGGCCGGCTGTGGAAGGTACCGGGAAACTTTCACATCGGCCAGCGCGAAATACCGGTGGGAGTCATCCTCGTTTCCGCCGTGTTGTTCACCACCGCGATCGTGAACCTGTTGACCAAGCGTGAGGCGACGATTGGAGGCGTGGCATTTAGCGCTCTGTTCTTTGTTCTTTTCACCTATTCCGAGCGGCGCGTAGCCCGCGAACGCCAGGGAAAGCCGGAGAGTGTCGACCAGTTCCGTGTCTACGGCAATCAGGAACTGGGAAGCGGAGCGATGGGAGTGCGGCCGGGCAACGTCCTGGTCGCGGTGCGCGACCCGCGCAATCTGTACTATTTGCGTCACGTACTCAGCCATACCAATACAGCCAAGCAGGACGTCGTCGTTATGAGTGCACGCCTGTATCATCGCGAGCACACGTTTGGCAGCAGCACGGTGATGGAGGCGAGCCAGGTGTTCGACCACTACGAGCAGGAGTTGTTTACTGCGGCTGTCGCCGTTGCCGAGAAAGAAGGCAAACCCATTTCGCTGTTGGTGGTGCCCGCCACCGATGTGTTCGAGGCCATCATGGTGACGGCGCAGCGACTCGATTCCAGCCGTGTGATTTGCGGGCTTTCCAACAAGCTCACCGCCGATGAGCAAGCCAAACTCACCGGCGATGCCTGGGAGCGCCTGCCGGAGCCGCGGCCGCGGCTTACGTTGGAAGTGTGCGCGCCCGACGGAAGCGTTCGCGAATATTCGTTGGGACCGCACACTCCGCGCATGCGTCCGCAGGATGTCGACCTGATGCACCAGCTCTGGCTCAACATCACCGCCGACCCGAAATTTGCCGGCGCGCATCACTATCACATCGTGGCTTTGGCGCTGGAAGAATTGCAGCGGGAGTTAAGCACCGAGCAGCGGGCACAACTTCTGCAAAAGCTGCACGACGAAATGAACCGTTCAAGCCAGAATTAGACTGCCTCCGAAAGGAGATCTTATGGCGCGTATTCCCGGCGCTCCGCGCAATCAGGGCGGCCTGCTTCGGCGGCTGTTTGTGAGCATCGTCTACTGGTCGACTAAACGCAGACTGGGCCGCGTCATCATGCCCATCCGGGTGACCGCGCATCATGCCAAAATCTTCTGGGGATATATCCAGATGGAGCAGTCGCAGATGGGCAGCAGGCTGGTCGACCATAAGCTGAAGGGACTGGCCGAGCTGCGTGTCGCAACGCTGGTCGGATGCCCGTTTTGAATCGACATCGGTTCTGCCGTGAGCAGAGCGAGCGGCATCTCGACTGAACAAATTGCGAATCTGAACAACTATCGGACAGATTTCAATTTCTCGGACCTGGAGAAATTAGTTCTGGAGTATGCCGATGGTATGACTCAAGTTCCAGTGGAAGTTTCCGAGGCCCTGTTTGCCCGATTGCGCGAGCAATTCGGCGATGCGCAGTTGGTGGAACTCACATCGGCGATCGCGTGGGAGAACTATCGCGCGCGCTTTTCGCACGCTCTTGGAATTGAGGGAGAGAATTTTGCCGAGGGCGCGGTCTGCGCGCTGCCCGTACGAACAGCAAACGCAGCGTCACCGTAGCGCCGGAGTCCCGCCGGCTGTCGCGAGAGCATCTTGCTCTCGCAGCCGGGAGCGCACGGAGTTGAGGTCTTGCCTCGAATCGCTGGGAATCAACAGACATTCTGAAACGGGTATGGGTGTGCGGGCGGGACGCCTGCACGACAGCCGCCGGGACGGCGGCGCTACAGTAAAAGTTAGCGTCGGAGGATGTTTTCGAGTGAAGCCCGCAGGTCGCTGAAGCGGAACGGATATCCGCCGCCTACCAGTTGCGCCGGTTCAACACGCTGGCTGCCTAAGAGAACGGTCTCGCCCATTTCTCCGAAGGCCAACTTCACCACCAACGCGGGGACGGGAAAGATCGCGGGGCGCGAGAGCACGCTGGCCAGAGTCTTCGTGAATTCTGCGTTCGTCACCGGCCTGGGCGCAACCATGTTGACCGGGCCTTGCAGCAGATCGCTTTTCAGGATGTGATGAATCGCGCCGATCATATCCTGAATGTCGATCCAACTCATCCACTGGCGCCCGCTTCCGATCGTGCCGCCTACGCCGATCTTGAAGGGCGTCAGCATCTTCCCCAGCGCGCCGCCTTTGGGGCTGAGTACGACGCCGGTACGCATCTGAACCGTCCGAATGCCGGCCTGGACAGCAGCTTTTGTCGCCGCTTCCCACTCACCGCAAACGTCCGCAAGGAAACCGCTGCCGGGGTCGCTCTGCTCGTTCAGTACCTCGTTCCCCCGATCGCCATAGTACCCGATCGCCGAACTGCAAACGAATACCTCTGGCTTGTCTTTGGCGTGCGCGAGTGCCTGAGCCAAAGCGGTCGTACCCACGACGCGGCTGTCGCGGATCTTCCTTTTCTTTTTCTCGGTCCATCGTCCGACGATACTTTCGCCGGCGAGGTGAATGACGGCATCGAAGCCAGAGACCGATTCCGGAGCAATCGGCTTCGCCGGATCCCACGAGATCTGATCGTCGCCAATCGCGGCCCCGCGCACGAGCCGGGTGATTTCGTATCCGCGTGTTTTGAGAGTGGGAAGAAGTGCGTCACCGATTAGTCCAGAAACACCGCTGACAAGAATTCGAGAGATCATAATTGAACGCGTTTTCACTCTAGCAGTTTGCGCACTCATGCTCCAAACCTGTGACGAATTCGAAGAGTTCGAAAAGCCAGAAATGCAAATTCGGCTTTGGCAAGGATGAAAGGCAGCGGACAGGAGTATCCGCTCCACACTTGCCAGCTCTCCTCTCGCGCTCTCGTCCATCCCTGGGCGCGTTTGCGCTCTCGCGGGCTATAATCCTACATGGCGACCTTGCGCCAACAGATCGCGACCACGACTCTCACGCTCACCAAGTTCCGCGACTTGATGAAGCACATGCAGGAGAGTCGCCCGCAAGACGATCTCACCATCGTCAAGAAAGCCTACGATTATTCCCTGAAACATCACGAAGGCCAGACCCGCGCCTCGGGGGAGCCTTATCTCGTTCATCCTCTGGAAGTCGCGCTGGTGCTCGCTGAAATGAAGATGGACCCGGTGGCGGTTGCCGCCGGTCTGTTGCACGACTCGGTCGAAGACACGTCGGTCACCATTGGCGATATCCGCACCGAATTCGGGGAGCAGGTCGCTCACATCGTCGAGGGCGTCACCAAGATCAGCAAGATCGATTTCGCTACGCGCGAGGAACAGCAAGCCGAAAACCTGCGCAAGATGATGCTCGCGATGGTCGATGACATCCGCGTGGTGCTCATTAAGTTGGCCGACCGGCTGCACAACATGCGGACGCTCGAACATCTTCAGCCCGAGCGCCAGCACAAGATCGCCGAAGAGACGTTGGAAATCTATGCTCCCATTGCGCATCGCCTGGGCATGGGAAAAATTCGCGGCGAACTGGAAGACCTGGGATTCCGCTTTCTCGATCCGCTGGGTTACGAGCAGGTGGAAAAATCGGTCAACGCGCGGCGCAAACAGGGTGAAGTTTTTCTTGCGAAGATGCAGCAGGTTATTTCCGACAAGCTGAAAGAAGCCGGCATCCAGGCCCGCGTGGAAAGCCGCATCAAGCGCCTCTACAGCATTCACAAGAAACTGCAAAAGCAGCACATCGGCGTCGACCAGGTCTACGACTTGTTCGCCATGCGGGTCATTACACGCTCGTTGCAGGATTGTTACGCGGTGCTCGGCATCATTCACAACCTCTGGCGGCCAGTGCCGGGGCGCATCAAGGATTTCATCGCCATGCCGCGGCCGAATTTCTATCAATCGCTGCACACCTCGGTGATCACCGAAGACGGCACGCCGTTTGAAATTCAGATTCGCACCGAAGAAATGCACAAGATGGCGGAGGAAGGCATCGCCGCCCACTGGAAATATAAAGACGGCCCGGTTTCGGCGCAGGATGAACAGCGACTCGCGTGGCTGCGGCAGGTGGTCGAGTGGCAGCGCGACGTCAGCGATCCCAACGAATTTTTGTCGACGCTCAAGGTCGATCTTTATCCGGAAGAGGTTTATACCTTCACGCCGAAGGGCAAAGTCGTGGTGCTGCCGCGCGATGCCACGCCGGTCGATTTTGCCTACAGCGTTCACACCGAGGTCGGACACACGTGCATCGGCGCCAAGGTGAATGGACGCATGGTGCCGCTGCGCCACAAGTTGCATTCCGGAGATATCGTCGAAATTCTGACGCAGGCTGGGCACAAGCCCAGCCGCGACTGGCTGGGACTGGTCAAGTCATCGCGCTCGCGGAACAAGATCAAGCACTGGCTGAACGTTCATCAGCGCGAGCGCGCGATCGAAATCGGACGCAAGCTGATCGAGAAAGAAGCGCGCAAGTACCGCATCGCGTTCAAAGAAATTAAAGACGAAGACCTGTTGAAAGTTGCGGGAGCATATGGCTTGGGCAAGGTCGACGATCTGATGTCGGGAATCGGCTACGGAAAATTTTCCGCGCGGCAGGTGCTGGCACGTTTACTTCCCGCCGGCGCGACCCACTCCATCGCCGGCGATATTGAGTCTGAAGGCTTGACCTCGCAGCCCGGCGCGATCGCCAGCGTTGTGCGCCGCGTCTTCGGCGATCACAATGCGATCACTGTGCGCGGCCAGGGCGACATGATGGTCTATCGCGCACGCTGTTGCAATCCCATTCGTGGAGAAAGCATTGTCGGCTACATCACGCGCGGCAAGGGCGTAGCCGTGCATTCGATTCAGTGTCCGAACGTGACCAACCTGATGTACGAACCGGAGCGCAAGATCGATGTCGAATGGGCGCGCGATGACAGCGCCCCGACGGCTTATCCCGTGAAGTTGACTGTGTTCTGCGACGACCGCTTCGGTATGCTAAAGAGCATCACTGGAGTGATTGGCGACGCCAAGAGCAATATCAAAAACATCACTGCACACACATCGAACAGCCAGGCCAGTGTGGAAGTCGTTCTCGACATCGCCGACCTGAAACATTTAGAGGCGATCATCGCGGGGCTGCGCAAAATTGCAGGCGTGCATGAAGTGCAGAGACTGCAGAAGATTTAGTTTCGGGACAGGATCCTCACGCCGGGACCGCGCGGCCGAGAGCAGGCCTTAATGTTCCCGCAGGAACACAATGTCATGGCAGTAAGGGGCATACGATTGCGTCATGACAGCTAAGGCCCAGAAAACAAGGGGGAAACTGGGATAGGAAGGCGGGCGGGTTGGCCCAAGCCTTTCATTTGGATGAGCCCGGTGTGCGGTGAGGATCAACGAGGGCTGAGTTTTCGTTCCGAGGGCGGGTGGCGTAGCACCATTGGCGGAGGCAGCATCGTACCCGCCCTTCGCAAAGTGCGCGAAGGACGGGGTACCCACTGTAATGATGGTATCGGCGAGATCGAAGGCTGGGCCACCGCCCATTGGTGCTGTGGGAGATCCCTCGGCCCGCTGGTTAAAACGCGGGTCCTTCGGGATGACGCGGTGTGGTGTGTGGACATCCCCCACTCAAGCCAACCCCGGGATTGAGTGGGCCACCGGCCGTTGAGCCGTCCTTACTGATCGGCTTATCCTTCCTTCCCTCCGGCGACCTGGGCGTGGCCTAAGGCTGCGACCAGAGAGAATCCTCCGATGACGTTGCCCAACAAGACTGGCAGGAAGAAATGGGTGAAGTACGTCGAGAGCGACATAGCATTTGTCGCGACCAGAAAAAACAACGTCGTCGAGCCCGCGATGATGTGGTTGAAGCCGCTGAGTCCGACGAGATAAGTGATGATGATGATAATGCTCACCCGGGCGGATTCGGCGCCCGGCAGCAGCCACACCATCAGCGCAATTAGCCAGCCGGCGAAAATAGCGCGCAGCAGGGTCGTACCGAAGCCAGCGTTGAGATGAGCCGTCCCAATCTCCGTCAAACACTGCTGCGTGTGAGCATCGAACATGGAGAATTTTCCGAGGCACAGTGCGAACAGGAAAGTGCCCACCAGGTTGGCCGTGAGCACAACCGCCCATAAGCGAAGCATGCGCAGGAAAGTATCCCAATCCTTGCGCGTCAGTAGAGGCAGCACTACCGTCAGCGTGTTTTCAGTAAACAACTGCTGCCGCCCGAGGATGACAATGAGAAAACCTATCGAATATCCCAGGCGCGTGATCAGAGGCCGCCAGGGCTGATCGGGCAGGCGAGCGGCGAGCATCCCTTCCGCGATAAAAGAAAAACCCATCGACAGTCCCGCCGCGAAAGCCGACCACGCCAACGCCGAGGTGGTGCGATGCAGCTCTTCTTCACCCTCACGTCGAATGGTTTCGTAAACTACGTTCGCGCCAATGGCCAGGCGCTCCTCGACCTGTTTCTTCTCGGCTCGAGTCGAGATAGTCCACTGCTCAGGAGCCGGATCCGCTTTCGCCTGCTTTTTCATGGCTGTGTTCAGTTGCCGGATCGGGATGTTCCGTTGCCGAGAAAAGGCTGAGCGATTCAGGCCGCCGTGGTAGATTAAGCTTTGGAATCGCGACGGAGACTTATGCGCGAAGTTATCTCCACCAAAGACGCTCCCCAAGCCATCGGCCCTTATTCGCAGGCGATCAAAGCGAACGGATTCGTTTTCGTCTCTGGCCAGGTCGCGATTGATCCGGCGTCGCAGCAAGTCATCGAGGGTGACGTGACGGCGCAGACGGACCGGGTGTTGCGCAATCTATCGGAGATTTTAGAGGCCGCCGGCAGCGGCCTGGGAAAAGTCGTGCGCTCGACTGTCTTCTTGAAAAATATGAGCGAGTTCGCCGCCATGAATGCGGTCTACGGGAAGTATTTCAGTTCGGCGCCGCCCGCCCGTTCTACCGTCGAAGTGGCGCGCCTGCCCAAGGATGTATTGGTGGAGATCGACGTAATCGCGCTGGAATAATGCCGGATCAGTTTTTATTTTGCTAAAGGAGCACGGATGACGAAGAGCATTATCGTAACTTTAATTGCGATCGTGGCTGTCGCCGGCCTCATCGCCCAGACCGCCACCAAGAAGGCGGCACCAGCGCGCCCCAACACGAATGCTCCCACCAAGGTCACTGGAGATGGGGTCAAAACCGCAGACGGACTGCAATATTGGGACATTAAAGTTGGTACCGGCGCTGTCGCTAAGACCGGCGACCATGTGAAAGTTCACTACACCGGATGGCTCACTACGGGCAAGAAGTTCGACAGCTCCGTCGACGCCAATCAACCCTTCGACTTTACTCTTGGCCAGGGCGAAGTCATCAAAGGCTGGGACGAGGGCGTCGCGGGAATGAAAGTGGGTGGAAAGCGGCAACTGCGCATCCCTCCGGAGTTGGCATACGGCGAGGCCGGCCAGGCACCGGTAATCCCGCAGAAGGCCACGCTGATCTTCGACGTGCAGTTGTTGGGCGTGAAATGAAATTCTTAACCACGAGGACACAGGGGCACACAGAGGATCGAAAGACCTCTGTGAACTCTGTGTTTTCTGTGGTTAAGACGTTAAGCCTTGACGACTTTGCCGCTGCGCAGGCAGGACGTACAGACGCGCATGCGCTTGCCCTGGCCCGCGACTTTGGCGTGCACCGGACGCAGGTTGACGTTCCAGCGCCGCTTGGTGACGTTGTGGGCGTGACTGATGCGGTTCCCCGCTTGCGGCTTCTTGCCGCAGATATCGCATTGTTGTGCCATGACGACTCCCAAATGATTCAGATCTTGTAGGGCAAACATAAATTTTACAGGAAGTTAGGCGGGTTCGGCAATGCCTCCCCAAGAAACCTGGTTCAACGGCTCGGGCCACGAAACTCTGAATTTTGACCGCAGCCTGCGATGGTTTTTGACCATCTGGTAGCAATGCCTGTGGTCTTGAGAGCTCCTAGCCTGTGCGATACTTGTTGCATGCAGTCCCCGCTTCAAGCCGCCACTGCGGCCACCGATCCCAGGTCGGTAAAGGTGAATCTGACTTCCGGGACGGGCGTTGACATCGAGTGGAACGATGGGCACGTCTCGCACTACAGCTTCGTTTACCTGCGCGATGCCTGCCCGTGCGCCATGTGCGAGGACGAGCGCGGCAAGACTGGGCGCCGGCCGGGCGAGCCTGCTGCCGCTTCCCCGGGCGCGCTGCCCATGTTCAAGCCTCATGCCAAGCCGCTGTCGGCTGAGGGTGTGGGCAAGTACGCCATCAAGTTCTCCTGGAACGATAATCACGACCTCGGCCTGTACTCATGGAAATTCCTGCGCGAAGTCTGCCCGTGCGCCGATTGTCGAGCGGCGCGAACGATAGGCTCTGGCTAACGACGGCAGGCCGCGACATTTGTTCGACAATTCGTGTTAACCAGATTTGCCCGACAAAATGAGTTCGATGAAACCGATCTCCGCCGTGCAATCCGTAGTAAGCGAGCTGGTGTCGGATCTGCATGCTAGGAGCGGTTGCGAGAAAGTCGGACTGAGCCGCGAAGTTTTCGCCGCGATCCTGTGCGAGATCGGCGCGAAACATGCCACGCCTGCGACCACCGAAGTGGAAATTCGCACCTTTTTGCTGAGCCTGCGCGTTGAAGAACTCGCCCTTGCCCGGGCCTGCGCCGCCGGAAATAATTCCGCCTGGGAGATTTTTCTTACGCGCTTTCGCGAAAAGCTCTATCTCTCGGCTCTGCGCGTCGCGCGCGAAGATTCCGCCGCCCGCGAACTCGCCGACACCCTCTACGCCGACCTTTACGGCACCAGCACGCGCGACGGCCAGCGGGTTTGCAAGCTCGCTTCTTATACCGGCCGGGGATCGCTCGAGGGCTGGCTGCGCACCGTCGTTGCCCAGGAATACGTCAATCGCTACCGTCGTACCAAGCGCCTGGTGAGCCTCGACGAGGAATCCGAAGAAGGCGTCCAATATCGCGCTCCCGTGCCTGAACCGGCTCCATCGGGCGACCCGCGGCTGGCGCAAGCTACCGATGAGGCTCTCGCTTCCCTGTCCGGCGAAGACCGCACGGTTATGAGTGCGTATTATCTGGATGGCCGCACTTTGGCCGAGATTGCTCGCATGCTGGGCGTGCACGAGTCGACCATCAGCCGCAAACTCGACAAGGTGGCTAAGTCGCTGCGTAAGCAGATTGTCGCCGCTCTGCTGCGAAGCGGCATGTCCCGCCGCCAGGCCGAAGAAGCGCTGGAGGTGGATGTCCGCGATCTCCAGGTGGATATTCGCCGCAGCCTCGCGCAAGAAAGGCCTTCTCCCGCGTTCTCCGATAAGAGAGTAGAAGCCAGAGTTCGCGAGGGCCCAGGGTAGTCGCGCCGTGATTGAAGGGTTGGATCGGGGCATGTTTTCACGCATGCCCAGGTTCGCTGAACCAGGTTCGCCGAACCAAGTTCGCCGAATAGAATGTGCCTTCCGGCGCTGGATTCGAGCTGGAAGCCAGGAGCTAGTAGCTGGAAGCTGTATGCAAAACGTCCCAAAAATCGTACGCGAGCGGCTGCGGTCGACAACGCCTGCCGTCAATCATCCTGACGCGGATGCGCTGACGGCATTCGCGGAGCAGGCGCTTCCCGACTCGGAGCGGGATATCGTTCTCGATCACCTCGCCCGCTGCGGGGATTGTCGCGACATCGTAGCGCTGGCCCTGCCCACTGCGGAGCCAGTCCAAGCCACTGTTCGCCCGTCGCCGTCGCGCAGCGGATGGCTGACTTGGCCAGGTCTTCGCTGGGGATTTGTGGCGGCAGGAATCGTTGGCATTGCGTCCTTTGGCGTTCTGCAATATCAGGGCCGCTTCCGGGCAGCGCCCATGGCCTCAAAACAACCAGGAGCGTTTAAAGTAGCTTCCAACGAACCGCAGAAGCAGCCACTGGCTCCATTCGTCGCCTCGGCCCCAGCGGAAAAAACTCCGCCGAAAACACCTTCCCCGGAAGAAGCAGAAAAACTCCACGATCCTGTAGCGCCTGCTTTCATTGATTCGGTCAATAAGAATAGCAACCTCGACGACAGCGGTAGAGTGTCTCGCGCGCAGATGCCGCTTCCCCACGGACCAGCACCGGCAAATAATCAGGTGTCCGGTAATCAATGGCAGCAGAACAGCATCCAGAATCAAGCCACGCCTCCGCCGCCTCTTCCCTACACGAAGCAGCAGTATGATGCCTCCGCCCGGTCCTCAAATCAGAAAGTTGCCGCATCGTCGCAGGCGGTGCAGGTATCGGGCGAGGCGCCCTTGATTGCCACGGAAACTGCGAGTTTGGGCGCACTGCAGTCGTCAGGTGCGGATGAATCGAGCGTTGCGAGGGCAAAGCCGCCCATGGCCACTGAGGCCGCAAATGGCGCTCCGACGGCCGCAGCGCCGGAAGCAACGGCGCAGCCGAATCCAGCTTCTGCGGACCAGAACTCCGCCATGAACGCGCGGAATTTCACACAGCTGATCGCCGTGTCGCCGGGTGCCTCGCCTAGTCTGATGCCGCTGTGGACTATTAATTCCGCTGGAGCTCTGCAGCGTTCCTTCGACCAGGGCAAGACCTGGCAGATAGTCGATGTCAACGCAAATCTCGCTTCTTTGGCTTATACGAATGCGACAAGCCTCACCGTTGTCGCCGCCGAGCCTTCCCGCGCGAAAGTGGAGCGCAAGAACGACGATAGCAAGAAAGACAAAGACGCGGACAAGTCTTTGAAGCGGCAAGTTGCGATTCCCGTATTTCGCGCCGTCGCGGCTGTTGGATCGGAAGTCTGGGCGGGTGGTTCGTCGGGGCTGCTTTATCATTCGGTCGATGGAGGCAACCACTGGGCCCGCATCGTTCCTGTTTTTGCCGGAACCAGCCTCAGTGGGGATATACTCGGCTTGGAATTCCCCGATCCACAGCACGGAAAGCTCTCAACATCCACGGCTGAGGTATGGATTACTAGCGATGACGGCCAAACCTGGCGTAAACAATAGTCCGCGAAAATGCTTCCCATCATTCCTTCAGGTCATTTCTTCGCGTCGATGATCGTCACAAGTCGGACCAGCTACGGTCCTCAGATCGCAAATTAGCTCTCCGCTAAGCTGGTTACCAAGGTGACGTTTACAGAAAATTGAGGGAATTCTAATATCCATTTCGTGGTTTGGCAGTTCTGGGGGAGGGCTGCCCTGCCGAGCGTCTTGGACTGAAAAGTCTAGGACGCTTTTTCTTTTCCTCCAGATTCCAGCCCGGCTTCTACACTGACCCGCAGTCAGGCTGTTCCAGAAGCCTTCATCAAGCCTTTATTCCAGCCGCGAGAGCGCCCTCTGCGGGCCAACCCGTCCGCCCAGCGATTGAGAGGAAGGGTCTTGCGACTTTCGCATCCCACCCGACATCCAATAGCGGTGTTACGATAGATTGTTCGGCTCCCTTACGGGAAGCACTTATATCGATCGCCCGGCAGCGCAGCCCGATGGAGCGTCCGCCGACAGCGCGACGCTACAACGAGGAGAAAGAAAATGGCAGGTAACGGAATCGTCGAAGTGACCGATGCAAACTTCGACCAGGATGTTTTGAAATCGGACAAGCCCGTTCTGGTAGACTTCTGGGCAACCTGGTGCGGCCCTTGCCGCGCTATTGCCCCCATCGTCGAGGAACTGGCCACCGAGTATCAGGGCAAAGTCAAGATCGGCAAGATGGACGTCGACTCCAACAGCTCCACCCCCATGCGCTACAAGGTCACTGGCATCCCGACCTTGCTGGTGTTTAAGGGCGGCCAAGTGGTCGAGCAGATCGTCGGCTACAAGCCGAAGGACGCCATCGCGCAGGCCTTGAATAAGCACATCGGCTAAAGCAGCTGTCAGCTATCAGCTATCAGTGAAACGCCCGGGATTTGGTCCCGGGCGTTTTTTATGTAGCAACAACGGCGGCCAGTGTCCGTAAATGGATAAAATCAACTAATATCAGGTGGAAATGACGACGCTGACATGCGCCACGCGCTGTTATCGGTAATACTCTTAGGAACATTTATTCTGGTCGCCGCGGCTCAGGACTCAGTCACGGTCACCAGCGACCCGCGGGACTTCTCACGCCCAATTTCGACAGTCATCAACCAAATTCGGCAACGCGAAAAGGTTTCGATTACTTACGAGGATCCCCGCTACGCAAACGCTGCGGAGATTGAGGATGTAACGGCACAAGTTGCGAAAGGTTCCGAACTCGAGAAGCGGTACGGACCTCGGATTCTTGTACCCAAGGGACATCCGCTTACGTTCGTGTATAGCCCAGCGGACATGCACAACCCCGACGGTGCAAAGGCCACAGTCGAAAGATTGCTACAGGAATACGCCTCCCTTGGCGGGCCTGCTTTCGCGGTGATCGGGGACAATGCGCGCCTGCATGTGGTGCCCGATGAGATTTTGAATTCTTCGGGCACCCGTGTGCAGCAAGGCAGCGTCCTAGATTCCCTGATCACCATTCCGGCCGCCCGCCGCGATGGTGGAGAACTCCTTCAGGCAATTTGCGATGAAATCAAGAAACAGAGCGGCTACGACGTTGGAATCGGCCCCAGCGCCCCTGATAATTACTTGGCTCAGTACACTACAAGCGAAGGCATCACGAACAAGACCGCGCGGGAAGCTCTCCAAGATCTCCTGGATCGGGCGACCCCGCCATCCACTTTTGTCTGGGATCTTTACTTTGATCCCGCTGACAGTGGATACGGCCTGAATTTTGCTTACGTAGGCCCAGCAGCGGGACCGGTACCGATGGCAAAGTAGGACATTCAATACTTCCGCAGCACTCCAATCACGCGCCCCTGCACATCGACCGATGCGGCCGGAACAATGATCGGCTTCATGTTTACGTTCGACGGCTGCAGGCGGATGGTCTCTCCCTCCCGGTAAAACCGTTTCAGCGTGGCATCGCTCTGATCCACCAGAGCGACGACGATGTCTCCGTTGTGCGCGGTGCGTGCTTTTTCGACCAGCACGTAGTCGCCATCGAGAATGGCTTCGTCCTGCATGGAATCGCCGCGAACCTCGAGAACAAAAACTTCTTTCGAACGCACGAAGTCGGCCAGCGAAATCGTTTCATTATTCTGCACTGCTTCGATCGGTTGACCGGCGGCGATGCGCCCCACGAGCGGCAACACGACGGCCGTGTTCACGCTCATCGCCTGCTTCAGCCTTCCCTTCGGAGGCAACAGGTCGATCGAGCGACTGCGGTTGTAGTCGCGCGTCAGCAGTCCTTTTTTTTCCAGGTTCGTGACATGCTTATGCACGGTCGCCAGCGAAGTCAGCTCCAACCCTTTGCCGATTTCTTCGAAGGACGGAGAGTATTGATGCTCCGCTACAAAGCGCGAAATAAAGTCATACACTTCCCGCTGCCTGCGTGTAATGGCCATGCCGCCCATTATTGGCGAACAGAAGGCGAAAAGCAACAGGAAAATTAAGAATAAGCTCGGGCGGGTCGGCAATACCCTGAGTAAACGGCCATGCCCATGTGGAAAAGGCCGCCTTCGGCCATCCGGCGGCGGTGACGCATTGGGCCGCCAGCGCCACCTCCGCTGTGAAACTTTTCCGCCGCCCGCAAGTCCAATCTGGCAGCCCCGATTTCTTGTTAAACACGAATTTCGTACTACAAGGTGAGGAAATAAAATGCCATCGATATCTCGCTTCGCCCTGATTCTCTTCGCAGCGCTTCTCAGCGCCACCGCTTGCAACGCCAAGGCCAACCCGGCAGCGGCTTTCCCAACGCCTTTGCAGGACGCGCCCCGCGCCGCCGTCGCGGGCCAACAGACAGCCGTCGTTTCCGGCGGATGTTTCTGGGGCATCCAGGCGGTCTTCCAGCACGTCAAGGGCGTGATCAGCGCGACCTCCGGCTACTCCGGAGGATCGGCCAAAACTGCCGAATACGAAATCGTGAGCACCGGCGAAACCGGCCACGCCGAGTCGGTGCAGATCGTTTACGATCCATCGCAGATCACTTATGGCGAGCTTCTGCGCGTCTTCTTCTCAGTTGCGCACGACCCAACCGAACTCAATCGCCAGGGTCCTGACGAAGGCACGCAATATCGCTCGTCGATTTTTTATGCCAACGACGAGCAGAAGCGCATCGCCGAGGCTTACATCACTCAACTCGATAGCGCAAAAGTTTTCCCGCGCCCCATCGTGACCAAGGTTGCGCCGCTCGATGCCTTCTACCCAGCCGAGGCCTATCATCAGAATTACGCGGCGTTGCATCCCAATCAGCCCTACATCATGTTCAACGATGCGCCTAAGGTCGCTCATCTGCGCGAGCAGTTCCCAAGTCTCTACACTGGGAAGTAGACGAGAGGTGATGACCGTGTTCAATTCGGATCAAAATCGCGAGAAAAACGCGGGAGCAGAAACGACTGAGGTGGGATCTGCCTCTCCATCGGAGCAAAGCTCGGCAGTGTCGTCTCCCAATATTCAGCGTCGCGTATTTCTCGCAACGTCCGTGGCAACGCTCGCTGGCTTGGCCCTGTGGCAATGGAGAAAGCCAGGCCTCCTGGAGGCAGCGCCCGTAGACGGCGGCGAATCGAAGGAAGTAACAGTTGTTCTTTTCTCTGATGACGGCGAGCGCCTGAAGCAGGTCCACATTCCGAAAGTGGTGAAGACTGAAGCCGAATGGCGCAAGCAACTTTCGGATAATGCGTTCGATATCACGCGTCATGGCGATACCGAAATCGCATTCTCCGGCAAGTACTGGAATTTCCACGACAAAGGCCTGTACCGCTGCATTTGCTGCGATAACGCGCTATACAGTTCCGCCACGAAATTCGAATCGGGCACAGGATGGCCCAGTTTCTGGGCGCCGATCGCGGCTGAAAATGTCACGGAAATCCGCGACACAACTTATGGCATGACCCGCACCGCGATCGCCTGCACCGAATGCGACGCTCACCTCGGCCACGTCTTCGACGACGGCCCCGAACCCACTCACCTCCGCTACTGCATGAATTCCGCATCGCTTCGTTTCGTGTAGCAGACGTAGCGCCTGCCGCATGCTGCAGTTTCGTGAGAGCACATTCTGAACCGCAGTGCGGGGGCATTCATTAGCCCAGGACGTAAGTCCCGGCTACGCGCGGTGGCGAAAAACAAGCCCCCTCCGGAAGGACGACACAATTACGCCAACTATAAGTTCATGGGAAGGTTTTGCCCTATCTCTTGGGCGATTTGCGCTGAGGTTTTGCGGTCCGCGATGGCAGCTCAAAGCCGATGCGGCGATGGCCGGCTGGCAGCGGAGCGATGAGTTCGTGAATGGCGTCCACCAGATCCTGAATTTCAGCATCGTGGATGTCCAGGCGCACTTCCAGTTCCGAGAGCTTCGACATCACATGCTGATTCACGACCAAAGCTTGACGCATTTGTACAAATGCGCGCACTACGAAAATGCTGGTTTCGATAGCACGTTTCGAGTTTAAAACCGTCGCGGCCATCACGGCTCCGTGTTCGGTAAAGGCATTCGGCAGGTAGCGCCGACCGCCCCGACCAGGGTTTGAGGTCACAATTTGTGACCTCAAACTTTCATGCTCCGCTCGGGTCAAGATAAAGAGAAAATCCGCAGGAAAGCGGTCGCGATTGCGCTTCACCTGCTGATTGAGATGTTTGACCGGAACGCCGTAGAGTTCGGCCAGATCCGTATCGAGTATGACTTTCTGATTGCGCAGAACCAGGATCTTCGATCCGGCTCGTTTGGCGAGAATGATTGCAGTTTTGTTCATCACAGGAACACCGATTTTGAGGTCACAAATTGTGACCTCAAAAGATGGCGCACCACGGATCATAGCAAAGGGCCAGCCAATGGGCAGCCTAAGAATGTCAAGTTCTAATACCGTTATGCCGAAATAGGAATCCGAAAAGTGCAGCGAATACTATCTAAGGTTTTCGGTATTTTCCCATTCGGATGACAATGGGAAGGTGTTAGTTACTCGCTAGAAGCTGGAATCTGGAACACGAAGGATGCCCCGATGGGAGACTCGACTTACGTCCCGAAGTTAAAAGGTCAGGCCCCGGTCACGAAGAAGTTTTCGTCGGGCTTGGCCCTAAGTTTGACCGGGGCCACGCTGGCGGTAACGTCTTGGACGAATTCGCGACGGCGCTCGGGCCCCTTGCGCTCGATTACGCGCACGCGTCGGGCGGGCATGTTGCTGGGTTCGAGACTGACAATACGGCCGTCACGGACTACGATCTGCGAACGGAACCAGTCGGTGCGAAACATGCGGCCGGCGGCGTAGAACGTCATCGAGGCGGCGATGGGACCTTCAAATTCCAGACCTGTGCAAGCTAATATCCGCCGGCCCATTTCGTGTTGCCAGGTGAGACCACCAACCAGAGGATCGTTGAGGCGAACGCGCTCGAAGGGCGTGGCGTGCGAGAGCTTTCGCAACTGCAAAAGCTGAAGCAGGACCGAAGTTTTCGCCAGATTGGTGACGAGGAGGCGTGTTTCCGTAGAAGACACACGCTCCATCTTGATGTGCAAGTCGGGAGACCACTCGCGCTCGAATTCTTCGCGGGCCAGAGCCAGGCCTTTGTCGGTAGCCTCAACGTAGCGCAGGGTGGCCCGCGCCAGATTACGCTGAATAGCGTGGTCACGATCGTAGCGATGATCGGGATGTAGCTGATCAACGTAGTGAATGGGATGCGATACGAGTTCATCAACTGCATGTGCATGGATGCGTGTGGCTCCTGCCGACGCGGTCTCGAGAACGAGTAACGATGCTGCTGAGTCTAACGGCGACGGAGCGGGCGTTCCAGAATACGGTTGGACAGGGTGTGGTAACCGGAAGGGGCCAGGGGCTTTGGTAACCGCGACCGCTGGTATTTGGAGCGGCCAAGCCAATAAGGGCGGTTAATCGCGAATTCGCAACGAATGGCGTAAACAGACAATGCCATGGCTAATGCGGCCGTGAGGAGCAACTCGGCTATCCGGGGCCCCGCTTGGTTCTCCCGACAGGCTGGAACAGCAATGCAGTCGAACGAGGAATCTCTACTCCAACACATTGTCATCGAGCTTCTTCTTGCCCCAGTCGGCGGCGGCTTGTACGAAGGCCAGAACGATTGGGTGAGGCTTTTGTTCCGTGGATGACAACTGGGGTTGGAATAGCGTAGCCAGATAGAAACGGTGCGTAGGAGATTCGATGGCGCGGATCTCGCCTTGCGCGCCACGCGCGACGACGGGAAAGCCCGCCTCCATGGCCGCCCATTCGAAGTCGGGATTGATTTCGAAGTTGCAGAAGAATTCTTCCTTCGCAGATTCTTTGTCTTTGCCGTAGAAAGATTGCAGATACGAGCCGGGACGCAACCGAATCTCGGGAACCGCGCCGGAAAGCGTGGGAGCATCGCCTTTCCGACCCGGCACAGCGCAGGCCACCGGATAAATGATGATATTCTTCGAGCCGGAGTTGTTTTCCGCGCTGTCGGCGTCTGGGATGTTGAGGATGTTGCGGGCGAATTCGATGAAGGCGTACTGGAATCCCCCGCAGGTTCCGAGGAATGGCCAATCACGGCGGCGGGCGAACTCGATGCCGTTCAGCATCCCGTCGAAGCTCTTGTAAGGGCTGCCAGGCGAGGCCCAAAGGCCGTCGAACCCTTCCAGCGCCTTCTCGGTAGTCGCGCCAGTCAATGACGGAGTAGGAATCCACTCGGATTCGACCTGCATGTTTAGTTTTCGGGCGGCGTGCTGCAAGGCGTCATTAGTGGCATGGTGCGAGCGAAAATCGGCGTTAAAGTCCCCCAAAATCCCGATGCGGACGGCGTCGCTCACTCGTTGATTGTACTAGAGGGAAGCAGCAGGCTCGGGACATGCGGGTTAGAAGCGTGGTGCTGTAGCGTGCCGTGCAAACTAAAACACGCTCTTAATTCTCAAGAAAAAGTAGAGGCCGAGCAACGCGAGGGCGGGGCCTCCCCAGATCATCAGCAGGCATTTCCAGCCCAATGAGCGGGCGACCTCTTTCTGGCTGCGCCACGAGATGAGAAAGGTTTCGCTGTTCGTCCCTTTCATCAACACCACAGGCGGTCTCAGGTCGAAACCATTTGCTTGCCCTGCCACGCCACCGTTTGAGCCGTTGCCGTTGCCTTCCGGCGCGGCTGGCGCAGGATTGTTCACAACCTGTACACCAGCACTGGAGCGCACTCCCACAGCGGCCCACCCCGCCGAATTAGAGATTCCTGCTCTGAGCAACGCGGCAGCGATCTTTTGTTGCTGAGACATGTCTGAAGCTTTTGCCGGCGTCTGTTCCGAAGAAAGCCGAACTACTTCAAGAGGCGACTCGGATTGCAACGCGATCGGTTCGGAGGCGGAGCCGATATGGCGATCGGAGTCGCTGCTTCCCATGAAAAACGAAATTGACTTCTGCGGCAGCGCGAATCCATGACTGGAAATATGGACGGTCTCCATGTCGGGGATCGGTTGCGCGCCAACCTCGAGGCCCGGGTTTTCGGCCAGTGTGCCCAGGATGAAGAACGAGTTCTTGGGCTTGATGCAATACTCTTCCACTTTGATTTTGTTGTTTGTCGAAATGCCGTGGCGTGCCAGGAAACTGCGCACGTTGCCGGGCGCCGCATCTTTGGTAGTGAAGAATGAATCGCAGAATTCCTGTTCAAAATCGCGGTGCAGGTCGAGATCGGCGCCGCGCGGGTCGATCAGAACGCGGCCGGTATTGTCGTCGACGAAAAATGGCAGATGCATACAATCGGCGGCAATCTTAACCCAGGCTTTGTTCTTGCCCTGCTGCTTCCACTCCCAGACGACAGTGCGAAAGTAGTAGCATTGGCGCTCGGTGATGGGCGCAATCATGGTGTACGGACCCACCGCCTGTCCGCTAATTTCGACCAGGCCCATCGCGGCGCCGCGAATGTTCGAGAAAGGAGTGTCGAGAATCAGGCGACGGCGCTCGAGCAGGCGGAACCCTTGAAAGAAAAGCGCGATGCCGGCGATGAAGCCGATCACGCAGAAGATCAGCAACGTCGCCGGGTCAGACGAGCGATGAGTCGACAGACGATGAATCAGGATTGCAACAATCACTGGCCGGTCCGGGGGCCATCTACAACACACTTCCCCGTGAATGAGGCTAGCGAAAGGAGAATCGGCTCGACAGCAGAAAACGGCTCAGGCTGCTTACGTTGGTAATGCGGAGGTATCGGGTGAACTCAATATATCTCAGTAAAAATGCGTCGCCGGAGAAACAAGACCCTTCAGCGGGCTCGGGAAGGCTTATCGGGAAGCAGGCGGACGCCGGCGCTACTACCAGACGTCGCAGCGCTTGGCCTCGGGCCGCACCATGGGCGCGTCCGCTTTGCAGCTCCATGCTTTCTGGAATTCCGGAAGATTCGAAAGCGGACCGATCACGCGATACTTCGCGATCGGGTGCGGATCGCCCTGCACCATTAGTCGCTGCGCTTCGGGGCGGATTTCGTCGCCGCGGAACTGGCCCCAAGCAATGAAGAATTGCTGTTCGGGAGTGAAGCCGTCGATGTCGGCGGGACGCGGTTTACCCCGGAGCGATTTCTGGTACGCGAGGTAGGCGATCTTCGCTCCACCGAGGTCTCCAATGCTTTCGCCGAGAACGAGCTTCCCATTGTGATGGATGTCTTTCTCGATGTAGTAATTGTCGAACTGATTGACCACGCAAGCGGCGCGGGTTTGAAAGTCTTTCAGATCGGCATCGGTCCACCAGTTGCGCAACCGACCGAGGTAATCGAACTGCGCCCCCTGATCGTCGAAACCGTGGGAAATTTCGTGGCCGATGACCACGCCGATAGCACCATAGTTCACTGCGTCTACAGCCTTCATATCAAAAGCGGGCGGCTGAAGAATTCCCGCGGGGAAAACAATTTCATTCAGCAACGGATTGTAGTAAGCATCTGAAGTGGGCGGAGTGAGGCCCCAGCGCTCGCGGTCCACGGTTTTGCCGATTTGCGCTCGGTCGTCTTCTTCCACAAATTTTCTGCCGGCGATCATGTCTTCGAAATACGCATCGCGCCGGATGACGACATGGCTATAATCCTTCCACTTGTCGGGATATCCGATCTTGGGATTAAAGGTGGCGATCTTCGCCATCGCTTTTTCTTTTGTGTCGTCGCTCATCCACGGGCGGCTGAGAATATCGTCACGCATGGCCGCGAGGAGATTGCGCACCATCTCCTGCATGCGGGTTTTGGCCTCGGGCGGAAAATATTTCTCGACATACTTCTTGCCCAATGCTTCGCCGAATAGTTGATCGGTCGATTCCGCGCAACGCTTCCATCGCGGCTTCATTTCGGTTGTGCCGGCAAGATATCTTCCGTGGAAGGCGAAGTCTTCTTCGACGAAGGGCTCAGAGAGATGGCTGGCGACCGAATCCAGCAGTTGCCACTTTAAATACACTTTCCAGTCAGCCAGCGGAGTTTGCTGCATCTGGCGATCCACTTCCTGCATAAACTTCGGCTGGTCGACATTCATGTCTACGTCGGTGGGAATCTGCTTGTGTTTGAAATATGCGGTCCAGTCGACGTGCGGAGCCAGGGCTTGCAGCTGGACGAACGTGGTGTTGTGATCGGTCGCTGAGGGATCGCGCAGCGCGACGTTGTCGAGTGACGCTTCGGCGAACTTTGTCTCCATCGCCATAACGACCTGTGCGGCAGCCGCTGCGGACTTCTGGTCCCACCCCGCCAGCTTGAACATCGCCGCGACGTGCTCGACATATTTTCCGCGAGCCTCTTTGAAGCGCGGCTCGCTTTTCAGATAGTAATCGCGATCGGGCAGTCCGAGGCCGCCGGCGCCAAGATCGGCCAACACCAATGAAGGTTTATGGGGATCCTGCGAACTGCCGAAGCCGAACGGAACGTTCACAACAATGTCGTGCAATTCGACCATTGCCTGTTGAATGGCCGCTGAATCCGTGGCGGCGTCGATTTTCGCAAACCGCGATTTGATTGGTTCCATCCCGCGCGCATTTACCCGCGATGCGTCCATGCACGCGCCATAGTAGTCGCCAATGATCTGGTCGGCGCTACCCTGCGACGCATTCTTTTCGGCGGAGGCAGCTTCGAGAATTTCTCGCAGCTTGTCTTTCGAGGATTCTCCCGCCTGCCAGCGTTTGCTCCAGCGCGTCATGGAAGCAGGGATCGGATTGTTCGCGCGCCACGTGCCGTTGGCGAATGCGAAGAAATCGTCGCACGGTTCGACCTTGCGGTCGAGATCGGTGGGGTCGATGCCATGGAGCGAACTGCTCTGCGAAAACAGGATGGACATGGACGAAGACATGAAAATCAACAGGAATAATGAAGAATACATCCGAAGCTCTCTCAAACCCATGGGCTCCTCTTCCTGGCAGACTAAGAAACCTGGCACGACCCCGAACACCAGAAAACGACGGCAGCCATTTTAGCCGAACCGATGCGGAAAAGGTGGCGGCGGCAGGTTCGCCCTCCGGGCCCGCTCAATTCAGAATACGAAGAATTTGAAACAAACAATCGCCCGCATCACCGAACGCATTGACATCCCACAGTTATTCGCGTGGAATGGGGAAAATTAGCCGCTTATTCTCGTGGTCCTGATGAGGCTAGAAAATGTCCATCCAATTTCTGCTGTTCGTAATCGCGGTTCTTCTGGTCTCGATCTTCTGGGTATTGAGCAAAATGAACAGCCTTCTCAAGAAGACGCTCCTTGGCAACAAAGAACACAATGAGGTCGTAAAGGAGCGGGCGGGACCGTAGAAGGTCGGTTGCGCGAAAGCGCCTGTAAGAACGATTCGCTTTTCAAAAAGAGCCTCGCCAAATCTCCTCTTTCCGAGGAGTTAGCCGCCGGCCTTTAATTCCGTCAGCACCTGCTTGGCGATTTCTTTCAGGGTTTCGAAGACTCCCACGCCCTGGAAGGCAACCGCTTCAACGATAGTCTCATTTTTCTTGCGGAGTTCGGTGGCCAGCAAATCGACGGGAAGAATGTTTGGCAGGTCGCGCTTATTGAGTTGCAGCACGTAGGGAATCTTGTTGAAGTCGTAGCCATGCTCTTTCAGATTCGACATCAGGTTGTCGAGGGCTTCGACGTTGGCATCCTGGCGCTGCTCCTGGGAGTCGGCGACGAACACGATGCCATCCACGCCACGCAGAATCAGCTTGCGGCTGGCATCGTAAAACACCTGGCCGGGGACCGTGTAGAGATGAATGCGGGTCTTGAAACCGCGCACCGATCCGAGGTCAAGCGGAAGAAAATCGAAAAACAAAGTACGCTCGGTTTCGGTGGCCAGCGAGATCATCTTGCCCTTCTGCTGGTCCGCCGTTTTCTGATAGATCACCTGAAGGTTCGTGGTCTTGCCACCTAATCCGGCGCCATAGTACACGATCTTGCAATTGATCTCGCGGGCTGCGAAGTTGATGAAACTCAAGGCTTTCCTCAAATACGGGCACGCCCTTCGGGCAGCCGCGCACAACAATGTCCTAATGGAGGCTCGGGGTCTTTATATCACACGGCAGGGCCGCACGCAGGTTACTCAGGTGACCCCCCGCACTCAGGGACGAGCGAGATCGCCCCAATAGCGAAGAGAAATTGACCGATCAATGGGCCACCGGAATGGCGTAGTATCCATCCATCGCGCCCACTTTCAACCCCTTTTTGTCGACCAGTACTTCGATACTTCGGTATGCCGAGGCGGTGGTTACAGGCTTGGGGGTATAGCCCAAAGTGTATTGATTTCTCGCGTCGTTGGTCATCTGCGCGTAAGCGTCTTCGATACCATTTCGCGAGAGCCGGTCCAGATCGGTCTCGCCGCAAGTTGCGGCTACATATTTGGGAAGAATGTTGCTGTAGCCCTGCCCCGGCAGATGAAACTTGTTCAACTGGCGGTATCCCGGCAACGAACCGCTGTCGACGACGACCGCCCTGACCTGGATGTCTCGGGTCTCGAGCAGGCGTAGCACATCGCGATAGCTGGCTTTGCTGCCCAGCTCCCGGCCATCGCTGATGACGAAGATAACTTTTCTGCGCGTCCGCTCGCGCTTGCCCAAGTCCAGCGCTGCGCGCAGAATGGCGTCGTTCAGAACGTGCGCTTCCCGGGGCGGAGTATAAACCGGTTCGACGCCTCCGCTGCCCACCGGCGCTCCGTTGACAGTCGGTCCTTGAGGGCCGAGTGGGCCGCCCAGTATCGGCGGACCGTTATTGTGCCCGCGCACCGTTTTCATTTCATTCAGCGCAGTGCTGAGCTTTTCCGGCCTCTTGGAGAAATCGCTGACCTGACTAACCGTGCTGCTGTAGGTATAGAGGGCGACTTCGTCGTAAGGACTGAAGGCTCCCGCCAGCGCAGAGTACGTCTGGTCGATTTTTTGCAGGGCAACGTCTGCCATGCCGGTATCGATGACCAGTGCCACCGAAAGCTCGAAGGGATCGCTGGTGAAATAGGTTAGCGTCTGTGGCTTTCCGTTCTCCCGCACTGTGAAATCCTTGGGCAGCAGGCCATCCACGCGGCGTCCGTTCGAGTCCTTCACCATCACTGGAATCTGAACGAAGTTGACGTTCACCCTCAATTTGTATAAATCGTCTTTCGGGTTGATCTGGTTTCTGGGCAGGTTTCCGGGGTTCGGGGACGTATTCAACGGAGCAGGCGAAGTCGAAGGCGGCTCGGTTTTCTCCTCCATGGTTTGACCTGGGGTTTGACTTGGATTGTTGGGTTGCTGCGGAGCGTCGCCGGGGAACGGGATCGGTTCGTTCGTCCGTCCCGGCGCAGGTGGCACCGACGCCGGAAGAGTCTCCTTCGGCGGCGGCTGGACCGTCGATGGCGCGTCAGGAATGTCTTGACCTTGTTGGCCCGGACTTTGTTGCCCCGGATTCTGTTGGCCTTGAGGCGGCGAGTTGGCCGGCGGCTGAGACTGTGTCTGGGCTGCCGCAGACTCCGCGTGGAGCAACGCCTGTGACCCGGCAAGTAGCATGGCCAGAGCCATCAGCCCGCCACCTAGGGCGATTCGCCATGTTCTACTACCGTTTACCAGAGCCATCGCTCGCCTTGCCCCTCCAAAAAACACGCTCGCCAACGCCCATTCCGCGAAAAATCCATGTTTCTGCCTTTAAGATGCCCAGCCCATGCCATTTGGTGCATCTAAGGATTAGACTATCACTATCCCAGGGACGCGAGAGATTGGATGCCTAAGTTCTACATTTTCCTCCCCCGAGTCATGGTTGTGCTGGCCTTTTTCGCGGCAGCCTCGTTGGTGTTGGCGCAGCAGTCGGCTCCTCAGGCAGCTTCGCCGCAATCCTCCACGCCGCAGCCTTCGCCGACGCCGTCTTCTGGGCAATCAACCGGGCAGGGTCAACAACCGGCCTCCGGCTCTTCGCAGGGCAAGCCCGACCAAAAATCCGATGAATCGCAGGAGCCCACCGAAACCCTTAAAGTCAACGTTAATATCGTGCAGCTTTTCTTTAACGTCAAAGACAAGCACGGTGCACTCATGCCGAATTTGACCAAAGACGACTTTACGATTGCGGAAGACGGCACGCCGCAGACCGTGAAATATTTCACTGCCGAGACCAACCTGCCGCTCACGCTCGGTATCCTGATCGATTCCAGCGGCAGTCAGATTCGGGTTCTCGACATGGAGAAGGAAGTAGGCGGCGCTTTCCTGAAACAAATTCTCACCGACAAAGACGAGGCCTTCGTCATCGACTTCAACGTCGACTCCAGCCTGGTGCAGGACTTCACCCGCGATGTTCGGCGCCTTCAAAGCGCGATGAACAGCGTACGAATCAATTCCGGGGTAACCATGCCTACGCTTCCCGGCGCCGGCGGCGGTCCCGTACCTACGGCTTATTCCCCAGGCACCGTTCTTTATGACGCTGTGTATCTCTCTGCGCATGACATGCTGGCCAAGGAAACCGGGCGCAAGGCGATGATCCTGCTCACCGACGGCGAGGACGAGGGCAGCAA
Organism: Candidatus Sulfotelmatobacter sp.; assembly: GCA_036500765.1. Taxonomy (NCBI): domain Bacteria; kingdom Pseudomonadati; phylum Acidobacteriota; class Terriglobia; order Terriglobales; family Candidatus Korobacteraceae; genus Candidatus Sulfotelmatobacter; species Candidatus Sulfotelmatobacter sp. The sequence continues at coordinate 206,098 of DASYBM010000001.1, forward strand.
ATTGAAGATTCGCGATGCCATCGAGGCGTCGCAGAAGGCGGACGCAATCGTTTACGTGCTGCTGTGCGCGGATCGAGGATTCTACGGCTCGCAGGGCGGTTTCTATTCCGGTGAAGGCGAAATGCGCAAACTTACCGAGGCGACCGGCGGTCGCGTAATCAACGTAGGCAACAAGTTCGACAAGCTGCGCGACGCTTTCGACCAGATTGCCGCCGAACTGCGCAGCCAGTACAACATCGGCTACACCCCAACCAACACCAAACTCGACGGCTCCTACCGCAAGTTAGAAATCAAGAATAAGCAGGGCTACAAGATCCAGGCCCGAGCCGGCTACTACGCCGGCCACAGCCAAGAATAGCGGTTTTCTGGTTTGTGTGGAGGTGGGCGCTCCTGCCCGCTGCTTTTCAAGTTGGTTTGGTGTTTCAATTTCCGAGTCGCGTAGAAGTATCCGCCCTACACCTGGTCCTACGTGCAAATTTCTTCACCTTGACACTATCCCCCTAACCCGCCAGACTCTAACGGCCCTCCCCCGGTCGCCCCTCCGGAGGTCTGTCTTGCCACAGAAGTCTTTGCGCCTCGTCTGCGCCGTGCTTTCCACTGTTCTTGTTTTCGCCGTCACTTCCGCATCCGCCCAGCAGATTCGCCACGGCCTCTATCGCGGCATGCCCGTGACCTACACGGTGAAGAATGGCAAGGCGATATTCCAAAGTGACATCGTGCTGGAAAAGGTCGATCCCATTGATCCGCAGCGTGCGCTTCCTTCTTTTGGAATCGACTATGCGCAGTATCTCTGGCCAAAAGTGGGGAGCCAGTATCAGATTCCCTACATCATTGACTCCGCGAGCGGCGACTTGACCAATCTGAACGCTGCCATCGCGCAATTCAACGGGACGTTTTCCAATATCCAGTTTGTCGCCCGCACCAGCCAGGCCGACTTCGTAGACTTTAATTTCGACCCCAACAATTTCAGTGGGGAGTGTGAAACCGTGGTCGGCCGCGCGGGCGGTGAGCAGCAAGTGGGCGGGTCCGGGGTCTGTACCTTGGCCACGATCCTGCACGAGATGGGACACACACTCGGCCTATGGCACGAGCAGTCGCGCCCCGACCGCAACGCTTATGTCTCGGTCAACTACGGAAACCTGATCAAGGGATCGATCGGAAACTTCAACCAGATCTACGACAACGCCCAGACCTTCGGCACATATTTCGACTACGCGTCGATCATGGAGTATCCGGCGTTCTCCTTCTCGCGGAACGGAGGTCCGGCGGTCGAATCGATTCCTGGCGGCATTCCACTCTCGAACCAAGCCGGCTATACGGCTGCCGATATCGATGGCATTGAGCGTCTTTACGGGAATGCACCAACTTCGGTGACCGTTACCAGCAATCCTGCCGGACTACAGGTGATCGTCGACGGCGTGACCGTAACCACGCCGCAGGTTTACAGTTGGCCGGCGAATTCGACGCATACGCTCGATATTCCGTCGGGCGTGCAAAGTCAGGCCGGAGAGATCGTCAACAGTACAACGCCCACGACGTTCTACTACACCTACGGGCGATGGAACGATGCGACTGCTTCAAGCCACAGCATCACCGTACTTCCCGGTAATGGGGAAGAAGCCACGCCAGCAACCTCCCCGGCAGTGACGACGTATACGGCAAACTTCATTCAACTCGTCCCGTATGCGGCGACCATCTACCCGATGGGCACGGGAACCGTGACGTCCTCGCCCGCACCGCTGAGTTATTCGGGATCGTCGCTGCTCTTCTATACCGCGCGGCAGCAGGTCATGCTGACTGCATCTCCGAACTCGGGGCACAATTTCTACGAATTCAACAACTCTCCTTTCTGGCTTCCCGGAGGTCTCGGAGCGAATCCGAAAACGTTCTACGTTCCCGACACAGGGCTAACGGTTAATACGACTGTCGAGTTTTCGCCCAACCCCGTCTACAGCGTAAATGTAAGCCCCAATCCCTTCAGCTCGAATCTCTATGTCTACGGAGACAGTGCCTTCTCCTACGCGCCGAAAAACTTTTCGGCTTTTTACGATTCTGGATGGACTGCGGGCAGCGTACACACGCTCAGCGTCGATGCGCTCGAATACCCTTACAGTTCGAACGGCCGGTATCGTTTTTCGAGTTGGAGTGACGGTACCACTACGACCGCGGACAGCGTGACCTTGCCGGCAACCAGCACGACCTATACGGCGACCCTCACGCCGGAGTTCTACGTAACGGACTACGCGAACGAGACCTGCGGCGGCGCGATCAACGTAAGTCCGATTTCGCCGACCGGAGACGGCTTCTATCCTTCCGGCGATGCGCTGACCTTTACTGAAACTCCGAACTCGGGCTGGCTGTTTACTGGCTGGCAATACGATCTGACCGGAACTTCCTCCGCGGAACCATTGACTGTGACCGACGAAGTGCTGGTCACCGCCGACTACAACACGACCGCCGCACCGCTTACGCTATCCAGTCTGAGCCCGGCGGCCACGGTTCCAGGCGGACCCAGTTTCACTCTCACGCTCAATGGAACCGGATTCAGTGCCGCCACTCTAGTCTCGGTCGCGGGGACTTATCCGGCCGTGAAGTTCATCAGCCCGACGCAGCTCAGTGTGACAGTAACGGCGGCGCAGATTGCAACGCCCGGCGCGTTCCAGGTTTACGTCGAAGACTTTCCCACGGGCGCGAGTTGCGCCGCTTTTGGATTCCTGCCGTTCACCGTCGCGAACGCTCCCATCGTCACGCCGTCTCCCGCCAGCCTTTCGTTCACTGCACAATCTGTCGGCACCACCAGCGCATCGAAGCTTGTTACGTTGAAGAATACAAGCCCTTCTTCGGTGACCGTAAACTCGATTGCGGCTACCGGCAACTTCGCGATCGCGAGCAAGACCTGTGGTTCGAGCCTGGCGGCGGGTGCGACCTGCAAAGTGAACGTCACCTTCACGCCTTCCGTCAGCGGAGCGATCACCGGATCGTTGGCGATCAGCGACAGTGCGCCGGATTCCCCGCAGACGGTTGCGCTCAGCGGCACAGGCAACCTGCCATTTACCATCAGCCCGGCCACGCTTGCGTTTGGTACCGTGGCAGTCGGCACAACTTCTGCCGCGAAAATCGTATCTCTGACCAACAATCAGACTTCGACTCTGAGCTTTTCCTTTGCGGCGAGCGGCGGCTACGCGATCAGCTCAAGCGGGACTACCTGCGGCTCGTCGCTGGCGTCGAAGGGGAAGTGCAACATCGCAGTTACCTTTGCGCCGAAGGCAGCCGGTTCGATCGACGGAGCAGTCACGATTACCGACGGCACGTCTTTCAGTCCGCAACTGGTAACCCTTACAGGAACGGGCTCGGGAGGCGGCACCGCACCCCTCACGTTCACCCCGGCCAACCTGACTTTCACCACGCAGGCTGTGGGTACGACGAGCGCGGGCAAAACTGTGACCGTGAAGAACGTGAGCGCCAGCGCGCTGACGCTCACCTCGATCGCATCCAGCGGCGAGTTCTCTGCCACCGGCACTGGGACGGTTCCGTGCGCTGCCACCCTCATCCTGAATGCGAACAAGAGTTGCACCATGAGCGTTACTTTCTCTCCAGCCTTCGGAGCGAACGGTAGCCTGAGTGGCGCGGTGGTCATGAGCGATACCGCTCCGATTGGTCAGCAGATTTTCGACGTGAAAGGCACTGCCGCTTTGCCATTATCGTTCGCGCCTGCGTCGCTCACGTTCGCAGCGCAAACCGTAGGCACAACCAGCGCGGCGCAGACTGTGACAATCACCAACAATCTGTCCACATCGTTGAGCCCAACGATTACCGGCAGTGGCGATTACGCCGCCGTTCCCGGCGGCTCGACGCCCTGCACCGCGACTTTGGTGGCGAAGGCCAAGTGCACATTCACGGTGACGTTCACGCCCAGCGCAGTCGGAACTCGCGCCAGCGCGGTCACGCTTACAGATTCCACGAACCCGAACGTACAAACCATCAGCGTGAGCGGAAGCGGCCAATAGCAGATGTCGGTTCGCGAAAATCGGACTTCGCAGCATGGCCCAGGGGCCTGATACACTCCCTCTCTGGAGGGTTCCCATGCCCCGCTTCTCACGGCGTTCGTTCCTGCACTTATCGGCGGCTGCGTCTGCGGCGGCTGCGTTTCGAGGGATGACCGAGCCCATGCTGGCCGCGGCGTCTCGGCGCCGGCCGCACACGGCGGATGCCGTGCTGATCGATTCGAATGAGAATCCGCTCGGCCCCTGCCAGGCAGCGCGCGACGCCATTGCCGCCATCGTCCCGTTGGGCGGGCGCTATTCCGACAACCTCACCGACGATCTGGTCAGTATTTTCGCCCAGATCGAGGGACTCAAGCCTGAGTTTATTTACGCCACAGCGGGCTCGACGCCTCCGTTGTGCCTGAGCGTGCTGGCCTATACGTCCGCCCAGAAAAGTTACGTCACAGCAGACCCTTGTTTTGAGACCGGCATGATGATGTCGTCGATCTCTGGAGCACGCGTAGTCAAAATTCCGCTAACGAAAACTTACGCGCACGACGTCAAGGCCATGCTGGCCGCCGGTCCCGATGCCGGAGTTTTCTATATTTGTAATCCCAACAATCCCACCGGCACGCTGACCCCGCACTCCGACATTGAATATCTCGTAGCCAACAAGCCGAAGGACTCGATCGTTCTCATCGACGAAGCCTACATCCATCTAACCGAAGCGCCGTCCTCGCTCGATCTGGTCAAGGCCGGCAAAGATGTGATTGTGTTGCGCACTTTCTCGAAAGCTTACGGAATGGCGGGTCTGCGCTGCGGATTCGTGGTTGCGCGTCCCGACCTGCTTGAGAAAGTAATCGCTCGCGGAGGACAGAACTTCATGCCTGTGACGGCGATCGTTGGCGCAACTGCCAGCCTGAAGGACTCAACGCTGGTTGCGAATCGCCGCCGCATCAATGCCACCATTCGGCAGCAAACGCTTCAGTGGCTCGATCGTAACGGCTATTCATATATTCCTTCTGAATCGAATTGTTTTCTGCTCGATACCAAGCGCCCCGGCAAAGAAGTGCGCGACGCAATGGCGAAAGAAAACGTGCTGATCGGCCGCACTTGGCCAATCATGCCAACATGTGTGCGTATCACGGTCGGCACGCAATCGGAAATGGAACGCTTCCAGGCGGCATTCCAAAAAGTAATGAAGAGCTAGGTTTTTTATGTGGAGCGGACACTCCTGTCCGCTGCTTTTGATGTTGATGTCTGAATGAGGCAACTGAAGTGAACGACTTACTCGCCCCTGATCACTGACCAGATAACCTCGCTACTCCGGCGCTTCCGTCCACAGAACCCTGCGCCCTTCGCGGCTGCTCTTGTGCGCCAGCAAAAGCGCGCGCATCGTGCGCAGAGCCTGGTCGGGCGTTACATCCGGCGCAGTCTTCTTCTCGATCGCGTCTCGCACATCGGCATAGAAGCCGCGATAGTCGCCGCGTTCCGTCTTCACTTTGCGGGTTTCCCCGTTCGCCAGGCTGAGCGTGCCCCAACGGTCTTCAGTTTCCACACCCCAGTTTTCTCCCCAATCCTTTCCATCGGGGCAATTCGGGCTGCGCAGAATTTCTTCTTGCGGGTCCATTCCGGACTTGATGAACGATCCTTTTGTGCCATGAATCAGCAAATGCGGCCCGGGAGCGAACGCAATAATGCGAGCGCGCAACGTCGCTCGCAGATGCGGATATTCCATGTGCACATCAAAGGCGTCATCCACCTGCGAAGTCTGCCGCTGGCAGAATGCCGAAGCCCAAATCGTCTCCGGCGTGCCAAACAATACCAGCGCCTGATCGATCAGATGCGGCCCCAGATCCCAGAGCACGCCGGCCGCGGGGTGGTCCGGTTTCTCACGCCACGCGCCCGGTTTGGATTCGAGACGAAACCGGTCGAAGCGCGCCTCGTATTCTGCCACCGCGCCTAGGGCGCCCGATTTCACAATCTGTTTCACCGTATGAAACTCGCCATCCCACCGGCGATCCTGATAGACCGTTACGATCCGCCCGCGTTCCGCGGCAAGGCGCACTAGGGCTTCGGCTTCTGCCATGGTCGGCGTAAAAGGTTTGTCGACGACAACGTCGCGTCCGGCTTCGAGGCAGGCCTTGGTATACGAGAAATGCGAATCGTTCGGGGTGGCCACTACGATCAGGCCGATAGTTTTATCGGAAAGCATCTCGTCGAGCGTCCGCGCGACTCGCACTTCCGGATACTTCGCCTTCGCGTTGTTCCCATGCCGCTCGAGAATGCAGGCCAATTCCATGCCCTTCACGCCGCGAATGACGGGCGCGTGAAACGCTTGTCCTGCCAGACCGAATCCGATCAAGCCCACTCGTACCATGTTTATTTTTTCTCCCGGCGAGCAGATTGTTTGCGATCCTTCAAACGCCGCACAAATTTCAATCCCGACCAGATCTCGGTCACAGCGCAGACTTTCACGTCGACCAATCCTGTCGCCAAGCCAATCTCGCGCACCATATTCTCGTCCAGATCGGTGGCCACGCCCGAACTTTTCTTGGGCCAGCCGACCCACAGCATTCCGGCGGGCGCCAGTTGCTGCGCGATTCGCTTAAATTCCTTGGTCAGCGGCGCTCTCGATTTCGTGAAGATCATTGCAAAGTCGAGAGGGGTCTTGTTGTCGCCCACAGTTTCGCAGCCGCCAAGTTCAGCGCTCAACTCTTCGCAAACTTCGACCGGTGCATCGAAAAGGCACACGCGGAATCCAGCCTTGATCCCCAGCTTTTTCGGAAGTGGCGCCCCTGAATATCCAGGCATGAGCTTGCGGTTCTCAAAAAGGCGCGCCCCGGAAGCCGGAAGCCGAGAACGGGAAGCCTATTGTGTCGGCGAGTACCATCCCCGCCGGGAGCGCACATGGAAATTCTTTCGATCGTTGGGAACGATTTCGATAGTGCGATAGTGCCCGTCGGCTCTGAGGTCCGCCGGTTTATAGGAAACGGCGTACTGGCTGCGGAGTTCCTCTTGAATTTCGGCGAACGCGTTGGCCACATCGCGAATCTGGAACGGGAAGAATGGCCGCCCGCCGGTAGCGTCGGCAATGCGCTCCAACACCTTGTCGCCCGCCCCTTTGGTCCCGCTCACGTTCGTGCTGATGGTATAGACGACGGCCTCGGCTCGCTGCGCCATTTCGATGGCCTCCTCGCGAGTAACGTGGCTCTGGTTGTCATCGCCGTCACTAAGCAAAATGATGGCGCGCCGCACCGTCTCCGACTTCGGCGCTTTCAGCAATTTGTCACGGCAGGCAAAATAGAGCGCATCGTAGAGCGCCGTGCCCCCGCCGGGGCGCAGTTCGTGCACTCCATGCGCGAGCAATTCAGTGTTGTCGGTGAAGTCCTGCGTAACCTCCGGCGTAACGTCAAAACCGACCACAAAGGCGTGATCCTTGTAGGAGTGAATCGTCTGGTTCAGAAATTCGATGGCGGATTCCTGTTCGAACTTGAAGCGGTCGCGCACGGAGTTGCTGGCATCGATCAACAGGCCGACCTGAAGCGGCAGGTTCGTCTCAGCGTGAAAGCTGCGAATTTCCTGCGGCGGCTTGTTGTCGTCCATCACGCGGAAGTCGTTCTCCTTCATGTCGGTGATGCGCTTCCCGTGCTTGTCGGTCACCGTGAATACCACGTTGACTTCGTTTGTCGTCGTGCGGATCGTCGGGAGGGAATCGTCCGCCGGAGTTTGCGGGTTCCCGGCTGTCGTGCTTGCCGCCGGAGGGCTCGAAGACTGTGCCTGCTGCGCCGGCGCAGAAGCCGCGGTTGAAGCAGGCGAAACCGCGCTCGCCGACTGCGTTGTCGCGCTGCCCGCCAGAAATAGCAGAGCCAGTCCCGAACCAGCAACTAATTTCATCCCCAAAGTTTTCACCTGATTTGAGTATTATATCTGGCCGCCCGATATCTTAACCCGCAAAACTCCCACCCATCGCTCATCGCCTGTTCGGCGAAACGCTGGGAGTAGTGTGTTTTTCAAGGGTCCCCAGGACGGCCTGCAACTCCGGCGGCAGTTGGCTCTGGAGTTCGATCGTTTCGCCTGTCCGCGGATGCGCCAATTCCAGCTGCGCTGCATGCAGGAAATTTCGCGTCAGCGAAATCGAAACCGCTTCTCCCTTACCGCGCCCGCCGCCTGCGCGCATCTCGCGCGGCGCCCCATAGAGCGCATCGCCCATGACCGCGTGCCCTAGCGATGCCATGTGAACGCGAATCTGATGGGTGCGGCCCGTGTCGATCTTCACTTCGACCAGCGCGAACTTGCCGAATATCGTGTCCAGCCGGCGGACTACGTTGTAGTGAGAGACCGCATCGCGACCGCCCGTGCCGCGGGTGGTCATGCGTGTGCGTCGCACGCGGTCACGGCTGATGCTGGCCGAAATGGTTCCGCGATCTTTTTTGGGCCAGCCATGTACGAGCGCAAGATAAGTCTTCTTCACTTCGCGGCGGGCAAACTGCGCTGCCAACTTGCGATGCGCCTCATCGTTCTTCGCCACCACGATAAGTCCACTGGTCTCTTTGTCCAGACGGTGCACAATGCCCGGCCGCATCTCGCCGCCCACGGTTGACAGGCTCGCGAAATGATGCAGCAGCGCGTTCACCAGCGTGCCCCGATTTCGCTGGTCGTCCGTAGCACCCGCGCCGGCATGAACCATCATTCCGGCGGGCTTGTTGATGATCGCGAGGTCGGCATCTTCATATACGATGTCGAGTGGTATCTCCTCGGCGATCGCGCGCAACGGAGGCCGCTCGGCTTGGCCGAGTACACTTACGCGTTCGCCGCCACGCAGCTTCAAGGAAGGCTTCGCCGCAGTGTCGTTCACCAGCACTTTTCCGTTTGCAATCAATTCCTGCACCCGGGCGCGGCTCACCGACTCGCCAAGTCGCGTGGTAAGGAACTGGTCCAGGCGCTGCCCCGCGTCTTCCAGAGCGACCGATATGTGAATGGGAAATGCTTTGGGCATCCGCTGCGAAAGATACTACACACAATTTCTGTAAAATGGTGCGGCCTGAGGTTTAGCTGATTGTCTTCCAGTTCCCACGTTCGCGAAAACAATGAACGCCAAAGCACGGATCGCGAAACCAACGTTCGCGAAGCCAACGTTCCCGTAAACGGTGAAACCGCATCTGTTTCCGCACCAAGCAATCCAGCGACTGATCTCACCCGTCCTTTCACGCGGGACCTGCGCGACCATCCGTCCTATCGCCCCGATATCGACGGCCTTCGCGCCCTGGCCATTATTCCCGTCGTGATGTTTCACGCCTTCCCAGCCATACTCCCCGGCGGATTTGTCGGCGTGGATATTTTTTTCGTCATCTCCGGCTTTCTGATCTCCAGCATCATTTTCAAAGGCTTCCAGCGCGGCAGTTTCAGCTTTGCGGCGTTTTATTCCAACCGCATCAAGCGCATCTTTCCCGCTCTCCTGGTCGTTCTGGGCGCGAGTGCTGTCTTCGGCTGGTTTTTTCTCTTCCCAGGCGAGTACGCGCAGTTGGGCAAACATATTTTTGGCGGAGCCGGCTACATCGAAAACTTTATCCTTCGGCGGGAAGCTGGATATTTCGATACCAAGTCTTTCCTGAAACCGCTGATGCACCTCTGGTCTTTGGGGATTGAAGAGCAGTTTTATTTGACCTACCCGTTCTTGCTGTGGGCCGCGTGGCGCTTGCGATTGAACGTGCTCGCCGTGCTGACGCCTCTCGTCTTGATTTCTTTTTCCCTGAATGTCTGGGAAGTCCACCGCGACGCCGCGTCCAGTTTCTTCCTGCCGCAGACGCGCTTTTGGGAGTTGTGGATCGGTGGTGTGCTGGCCTACTTCGACATGTTCCGGCCGCAGCTTCGGCGTCGTTTGGCTGCCAGTCGGTTACTGCCGAATATTCTGTCCGCGACTGGCACCGCACTGATCGCACTGGCTCTGCTGCTGGTGCATGCCTATGAGTTTCCAGGATGGTGGGCGCTGCTTCCCGTGGGCGGCGCGTCACTGCTGATCGTGGCGGGGCCTTCCGCCTCGATCAATCGCATCTTTCTGTCCAACCGGGTCGCGGTCTTCGTCGGACTCATCAGCTATCCCTTGTACTTGTGGCATTGGCCAATTCTGTCATTTGCCCGCATGATTCGTGGAGAGGAATTGTCTTGGGCCTCCAGGATCGCGGCCGTGGTTCTCAGCATGGGATTGGCGTGGGCGACGTGGCGCTTCGTAGAATCTCCCATTCGCTTCGGCCGCAAAACCTGGATGAAGAGCGCAGCGCTGGTTCTGGCCTCAGGGATGATATTGTGCGCGGGGTACACCATCCACAGTGAGGACGGCTTTGGCGGCAGGTTCAAGAATCTTCCCGTTGATTTTGGTTGGGCACAACCCGATACAGCTACTACGCCCGGCTGTTTACGTACGGTCGGGATCGCCAAGCTGGGCTATTGCCGCATCTCGGCCGCGACGCCTCCGGAGATTCTTCTCATCGGCGATTCGCATGCGGGCGCTCTTTATCGCGGCGTCGCCGCCGCCTATGCGCAGCGTTCGCAAGTCGTGATGAATCTCGGTGAGCCGGGATGCGTGCCGTTTTACGACACCGAGAGCTATGCGCTCGGGGCGCGTGCCGAACGGGATTGCAGGCCGATCGTAAATCGGATGCTTGACTTTGCCATTTCCACCCCCAAGGTTCGCACCGTAATCATTTCAGCGCACTGGCCGATATACATTACGGGCCGACTGTTTGGCGACGATCCCGGCCTGCCTGAATCGCTTTCATGGGATGGCGCTGCCAAGGATTCCAGCCAGACCGAGGTGTTTGCAGCCGCCTTGCAAAACACCATCTCACGCCTCTCTGCGTCCGGAAAACAAATAGTGCTATTTCTCGATTGGCCCGAGTTGGGCTTCGACCCGAGATCATGCCTCCCGCGCCCAGTCTCCCTGTTTTCGCGCGTTCGCCCGCTCTGCGGTGTACAGCGCGCTCGGGTCGATGCACGCGCTCGTGCCTACCGAGCGGTGATTTTTGATATACAGAAAGAATTCAGCCGATTGCGAGTGTTCGATCCGCTCCCCTCCTTGTGCGATGGCACGGCTTGTTATGCGATGCGCGACGGGCATCTTCTTTACCGGGACGATAATCATCTCTCGGCCGCAGGGTCTGAATATCTCGCCGAAAAGTTCGTGGTTGACAGCCTGGGAGGTCTTGCGGACGGCCCGCGTCCTGCGGATTCAAATACGCGCTAACGAGTGGCGCTCGCTACCTGGGCAGGCACCTGCTTCGAACCAGGCCGCAACCACCAAATCAATCCTCCCGCAAGCACCAAGCCAATTGCGATTAACTGGGTACCCGTCATGGCTCCGCCAAAAACCGAGCCGCGGCCGGGGTCGTCGCGCAGATACTCGAGAAAGAATCTGGCCACGCCGTAGATAAACATGAATGCCCCAAAGACTTGACCGTCGAAGCTTCTGCGTTTCAGCAGCCACATCAGAAACAGGAAGTTAGCGAACTGCACTGCGGACTCGAACAACTGGGTAGGTTCAAGAGGCACACCCAGAGGCGTCCCGGTGATCGAGTTCGCCAACGGATTATGAAAAGTCACGCCCCACCAGTGGTGGGTTTCTTTTCCGTAGCAGCATCCCGCGGCAAAGCAGCCAATGCGGCCGATCGCATGGCCCAGCGCGAGACCCGGGGCGAAACAATCGCAGGTGCCAAGCGCCGGCATGTTATGCTTGCGCACATACCAAGCCGCGGCCGCGAATGCAGCCAGCAGCCCTCCGGAAAAAACTCCCCCCGCCTGCAGGGTATTGATGCTGAAAATTTCGCTTACGTGCGCGGAGTAGTAGCTCCACTCGTTGATGACGTAGAGTACTTTCGCTCCCACAATCCCGCAGAGCACGACAAGAATCCCCAGGTTCCAGGCTTTGTCGCCGTCGATCCCCATGCGCTCGGAGTTGCGCACGCTGATCCATAGACCAATCAGGACGCCCAGCGATACCAGGAATCCGTACGTCGGGAGGAAAAATTTCCCCAGGTGAAATAGTTGTGGGAACACAGTTTGTTAGATGCGTGAAGCCTAGGATTAGCTACGCCATCAAGTTTAGCAGGTTGGGAAACTGAAGGGCGAGGCGTAAGAACAAACTTCAAGATCAAAACCTGGAGGGACGAGTGCGTCCGTCCCCACACACGCTCAACCAGAAAAAATCAAGCCGACCCACTAAGCCGTGTGACGGGCCGAGAATGAACCCGTCGGTAGACGTTGGGAACCCGCCGAGACCCTTTAGGCATCTCCGCATGGCGGAGCGCTGCGCACCGGATCCTAGTTCGAGTCGAGCCCCCGTTCATTCAGCATTGGTTCAAAAATCGGTTACCGCCATCACCAACCCGGCAGGCCAGCTTTCAATCTGGATGCTAGGCAAAAGCTGGGCACTTGGCAAGTGGAAGATCGCAAAAAGTTGGCAGATCGCTTGCAACGAAAGTAATGTCTTATTCACAAATTCACAAACGGGCTTGCTCCGATCCTGGGAGAAGTAGGCGGTTTTCGGGGAACTCTAGCAATACCAAGGTTAGGCAAAATGGCGGGAAAATGCTGGCGATTTGCTGCCCCCGGATCACGGAAGGACTTGATTCTGATGGCCAAGTGTGAGTTCATACTCCAGAACAAAATAATGGGCCCCCAGAGCGTAGCCGCAGGTTGGTCGCCGGCACGCCGGAGAAGTTGTAGCGATGTCGAAATTGCGCGCGTCCGCATTTGCGGCGGCGGCTTTTCTCATGCTCACGCATGTGGCCGTGCTGTTGTTGCGCTACGGCACCTCCACGGCGTCAGTCTGGGGAGACTGGATCGACACCGCCGCGCCGCTGACCGCGGCCGTGGTGTGCTGGCTGGCTTCGCGGGAGTCCGGACCCTTTGGCAAACGCGTCTGGCGCCTGGTCGCTCTTTCTTTGCTGCTTGACACGATCGGGGCAGCTCTCTACACCGATTATTACGATTATGTTCATGCTCCGCTAGGCACGCTGTGGCCGAGCGCCGTTCTTGTGTTTTTCTGGATTGTCCCGGCCACGATGACCCTTTTCCTGAGTCCACGAGACCCGGGCAGGGGATTCGGGTGGTTGAGATTCTGCGATTTTATTCAGGTTTGCACACTCGTCCTGGCGGTTGAACTGTCGCAGATCTATGTCCCCTCGCGCTGGCAGGCCGCTGGGCAGGCCATGGAGGTCCGGAAGTTGCATGCGGGGATTCTTTTCTTTGGCCTGATCACGCTGAGTTTCCTGGTTCGAGGACTGCTGAGTCTCCGTCGCACCGAGAAAGCGTTTTTCCTGCGCATGGGTCTGTTACTGGGCGTTCACGCCATCGTACTTAATGCAACGCTCGCCTGGCTCGCCTCCGGCCACTACCGGCAGGGGGAATGGCCCGATCTCACATGGACGTTCAGCTACTGCCTGATGATCGTGATTGCAGGAAGTTGGAGCGGCCGCGAGCAGCCGTTAGGGCCAGAGTCGCATTCTCATCGATTGCAACTGCTCGCCCAATTCTCTCCTCTGTTGATTCCGGCGATCGTGTTCCCACTCGTCATTAGCATCGCTCAGGAGCAATTCTACTGGTCCCTCGTGCTCGCGCTGGTTTCGTTTGCCGCCGCGGGCGGTAGATTGTTTGTCGTTCAGAAACAGTTGCTGATCAGTTCGTCCGAACTGGAAAGAAATCTCACCCTGCTGCAAGGAATTACCGAGGGCACGACAGATGCGATCTTTGTCAAAGATCTGCAAGGCCGTTATCTCATGATGAATTCGGCAGGCTTGGGTTTTTTGGGCCGGAGCATCGCGGATGTTTTAGGAAAGGACGACGCTGAGTTGTTTGTTCCGGAAATTGGCCGCGCGATTATGGAGCGCGATCGTCTCGTCGTGCAGTCCGGCGTGACCCAGACGTACGAGGAGTCGGGGACTGCGGCAGGCGTGACCCGTACCTTCCTCTCGACTAAAGGCCCCTATCGCGACGCTAACGGCAAGGTCATCGGACTGCTCGGCATTTGCCGCGACATCAGTGATCGCAAGCGCGCCGAAGAGGACATCCGCCAATCGCAGCAGAAACTCTCGATTCACTTCGAGCACACTCCGCTGGCGGTGGTGGAATGGGATCTTCAATTTCGTGTGACTGCCTGGAATCCCTCCGCCGAGCGCATCTTCGGATATTCCCGCGAGGAGGCCCTGGGGCAGCACGCCAGTTTTATTGTTCCTCCCAATTTCCGGCGGCATGTAGACGAAGTCTGGCAGGGAGTGTTGAATCAGAATGGAGGAACTCGAAGCGCCAACGACAATGTGACCAAAGATGGCCGCACGATTTCCTGCGAATGGTACAACACTCCGCTGGTGGACGAGTCCGGTCGAGTGCTGGGCGCGGCTTCACTGGCGCAGGATGTTACCGAGCGGGTAGCGCTCGAAGAAAGACTGCGCCAGTCGCAGAAAATGGAGGCCGTTGGGCGTCTGGCGGGCGGCGTGGCTCATGACTTCAATAATCTGCTCACCGTAATTCTCGGCTACTCGCAAATCGTGGCCGAAGGGGTTCCCTCCGGCAGCCGCCTGGCCGACAGCACAGCGCAGATCAAGTCGGCGGCCGAGCGAGCCAGCGGCATCACCCGCCAATTGCTGGCTTTCAGCCGCAAACAAGTGCTTTCCCCGCGCGTCATCAACCTGAACGACATCATGCTGAACCTTGACTCGCTGCTGCGCCGCCTGATCGGAGAAGACATCGAGGTCCTGACCGTGCCCTCGAATGGTCTGGGTTCGGTGAAGGCCGATCCCGGTCAGATCGAGCAGGTCATCATGAATCTGGCCTTGAATTCCCGCGATGCCATGCCGCGCGGCGGCAAGCTCACCCTGGAAACCGCCAATGTGCAACTCGATGAATCTTACACAGATCGCCATCAACCCGCGGAGCCCGGGCGCTACGTGATGCTGGCCGTGAGCGATACCGGCCATGGCATGACTCCGGAAACACAGGCGCGCATTTTCGAACCTTTCTATACCACGAAAGAAGTCGGCAAAGGCACCGGCCTCGGACTTTCGATGGTGTACGGAATTGTGAAGCAGAGCGGAGGCTACATCTGGGTTTATAGCGAGCCCGAACGCGGCACGACTTTCAAGATTTATCTGCCTCGCGTCGACCAGCCCGCCGAGTCGTCCGGCGCCGATAACCGCCCCAAAAGCGTGCAACGCGGCACGGAAACCGTTCTGCTAGTCGAAGACGATCCCCAGCTTCGCCAGCTCAGTTCTTCCGTGTTAGCGCATTGCGGCTACAAGATGCTCGTCGCGGGAAGCCCCGAGGAGGGGCTTGCCATCTGCAAAGAGAATCATCGCGACATCCGCTTGCTAATTACAGATGTGGTCATGCCGCGCATCAACGGCCGCCAGTTGGCCGAGCAGATCGCTCACGTTGCGCCCAACGTCAGGGTGCTGTACATCTCGGGCTATACCAGCAATGCGATTGTTCATTACGGCGTGCTCGACCCCGGGCTGTGGTTCCTGCCCAAACCGTTCACTTTGTCGGCGCTGGTGGCGAAAGTGCGCGAGGTTCTGGATGCCAGCGCCGACACGCGTCAAGAACAGCGCGTCGAGTAGAGTGGCGGCGCTGATTACTGCGCTGACTCCTGAGCCCAGTACGAGCCTCGCGCCAGCACTGTGCCATCCCCTCCATTTCGTAGCCGCACTCGAAGCTGATGCAGTCCGGGACGCGGGCTCTTGGGCGCGAAGCTCAATAGATACCGGCTGTGCAGATGATTGGTAAAGTCGTTCATCCGCACATCGAATTTCTTTTTGGTGGCGAAGAGTTCATATTCGCCGCCCGTCATCATGGCCACGGTGCTCGGGACGTTTTTTCTCATGGCTTGCACCATCCGGTAGCCGAGATCGATGAAGTCGATGCCATTGTGCATCTCATTCATATCGGTGCCAGGTTTGTTGTTGCCGCGGCCGGTGTCGAGGATATTCGAGAGAGCGGGCGAAAAAGCCAGCGCATACATCACGCAATTGCTGTGCCCAATGGCCGCCACCGTATCCTCGATTTTCACATGGCTGCCGTGGTCACGGGTCTCGCTGATCAGCAGCAGCACGCGCAGCCGGCCCTCCGGCTCCTTCTTGAGCAGATTTACCGAGTAATCGACCGCATCGAGAATCGCCGCTCCGCCGTCGCCGGGCTGAAGATTTCTGAGATCGTCCTCCACCAGGCTTGCATCTCTCGTGAAGTTTCGCGTGAGGTCCACCTTGCTGTCGAACTCCAGCACGGCCACTCGCGCCGTTCCCAGCGCAAATAGCGGGTCGAGCATTGATTCCAGTCCTTGCATGCGGGGGAACTCGGCATAGGCCCGCCGTCCGCGCTGAATGGCTACGACCAGCGAGATCGGCTGGCCCTCCGGGGCTTCGTCAAGACGTACCTGCTGCTCGACGCCATTATCTTCCATAAGGAAATCTTTGGCCTGCAAGCCGTAGACAATGCCACCTTCCTGGTCTTTGACCAGCGCCGGAATCAGCACCAGATTCGATTGCGAGCGGATCGTTGTGTCTTGAGAAGGAGCGCCGCTGGGCAGTGCGCACAGGGCGAGAATTGCGCTGAATAGGAGGCCGCGCCGCAGATTCTCTTGTCGCAGGCGAGGCAGTCGCAGACTAGCCTGCCTTGCGGTCTTCAGCCAGCACTTCATCCAGCGCATCTGCTAATAGATGCGCCCGCTTCTGATAATCGGTTGTCCCGGCGTCCTGCTTTTTCTTCAACAAATGGTATTCATCAGCGATATTCAGCGCCGCCAGCACTGCCAGCCGCACGGTATCGATGGTATTGGTCGCCTCGGCCACCGCGCGCATCTTGGCGTCCACATAGGCCGCCAGCTTCAGAATGTAGTCCGGATCGGTCCCGCGCAGGTTGTAGGCCTGGTCGAAAATCTCCACGCGCACGCTGGCATTCTGCGCATCTTTCACCATCTGATCTTTGGTTGCGGTAGCCATCTCATTCCTCATGTGCGACAGCCGCCTTCGACAAGCTCAGGGCAGGCTCTCGACCCTCCGGCGGAAGCGAAGCTTAACCCTGTTTCGCTAGCTGGCCTCAGCGATCGACTCGATTTGCTCCAGCATTTTCTCGACCCGCCCGCGAATTTCCTCGCGCTCCTTCTTTAACTGCACGGTTTCGCGCCGCAGTCGGACGAGCTCCTCTTCCCGGTCTTCCATCTGTTGCCGCATCCGCTGCGCATCGCGCTCGGCTAGAGTTTGTGCCTGCCGCGCCGCTTTGTACATTTCTATGGTGCGATAAATCTTCTCTTCGAGCGCCTGAAAATCGTCCGCCGGAACCTGCTCCGCCACCTGTTCAACCGAACTCAAAGCCATGATTGCACTTCCCTGCCAAGATTCTGAAACTTCTTCGCAGTATACTCCACATCTTTGTGGACGAGGAACCTCTCTCGGCGTGCGGGTGTTTGCATTTCTAGCTTCTGGCTTGTGATGGCATCCTGAGAGTGGTCGAAGGATTCGGCCGAGCGCAGCGGCAGCCCCCCATAAACCGGAAGACCCGCAATCTCACCGACTGCGTCCCTGCGAAGGGTCCCTGGAAGTAGCCGAGTTGGCATCGATGTGCAATCCTTGCCCAGCGGTAATTCCAGGCGGATAACAGTTCCCATCCCGGTTGTAATTCGTGCACCGCCCGGCCACATCCTTGCGCCGCGGGGACTGCGCAAACTGCCACACTTCCGCGAAATCCACTCCGCTCTGCGCCGGGCTCGGCGGACTCGACGGAAAGGCACATCCCGGCGCCGGCGGACACGCATCATTAATCGCCCAATACGCGATCTCGCGCTTTCCTGCGCTCTGCCGAATATCTTCCGCGGTCACGACATTCCCATCATCTCCAGCGGGAATGCCCGAACAATAAACCCCAGCCCGAAACCCCGCCGCCGCAACGCCATCGACCCAGGCAAAAATGTAAGCCTTCTGCTCCGGCAGCATGCGCCCGCCCTGCTCCTGGTCGAGAAAAATAATGGTCGCCGCCGGAAAGCCTTCGCGCCGCGCCGCCACCACCGCAGCCCGAGCATCTGATCGCCCGAGTCGAGTGGCGTTGGCCACAGTTTTCAACTGCGCGTAAAGCCGCCCGTTGAACAGCACCAGAAATCCAAATTCCGCCGACTCCAGGGCCGCCCGGTGCCCCTCCCACGAATTCGATGAAGCTCCCGGAGGATTGTTCAGCCAATATCCGCTATAGGAAAAAGTCTGCCGCAGAGTCTTGAGGTTGGCGTCGCCCGGATAGTCGTTGCGATCGAAACCGAGATAGGTCTGAGTTTGAGCCTGCGCCGGCACCCCCAGTATTGTCAAAATTAATGCCGCAGGAAAGAAGAGAAGGAGGCTCGGCACTAACGCGCCCCCTTATAAAAGTATTCGCCCAAGCCGATGGTGAACATCCAGCATCCATAGAGCGCGTGCTCGAATGACGAAGTGAACAGTGATCCCGTCTGCGCATACCGCCACGCAAACAAGAGTCCGCCAACAAAAGTGAGGCCCACCGCAATGGGATTGCGAAAAATAATATGCACGAATGAGAACGCGATCGCACTCAGCATAATCAGAATCGCCGGATCGGCAAACAGCCCGCGATAGCGCTCAAAGAAAAATGCCCGGTAGACAATTCCCTGCGGGTAGACCGAGAGCACGGGATATAGAACCATCACCAGCGCCCAGAACACGGGCGCGCGCCGCACGAAATTGAACAGTAATCCCGGGGCCAGAAAATATACCGCTGCGCCGACCAGCAACGCAGCTCCGGCAAATATGGCGAAGATTTGCGCGGCCGACGCCGGCAGCACTCCTGGGTTCCACAGCATCCGGCGATCGAATCCCTTATCGCCCCACAACCGGTACAGGCAGTACGCCGCCAGCACCCACAGCGCGGGAATCGGCGGAATCGGAATCAGCCGAAAACGAAAAATCAGCGGCAGGCCCACAAACAGCGCGATCATTTCCGCGATCAGCCAGAAATGCGGTAAAGCGTGCGCCGCTCCGGGCATTCCGTTCGCCGTCCTATCCCCCAATGTGCACCATCGTCCGCGAGGCCGGCACAAAACCCGGCTCGCCAATATGGTGCCGCTCTTCTTTTTGCGCCACCACTCCGCAGATAAATTCCTCCAACTCTTCGTCCGATGCCCCGCGGCGCATCTGCGCGTGGAGATCGTGGTCCCATACCGAAAACAGGCAGGTGCGAATCTTGCCATCGCTGGTGATGCGGATGCGGCTGCAATGTCCGCAGAACGGATGTGACACCGGGGCGATGATTCCAATCTCGCCGATACCGTCTTCAAAGCGATAGCGCCGCGCCGTCTCCGAATGCGCATGCGGAATCTCCACTAGCGGCCGATACTCGGCCATGCGCGCCAGAATTTCGTCGAGCGTTACCACTGTCGAAGGCGACCATGTGCGACCCTCTTCCAGCGGCATGAACTCGATGAACCGGACCGTGACGCCCTCTTCGCGCGCGAACATCCCGAATGGGATGATCTGGTCTTCATTGAATCCGCGCATCAGCACGCAATTCACCTTAAGGGGCCACAGCCCCGCCCGGCGCGCCGCCCGAATCCCCGCCAGGACGTGATCGTATCCATTCGCCACCCGCGTGATGCGCGCAAAACGATCGGGATCGACCGCATCCATCGACACCGTGACTCGCGTCAGCCCCGCATCCTTCAACGGCTGCGCCATCTCCGCCAGCATGTGCCCATTGGTGGTCAGCGCAATATCGAGCGACTCAGCATCGAGAGGGAGGTTGGGTGCAACTGGTGCTTTCGGCGTATGCACGGACGGGAAGGGCACGGCTTGAGCCGTGCCGTTAGAGCCGTTATCGGAATCGGGCTTTAGCCCCTGGAACCCCAACCGCGCCAACTCGCGCACAAACTCGACCACGCCCCTGCGCAACAACGGCTCTCCGCCGGTCAACCTAACCTTGCGGATCCCCATCCCCACCAGCACCCGCGCCATCCGCAAATAATCCTCAAACGGCAGGTCGCCATACAGCGCGCCTTCATTCCCCGTGCGGCAGTACACACACTTGTAGTTACACCGATCGGTAATGGAAATCCGAAGGTCGGTAATCGCGCGCCCGAATTTGTCGCGAAGAAGCAAGATAGTCGTTGGTCGTTGGTCGTTGGCCGTCGGTTGCGGTCGTTGGCCGATCGACACGCGACGACATTCCTACTTCGATTATAGTTGGATTGAGGAATGACGGAGAGCAATGGCGGATAAAGTATCCGGCCCGCGGTGGGCGTTTTGGCCGCACGACCGACGACCGACGACGTTTTGGCTAACGGCTAACGACCAACGACCAACGACTGCCTTATTTCAGTTCCCTCTCAATCGCCGCCTCAGCCAGCGGCGCCATAATCTTGAACCCCGCCGCGTTGGGATGCAGTCCGTCATCGGCGAGATCCTTCTTCATCAATCCTTTGTCGTCAACCATGGCGCTGAAATAGTCCAGGTAAACGCAGCCATTTGCGGGAATCACGCAGTAAGCCCGCAGCCAGTTATTCAGCAGAAGAATTTTCTCCACCGAGCGTTGCGCAAAAAAATCCTTCGACTCCTCCGTATAGTTGTGCACCGGCAGCACCGACGAATAAATCACTTTGATATTGTTCACCCGCGCCAGTTCCGCGAGCGAAGCGTAGTCCGCTTCAATGTCTTCGATCCGCATCGGGCCGGTGTTCCCGGCAATGTCGTTGGTCCCAGCCAGAATAACTACAACCTTCGGGTCCAGATGAATCACATCCTGCCGAAAGCGCACCAGCATCTGCGGTGTGGTCTGCCCGCCAATGCCGCGATTGACGTACGGCTTGCCGGGAAAATATTCGCCGAGATGCCATATATCGGTGATCGAATCGCCAAAAAACACGACGCGATCCTCGCCACGCTTCGGCGCCGTGAGCGCGGCGTTAGCAGCTCGGTAGCGTTCCAGTTGGCCGAAGTCGTCGGTGAAAACAGCGATCCGCCTCAAACGGTACTGGTCGAGCCCGCCAAAGCCGGTGCTTGGAATCGAAAGCGGAGCTGGGGAAGTCGCCGGCGCGGCGGGCGCCGGTGCGCCAGACTGCTGCGCAAAAGAAACAACAACAAAAGTTATGACAGCCAAAAATTGCGTGAAGATGCAGACTGGTCTTAGGTGCATGTTTGCCTCGGACACAGCATAGCCCAGCCTACGCCTTCGACAAAGCGACCGGACTTTGGCCCCAATTCAGCGTCTGCCCGCGAGCGCCTTCGCGATCGCCTTCTCCGCCAGCGGCGCCATGATCTTGTACCCCGCGTCATTGGGATGCAGCCCGTCATCGGCCAACTCGTGCTTGAGCATTCCCTTACTATCCACCAACGCGGAGAAATAGTCGAGGTGCACCAGATCATTTCTGGCGCAGTAATTTTTGAGCCACGCGTTCAGCGCCAAAATTCTTTCGCGCGGACGCAGCGCAAACGATTCCTTTGCGTCCGCTGTGTAGTTGTGTACCGGGAGCACGGACGCGAACACCATCCGAATGCCGTGCGCCTGCGCCAACTCAGCCATTGACGCATAGTTAGCCTCGATGTCCTCGTTGCGCGCGGGCCCGGTGACTCCCGCGAGGTCATTGGTCCCAGCCAGCACGACCAACACTTTAGGATGCAGATCGATCACATCCTGGCGGAAGCGCACCAGCATCTCGGGCGTAGTCTGCCCGTCGATCCCTCGGTTGATGTACGGTTTGCCCGGAAAATATTCCGCCAGCTTCCAGTAATCGGTGATGGAGTCGCCAATAAAGATGACCCGATTCTCGCCATGCACAGGCGGCGCCAGCTTAGCGTTGTCTTCGCGATAGCGCCCCAGTTGCCCGAAGTCGTCGGTATAGATAGCAATGCGGGACGCTCGGTACTCATCCAGTCCAGGGTACCCGGTTGAGGGAATCGAGGGAGCAGGCTGCTGCGCGAATGCGGACACAGTAAACAACAAGATTGCTGTGAATTGCGAGACTGCGCAGGACTCCTTCGAGCGCACTTTGGCCCCCCCCAGAAAAACTTGCGCTTCAAATAATATCAGCGAGGTGAGCTTCGACACGACCCCGATCTGTCTCACAGGCGTTCGAAACTCAAGCCGAACTCTACAAGATATGCTCAATTTCCACGCCGCCCCACTTGTCCTTCAGATACTCGGCGACTAGCCTGCGATGGCAGTGCTCCGGCGTGGGTTCGCTGCACAGCAGGCAGCCTCCGTCGATCAACTCGCGCGCTACATTCTCTTCCACTTTGCGCTCGGCCATCAATGCCAGAAAATCTCGCTCATACTCCCGCCAATCGCCGCGCTTCTTCTTATACGCGTCCAGCATTTCGTGAGTCGGCGCGAGTTCCGGCAAATGCAAATATCGGATGGAGAGGATCGACTCGCAAAAAAATTTCAGATCCTCGCGCTTGGAAAACCCGGCCAGCTGCGAAACGTTGTTCAACCGCACGTCGATCAGCCGCACCAGTCCCGGACGCCGCATTTTGCCGAAGAACTCCCGCGCCGGCTTCTTGGTAAATCCAATCGTAAAAAGCTTCACAGACGCAGCCTCCGCCTAAGCCACGGGATGATGCGCTGGACAATTCTGCGGTGATTCGCTCCCGCAATGATATCCTCATCCGGAGAGGTCGTATGAGTACCGCCAAACAAGATGTCGAACTGCTCCTGAACAAACTTCCGGACAACAGCTCCATCGAGGATATTCAATACCACCTCTACGTCCTCGACAAAGTGCGCCGCGGCCTTGAAGACACAAAAGTCAATGGCACACTTTCTCAGGAAGAAGTCGAGCTTCGCCTCAGCAAATGGCTCACCGAGTAGATTGGTCTCGGCGCGCTCTTCAAGATATCGAAGCAATCGCCGAATACATAGGCGCTGATTCTCCCACCTACGCTGGCATCGTCGTCAAGAAAATCGTGAGTGCGACCAGAACGTTAAAACAGTTTCCACGTGCGGGACACAAGGTCCCGGAATTCGACGACGAGAGCATCCGTGAGCTAGTCGTGTACAGCTACCGCGTCATCTACCGACTGCAAGACAAGGAAGTCGTGATTGCCGCGGTGATCCACGGGAAGCGCATCGTGCAGCTGTAAAAAACGAGATTTTTGCGGCGAATGACCGACTATTTAGATGTATCCGCACAAATCGTGACCAAGCTCTCGCCTTCACATGCCGTCGTAATTCGGGCCGCCGCCGCCTTCCGGAGGAACCCAGGTGATGATCTGGTACGGGTCGGCAATGTCGCAGGTTTTGCAGTGGACGCAGTTTGACGGGTTCAGGCTGATGCGCTTACCGTTGGGCTGGCTCGCGTCTTCCACCATCTCGTAGACATTCGCGGGACAAAAATTCTGGCACGGGCTGCCAAATTCTTTCACGCAGCGCGTATTGCAGATATTCGTGTCGTCGATCACCAGGTGCGATGGTTGATCCTCTTCATGTTTCGTGCCTGAGTGGTAAAGGTCCGTCAGCTTGTTGAATGTGAGTTTGCCATCGCCCTTGGCTGGGCCGAGCAGGTGCGCTTCCGCTCCGCCGTCGGCAGGCAAGTCGGCCAGCTTGCGCATGTGCTCGTACCCGGCCTTCGCAGGATACCGGTTGCGCAAGCCGCGTCCGCCGGTAATCATCTGCAAGCCAGTATGGAAGAAACCAGCGACCATGCCGCGCTCGAATCCCTGATGCAGGTTGCGTACCTTCCAGAGTTCTTCTTTGATCCAGCTGGATTCGACTTTTTTCTGGAACCCACTCAGCGTCGCGGCCGACGAATCATCTTTGACCAGCGCATCAAACGCAGTCTCGGCCCCCAGCATCCCGCTCTTGATCGCGAGATGAATTCCCTTCAGCCGCGCCGAATTCAAAAAGCCCGCAGAATCCCCGAGAATCATCCAGCCATCGCCCGCCACCGGCGGAATCGCCCACCAGCCGCCGTACGGCATCGACTTCGCTCCGTAGCGAATCATCTTGCCGCCCTCGAGAAGCTTAGCCACGAACGGATGCTTCTTGAACTCCTGCAGGACGCGCTGCGGATCAAGCCGCGGATCGGCATAGTCGAGCCCGGTGACAAATCCGAGCGACACGACGTTGTCGTTCGATCCGGTGCCCGGCGAGCCGTAAATCCACGCCCCGCCGTATTCTTTCGTGGTAAGCGGCCAACCCATCGTGTAAATCACTTCGCCCGCCGCAATGCGTCCTGCCGGAACTTCCCAAAGTTCTTTCACTCCCACGCCGTAAGTTTGCGGGTTGGCGTTCTTCGCGAGATCGAATTTGTTGATGAGCTGTTTCGTTAAAGACCCGCGCGGCCCCTCCGCCAGAATCACAACCTTCGCCTGCAAATCGTATCCCGGCTCAAAGTTCGATTTCTGATGACCTTCTTTGTCGACGCCCTTGTCGTCCGTGCGTACGCCGGTGACGCGTTCGCCATCAAAAAGCAGTTCAGACCCGGCAAAGCCGGTGAAGACCGTGATCCCGGCCGCTTCCACCTTGCTGCCCAACCACTTCACAAACTTGTTGAGCGAGATCACATAGTTCCCGTGATCGCGCAGAAACGGCGGCGTGATGGGAAACCTAAACTTACCCTTCTCGGTGAAAAAGTAGACCGCCTCTTTCGTGACCTTGGCGTCGAGCGGAGCTTCGTTCGCAAAATCGGGCAGCAACTCAAGCATCGACCGCGGATCAAGCAGCGCCCCGGAGAGGCAGTGCTGTCCAACCTCCCGCGCTTTCTCGAGAACGTAAATATTTTCTTTACTGAACTGCGAATCCGGATGCTCCGCATTGTGCGCGTCAATCATCTGCGCCAACCGCAGCGCGCAAGCCATCCCAGCCGGTCCGCCGCCGACGATGACTACATCAGCCGGCATCTGCGGCCGTTCAACGCCTTCGAGAGGTTTGCGGAACACTAGCATTTAGCACCAAGTGTAACTGGCTATGATAACGGAGCGGGCGGATTCAGCGAAGGGGATCGGGCACACCAAGTTGTTTGCAAATTCGAATCGCTGTGGGATTCTTGACTTCTCGATGCCGCGGAACGGTACTGGTGCGTTGGCCGGCAGGATTGAAGTAGACACTATGATTCGCTCCCTCGCGGACAAGAACGCAGCCATTTGAAGCAAGGTGACGAATTAAGTCCACGCGCTTCATCTGAGCTTGTGGGTAGCCCCGTTTGCAGCGTTTAAGATTAAGAAGGATCAGAGGGCTACGTCACGCGACAGACACGATGATCTTCTCTGTAGTGATTTTCTTACCCGGATTTCGCTTTCCAGTAATTTCGCGGTTGGCTTCTACGAGCAGGCTGATCGCGTCTCTCAGGTTCTCGCGTGCCTCTTCCAGCGTATCTCCCTCGGAAATTGCACCCGGTAGCTCCTCCGCGTAGGCAAGGTAACCGCCGCCCTCAGACGCAGGCACTTCCTCGAATACGGCAGTGAGCATCAAGTCCATAGCAATATTATAAAGCGTCTGTCCAGTCCAGGATACGTTGGAAGAAGCTACCCTCCTGCCTTCGCCTTCTTCACTTCTTCAATCAGCGGCGGGACGATGTCGAACAAGTTACCCACGATCGCATAATCGGCTATCTCGAAGATCGGCGCTTCCGAATCTTTATTCACCGCAATAATCGTGCGCGCGCCCTTCATGCCGACGATGTGCTGAATCGCCCCGCTGATGCCGAGCGCCAGATACAGCTTGGGCGCGACGGTTTGCCCCGACGATCCGATCTGGCGGTCCATGGGCAGCCAGCCGGAATCACAGATGGGGCGCGACGCAGCCAGGTCTCCGCCGAGCGCGTCCGCCAACTGCTTGGCGATTTCGATGTTCTTCTGCTCTTTGATGCCCCGGCCCACGGCTACAATGATTTCCGCCTGCGTCAGGTCGACCGCCTGCTTGGCTTCCTTGAAAACTTCCTGCGGCTTGCTGCGGATGACGCCGTCGGCGATCTCGACGCTAACGGTTTCGACGGGGGCGGCGTTGGCTCCGGCCTCGGCCTTGTCACCGCGAAACGCGCCGTTCTGAAACGTAGCGAACCATGGAGCGTCGCTCGTGAAGCTCACGTCGGCGGCCAGCTTGCCCTGAAACATCTGCCGCGTAAAAACCAGCTTGCCGTTTTCGTGCTTGAATCCAATGCAATCACTGATCACGGTGCGGCCCATCGCCGTGGCCAGTTTGGGCACAAAGTCGCGGACCTGGTAGGTGTGCGGCATCAGCACCAGCTTGGGCTGCTTCGCTGCCAGGAATTGCTTCAGCCCCGCAGCGAATGCATCGGGCGTGTAGGGCTCGAGTTTCGGCGACTCGACGGCATAGACTTTCGCGATCTTCTTCGCCGCAACTTCGGCGGCAAGTGCCGCGGCGCTGCCGCCCACAACGGCCGCCTCCAAAGTCCAACCCGTAGCCGCGGCAATCGCCTGGCCCGCGGTGATAGTCTCCCAGGAGACGCGATTCAGTTTTCCTTCGCGCTGTTCGACGACGACTATGATGCTGTCAGCCATAAAATCCTTTTGTCATTCCGAACCGGCGTTCTTCGCCGGTGAGGAATCTGCTTTTCCGCCTACACCATCGCAGCAGCCGAGCTTCGCTCGGCGGGCGGACGAGGCGTCCGCCCCTCCCTAAGCCACTACAAAACCCGCAATTCGTTTCGCAGTTTATCTACCAGCTTCTTCGCAATCTCTCCCGCTCCGCCTTCGATATGCTCCGTCTTTTTCGTCTTCTGCGGAACGTACAGGCGCTCGATCTTCTGGAGATTCTCGCCGATCGCCGACTGCACTTCCGCCAGCGCCACTTTCCGCAGCGGCTTGTTCTTCGCCTGCTTGATGCCGATCAGCGTGGCGTAGCGCAGCTTGTTGATGCCCGACTGAATGGTCAGCACCGCCGGCGTAGGCATGTCGACAAACTGAAAGTACCCTGCTTCCAGTTCACGCTTCACCCGAATTCCGCCGTCGGTCTTCTCGATCTGCATAATGATGGTCGCATGCGGCAGCCCCAGCAACTCGGCCAGAATTACGCCGGTCTGCGCATAACCGTAATCGTCGGATTGCAATCCGGTGAAGATGAGATCGAATTGCTCGTCTTTGATCGCCGCCGCGAAGGCCTTCGCTGTGTTGAACGCATCGAGCCCAACGAACTTGTCGTCTTCCAGATGAATAGCGCGGTCCGCGCCCTTGGCCAGCGCCTCGCGTAAAACTTGCTGCGCGCGCGCCGGGCCGCTGGTAATCACGACCACTTCGCCCTTGTGTTTCTCGCGCTGGCGCAGTGCCTCTTCCAAAGCGTAAGCGTCGGGCTCGTTGACTTCATAGGACACATCTTCGCGGATCCACGCGCCGCTTTCGTTCAGCTTGAGCGGGGCATCTTTCTGCGGCACCTGCTTCATGCACACCAGGATTTTCAAGCGAATAGCTCCTTACTCATGGCTCAGCCAGCCACAGCAAAACCTGTCAGTATAAATGAGTGGGGAGCGAAGAAGGAAACTTGGCCGGATTGAGCGGTCATCCTTAGCGGAGCTGTTTTTCAGGCGAAGCGAAGGATCTCCCGCGCCACTTAAACGACGACGTCGGTTTGCTGGAGAGAATCCATATCGGTCAAAAGTCGATCCGCTACTCCGTGAACACGACCGACTGCACGCCCGAAATCTCAAAGCGCTTGCGGCAGCGCATGTTCTTGCAGGCCATCAGGTCGTCCTTGCGCAGCATGTAGGATCGCGCCTTGGCAAAGCGCGCGCGGTCGCGCTCGTCGGCCCGCCCGGAAAGCTGGCGCTTCTTGGTGCGGACCACCCACGTGACTTCGTACTCCGCCGCCTGGTGGCAGTGAGGACAATTCAGCGAAGCCATCTTCTTTTCCTGCTTCTCGTCGAAAAAATCGCGCTCTTCCATAATGTGGCTGGGTTCGTTTTCGATACCCGCCTAGGAGAATTATTGCATATTTACCGGGTCGCACGATTCGTAAACTGCGCCGATACCGCGCTCAGGTTACACTCGTGAAAGAAGTCCTGGAGCCTAGCGAACCATCATGGCGAGAAAAAAGAAAGCCAAACGCTTTCGAGCGGTCACCGCGGTCAAGGAATTAGCCCGCGACCGCGTCGGCGCGCCTCCCGCCGGACAGATCGTCATCGAGAAAAAAAAGAAGCCGGAAAAACACAAGCCTACGCTAGGCAAACTGCTGGAGCCGGAATGATCGGAGACCCTTTACTGGAAGGTCGCCGTAACTGTCGTACTCGCGGACAGCACCACGTCGCACGTCGTCGAAGTTGACCCTGCACATGGCGCTCCCCAGGATACAAAATTCGCAGCCGGCGAGGCGGTCAGGCTCACGACTGAACCGGTCGGAAACGGCGCTCCGCAAGTCGTAGCCGGGCAGTTGATACCGGCTGGAGAACTGGTTATCGAATCGCCCGTGGCGGTGTTGGGCTGAATCACCACCGCCAGAATCGGCGACGTCGTCCCGCCCGGACAGTAGGAGATCAGCGGGTTATTCACCGTCACCGTCGCCGTGCCGCTCACCAGATTGCCGCTCGGCCCAGTTCCTTTGTCGTAGCTGGCAGAAATATTGGCCACGCCACAGCCTAGGCCCGTTGGAGACACCGCGCCTCCATTCAGAGTAATCAGTTGCGGAATGTCGTTCCCCCAGGTGACGATGGAGGTGATGTCTTTGTTTTCCGCCGGATGAATGTAAGTGCCGACGGCGGAGAAACCGGCCTGTAGCGTCGGATCGGGAGTCAGAAACGTAAACGTCGAGGGTGAAACCGTAATGCCCACCAATTGCTGATTCCGCGCACAACTATTCAGGCTGAGCAGCCACGTGCTCACGCCCATCAGGCCAATAACACCGATCCACTTGCCAAGCCACTTCCGGTTCATACCAGCTCCTGAGCGGGCGATCGAAGCAATACGCGCGCAGCGGGGGATGGGCCAATTTAGTCAAAGGCCAGGCAAAAAGCAATAGCTCAAACGGCCCTCGCGTCAGCCCTTGACCGCCTCCGCCACCACCTTCGCGAACTCCTGCACATCTTCTTCCGTCGTGTCGAACGAGCACATCCAGCGCACGATATTCTCCTCTTCAATCCACGGATAAAAGAAGTAGCGCTCCTTAATCTTGGCGATGGCGTGCCCGGGAACCTGCGCGAACACTCCGTTGGCTTCCACTTTCCACACGACGCGAACCTGCGGAATTTTCGCGATCTCGGCTTCGAGCACGCGCGCCATGCGGTTGGCATGTTCCGCGCTGCGCCGCCACAAATCGTTCGTCAGCAGAGCCTCGAATTGCGCCGCGATGAAGCGCATCTTCGACGCCAGTTGCATCCCTTGCTTGCGCAGATAGAGAAAATCTGCGCTCAGCTTGTGCGCGGGCTCGCGATTGAAAAACACAACCGCCTCCCCGCCCATGATCCCATTCTTGGTGCCCCCGAACGACAGCACGTCCACGCCCAGGTCGCGCGTCGCCTGCCGCAAGGTCTGCCCGAGACTGGCAGCGGCGTTGGCAATGCGCGCGCCATCCACGTGCAAAAACATTTCGTGCTCATGCGCGAACTGAGCCAGCGCCTGAATCTCTTCCGGCTGGTAAACCGTCCCCATCTCAGTAGATTGCGTGATCGAGATAACCCGCGCCTGCACATGGTGCTGGTCGCCGATGCCGTGATAGGCGTGGCGCACAGCGTCGAGCGTGATCTTGCCAT
Organism: Candidatus Sulfotelmatobacter sp.; assembly: GCA_036500765.1. Taxonomy (NCBI): domain Bacteria; kingdom Pseudomonadati; phylum Acidobacteriota; class Terriglobia; order Terriglobales; family Candidatus Korobacteraceae; genus Candidatus Sulfotelmatobacter; species Candidatus Sulfotelmatobacter sp. Next base: position 235,750 of record DASYBM010000001.1, read on the forward strand.
CCTGATGCGGCAACGGGATCAGCTTGCATCCCGTATGTTTTTCCGGCGCGCCGCATTCGTCCGTATAAATGTGCGCGTACTCGCTGCACAGCACCGCATGATACGGCCGGGTGAGCGACTCTAGCGACAGCACATTCGCCCCGGTTCCGTTGAAGGTGAAAAAGACGTCGATCCCGACGCCAAAGTGTTCCTCAAATTTCGCCAGCGCCGAGCGCGTGTAGTCGTCGTCACCGTAAGCGACGACGTGACCTTGATTGGCCCGCGTGATCGCCTCCAGCACCTCAGGATGCACTCCGGCATTGTTATCGCTGGCAAAATTGCGAGTCGGCGTTTTTGGCGCTAGCGGCATAGCAAGACAATGTAGCAGAACTGCTCCATGTCATCCTGAACCCAGGCGAAGCCGGGGTGAAGGGCCCTACGTTCGCCCGAAGCCACGATGCAGTTGACAGGAATGCCCACGTTTCTTACAGACCGTACCGCTCCCATCCACTGCAATGCCTGTTGCGTCGTATCGTAAGGTCCTTCGCTCGGTTTCACCGAGCTCAGGATGACATCACGATGGTTCGCTGCCGCAGCCGCGCCATTACCGGATTTTGTCAGCGACACAATCGCGGCCACCGAATTACAATTCCCTTCCTGATTTCCGGAGGCCAGTTCGTGACCCTGAAGTCCTGCGTGATCGTCCTTTTCCTCTCTGCCCTCGCCGCGGCCCAAACCGCCGAGCAGAAAACCGCGCGCTATCTCGACTCCATCCGCCATCAGCCTTCCCTGCTTCTCGCCTTCCTGCACGACGTGCCCAAGGGCGGAGACCTGCACAACCACCTCGACGGCGCCATCTACGCCGAAGATATGCTCGACTGGGCCGCCTCCGATAATTTCTGCGTCGACCGCACCACTTCGCGGCTGCTGGGAGCGCCCTGCGATTCCTGCGAGCACTACACGCCGAAGCCCGCAATTAGCTGTGCCTATGACGACCACATTCTTTACGGCCAGATCGTCGACGCCTGGTCGATGCGCAACTGGCGTCCCGGCGACGAATCCGGCCACGACCACTTCTTCGCCGCCTTCGACAAGTTCGGACTCGCCTCGCACGGCCACGTCGCCGAAGCCGTCGCCACGGTCATCAATCGCGCTGCCCGCGAACACGTCCAATACATCGAATTCATGCACACCGCCGACGGCCGCGCCTCGGCCAATCTCGGCACGAAGTTAGGGTATGACCCCGACTATGCCAAGATGCGCGACAATCTGCTCGCCAATGGCCTGAAAGAAATCGTTGCCGCGACCAGCAAGACCCTCGCTGACGATGACGCCCGCGCCCGCGCCGAACTGAAATGCGGCACGCCCGACGCCGAACCCGGATGCACCGTCACGGTTCGGTACCTTTATCAAGTGTTGCGCGGCCTGCCGCACGAATGCGTATTCGCGGAGATGGTGCTGGGCTTCGAACTCGCCTCCTCTGATCCGCGCTTCGTCGGCCTCAACCTGGTCATGCCTGAAGACTGGTACGTGCCCATTCACGATTTCAACGAGCACATGGCGATGCTCGATTACCTGCACGGCGTTTATTCCCCCGGGGTTCATCCTAAAGTTCACATCAGCCTGCACGCCGGAGAAATTGCCGCCGGCCTCGTGAAGCCCGAGGATCTCTCCTTCCATATTCGCGCCTCGGTCGAGCGCGGACACGCCGAGCGCATCGGCCACGGCGTCAGCGTGATGCTCGAAAAAGATCCCATCGCCCTGCTGAAAGAAATGGCGGCGAAGAACGTGCTGGTCGAAATCAACCTCACCTCCAACGACCAGATTCTGGGCGTCAGCGGCGACGACCATCCCCTGCCGATCTATATGAAGTACGGCGTCCCGGTAGCGATCTCGTCAGACGACGAAGGCGTAGCCAGATCTGACATGACCCACGAATACCTGCGCGCCGTACAAGATTTTCACCTTCCCTACACAGAACTAAAACGCATGACGCGCCAAAGTGTAGAGCATAGCTTCCTGCCGGGAGAGAGCCTGTGGGCGTCGACAAAAGACGCGTTCCGTTCGGTAGCAGCCTGCGCAGGAGATTCCGCCGCCACTGCAAAGCCCTCCGCAGCCTGCGCAAAGTTTCTGGAAGTTAACGAACGCGCCCGCGAACAATGGAAGCTGGAAGCTGCCTTCGCCGAGTTTGAAAAGAGGTTTTGAGCGGGAAATATTTCTTAGAGAATCACCCCGACATCTCGCGGATTGAGGGCCTAAGTCCGCTACCGCACGATTACGCTCTGCGATAAGCTGCTCTCATGCCTCGCAAACGCACCCTAGTCTCGTCGCCTCTCGCCTGGAGCAGCACTTGGATCAAGACCGTGCCAGTTCCCCCTCCACCGCTGCCCGTCCTCGCTGAGCGCGGAGGCACGCAGTTGCGCACGCCCTTGCCCGTGGCCATCGTCGACACTCGCGAGCAGAACCCGCTCTCCTTCCGCCGCTTCAAAGGATGGTTCACCCGCATCGAGCACCGCGCCCTGCGCCTCGGCGACTATTCAGTCGAGGGTATGGAGGACAGCTGCATCGTCGAGCGCAAAGACCTGGCCGATCTGATCTGTTCTTTCACCACAAATCGCTCCGTGTTTATCAAACGTCTGCGCCACATGGCTGACGCGCCGCACAGCCTGCTCGTCGTGACCGCGTCGCTGACGGAAGTAAAATCCGAATATCCCTACCGCGCCGCCAATCCCAACCGCATCACGCAATCGCTCATCGCCACGCTCGCCGGCCTCCGCCTGCCGTTCATCTGCACCGACTCGCACGAACTCGGAGAAGAAGTCGTCGCCTCCTACCTCTACCAAACATTTCTGTATGATTGGCTGGACCGCAACGGCCACGGCCGCCAGTTAGCCGACGGAGATCTGTAAGATCGCGTGGCTAGGATCGCGTGGCCCCGGACGCATTCGTCCGGGGCCCGCGCCAAGCGCGCGATGGTTTGCATTGAAAGCGCGCGGCTTCAGGCCGCGCTCGTGCCCAAAAAAATAATTCCGGCTTTAGCCGCTGAGATATTTCTCCAAGCGCGCCCACGAACACGAAGGCACGACATAATCATGTCACAGCAATTCACCCAAGCCGACACCGCCGCGCAACTCATCCTCACCCGCACCCCTCTGCGCCCGCAGATCGCCCTAGTCCTCGGCTCCGGCCTCGGCAGCTTCGCCGATTCCCTCACCAACTCGACCCGCGTCCCCTACGCCGACATCCCCTCATTCCCGCGCTCCACCGCCATCGGCCACGCCGGACAAATGGTGATCGGCCACGCCGGTACCGTCCCAGTCGCCGCCATGCAGGGCCGCGTGCATCTCTACGAAGGATATTCCCCGCAGGAAGTAACCTTCCCCATCCGCGTCTTCGGACGAATGGGCATTCGCGCCGTCATCCTCACCAACGCCGCCGGAGGCATCAACCTCAGCTACTCGCAAGGGGCGCTGGTCGTGCTGCGCGACCACATCAACCTGCAAGGATCGAACCCGCTGGTCGGCGCGAACGACGACCGCTTCGGTCTGCGATTCCCCGACATGACGCATGCCTACGCCCCCGAATATCGTCAGATCGCGCGCGAAGAAGCCGCAAAACTCGGCATCCCGCAAAATGAAGGCGTGTATGCCGCGCTGCTCGGGCCCAGCTATGAGACTCCGGCGGAAATAGAATATCTGCGCCGCATCGGCGCTGACCTGGTGGGCATGTCGACGGTCGCCGAAGTTATTGCCGCCCGTCACATGGGAATGAAAGTCCTCGCAATTTCCTGCGTAACAAATATGGCTGCAGGAATTTTAGACCAGCCGCTATCCCATGCCGAAGTCATGGAAACCGGAGAGCGCGTAAAAACCACATTCGAGTCCCTACTGCACGCCGTCCTCCCCCGCATAGCGCAAGACATAGGAGAGTAAATCGGCCCCACGTGGCGACGGACGCATTCGTCCGTCCCGCGATAGCTTGCCCTGAGCGAAGTCGAAGGGGCGAAGCCGAGTGAAGTCCGCAAGACGGCCGCCGGAGGAAAATCACCGTCCCATCCTCCGAATCAACCAGCCGCCGGCGGCTTCACCCACGAACCGCGACGAAATTATTCTGACTCACCGCAAACCCAAGTGCCCTCGCGAATCACCGCCGCGCGAACCATGCCCGCGTTCTATAATGCTGCTGCAATCCATTTCACGGAGGCACTCATGCCGCAAGCCATCCCCGAAAAGTACAAAGATCTTTTTCAGAAGCGGGCGTTCGCCAGCCTGGGGACTTTAATGCCCGACGGCAGTCCGCAAGTTACGCCGGTCTGGTGCGACTTCGACGGCGAGCACGTCATCTTCAACTCCGCCCGCGGACGTCAAAAAGATAAGAACGTCCGCCGCGATCCCCGCGTATCGCTCGCAATTATCGATCCCGAAAATCCCTACCGCTATCTCGAAATTCGCGGCCGCGTCGTCGAAATCACCGAAGAAGGCGCCGACGAAAGCATCAACAAGCTGGCCAAAAAATATCTCGGCGTCGACAAGTATCCCTACGCCCAGCCCAGCGAAGTCCGCGTCATCTACAAGATCAAGCCCGAACACACCACGGTGATGGGATAGGCGTTTTCGTAGCGCCGGCGTCCCGCCGGCCGTCGCGGGGCGTCACGCCCCCCACCCCTGGAAAGCAGCACTTCGGCTAGACGCACCGTGGAAGAGCGGCGCTTCAGCGCCGCGTCCAGCGCGAGAAAAAAGAATCGGGCTTTAGCCCCCGAACGAGGATCGCCATCCGTACTTACAACCTGTGCTTCCTCGGCTTCGGCAACGTCAACCGGACGCTGGTCCGCCTCCTCGAAGACCGCGCCCAGGAACTTCGCGACCGCCACGGCATTGCGTACAGCATCACCGGAATCGCCTCCCGCCGCCTGGGCTGGATCGCTGACGCAGACGGCCTGGACGCTTCCGTCGCTCTCAATCCGAAGAACGAACGGGAAGGGCGCGACTTCAGTCGTGCCGATAACGCCCCGGCAAAAAGCGGGCTTCAGCCCCTGAGGGCCGCAACCGCCTACGATCAAACGAAAGCCTGGCTCGCCGCCGCCCGCGCCGACGTCCTCTTCGAAGCCACATCTCTCAACGTCGAAACCGGCCAGCCCGCCATCGAGCACATCCGCGCGGCGCTCGAACACGGAGCCCACGCTATCACCGCCAACAAAGGCCCCATCGTCCACGCCTACCGCGAACTCCGCGACCTGGCCCTGGCGCGCGAAAAGAAATTCCTCTTCGAATCCACGGTCATGGACGGCGTGCCGATTTTTTCTCTCTTCGATCAGATGCCCACGATTCACCTGAAAGGCTTCCACGGAATTCTCAATTCGACGACCAACGTAATCCTCAGCGAAATGGAAAATGGCCTCGCCTTCGACGACGCCGTGAAAAAAGCGCAAGCCCTCGGCATCGCCGAAACCGACGCCACTCACGACATCGACGGCTGGGACGCCGCCGTAAAAACCGCCGCGCTCGTGAACGTATTGATGTGTTCGAACGAAAATGACACGCCGATTCGCCTCGACGAAATCGCCCGCGAAGGCATCCGCGACATCACCATGCAAGCCGCCCGCAACGCCCGCCGCGACGGCTGGCCCTTCAAACTAGTCTGCCGCGCCAAGCGGGAAGGCGACAAAGTAGTAGCGAGCGTCGCCCTCAAAAAAATGCTGGTTAGCACGCCAATGGGAGGAATCTCTGGAACCTCCTCATACATTTGTTTCAATACAGACGTTTTCCCCGTGCTCTCGATTACCGAGCAAGACCCTGGCCTGCATGCGACCGCGTACGGCATGCTCGCGGATTTTGTGCGTGCGGTGGAGTAATGTATGTTTGCTGTTAGGTTTGTGGAAGGGCACGGCTTCAGCCGTGCCGTTAAGCGCCACGAATCACGCGGGCTTTAGCCCCTGCGCGGCGCCGGCCACTGCCGCTCTGGCCGCGACGATCCTTCACAAGCAATGGCCAATGCTTTGGATAGACACGTCGCTCAAAGTATCGTAGGGCGATGGATCGACCTGACGGTTCGTGTGATTGAATCGAAACTCGACGTACACAGACCAGCGATCGCAAGCCAAGCCATCTCCGGGATACTCGTCGATCTTAACCCGCGGATTCCACATCTGATCAGAGTAAGGCGTTCCCCGAGTGCCCAGATACTTTCCCACCTCGGCTCGTCGGCTCCCACGCGGCAGGTCGCGCTGAAACTCCGCGAGCTTGGCCTGATACCGAGCGTCCCGTTCAGCCTCAATTCGCGCCGCCGCCGCACGCCGTGCTTCATACCGCAAAACAAGAATTCTCCCCGAAACCAGAGCCAATAAAACGACAACGAAGATCACTACCAGAGGTTTTTTCATTGAGCGGCCCGAGCAGCAACATGATGCCACGCATTAGCTGGCTCGACAACGACGTCCGCAATCATGATAAAAATAAACCGACGATTATGCCCACCACCGAACACGTCATCTCCCGCACCCTCGACCTCGCCTACATCCGCGCGCAATTCCCCGCGCTCGCCCAGGCCGTCAACGGACACCCCGCCGTCTTCCTAGACGGCCCCGGCGGGACGCAGGTTCCGCAGCGCGTGATCGACGCCATCTCGAATTACCTGCGCCGCGACAACGCCAACACCGGAGGAGCCTACGCCACCAGCCGCCGCACCGACGCCATGATCGCCGAAGCCCGCTCCGCCATGGCCGACTTCCTCCACTGCGCCGCCGACGAAGTCGTCTTCGGCCCCAACATGACCACGCTCACCTACGTCATCTCTCGCGCAATCGCCCGCGAACTCAAACCCGGCGACGAGATCGTCATCACCCGCCTCGACCACGACGCCAACGCTTCCCCGTGGCTGCAAATGGCCGAGGATCTTCAAAATGAAGGTCGGGGCGTCATCGTCCGCTGGGCCGAGATCAACGACGCCGACTGCACGCTGAACATGTCCGACCTGGCGTCGAAAATAAACAAGAACACGAAGCTGGTCGCAGCCGGCTACGCCTCTAACGCCGTCGGCACCATCAATCCAGTGAAGGAGATCGTTCGCCTCGCGCACGCCGCCGGAGCGCTCGCCTATATCGACGCCGTCCACTACGGCCCGCACGGACTCATCGATGTGGCCGCGCTCGATTGCGATTTTCTGGCGTGTTCGACCTACAAATTCTTCGGCCCGCATATGGCCGTGCTCTACGGCAAGCGCGAACACCTCAAGCGCCTGCGCCCTTACAAACTGCGTCCCAACACGAACGCCATTCCAAACTGCTGGGAGTGGGGCACGCTCAATCATGAATGCATCGCCGGCATCGCCGCCTGCGTGGAATATCTGGCCGATCTCGGCCGATCTTCTGAACAGAGGGTGCCCCACCCTTCGCGCCTTTCGAAGGGTGGGAATTCCGACTCTCGACCTGAGACGACGCCCCGCCGCGCCGCCATCGAAGCCGCCTACGCCGCCATTCACGAGCACGAGCGTGCTCTAACGGAACAGATGATGGCCGGCCTCAAGAAAATTCCTAGCGTAAAGATCTACGGTATCACCGACCCCGCCCGCTTCCACGAGCGCTGCGCCACATTCGCGATAAGAATTGAAGACCACACGCCGCTCGAACTCGCCACCAAACTCGGCGACCGCGGCATCTTTACCTGGGACGGCAATTACTACGCCCTGAACCTGACCGAGCACCTCGACGTAGAAAAATCCGGTGGCTTCCTGCGCATCGGCTTAGTCCACTACAACACAGCCGACGAGATCGATCGCCTCCTCGCCGCGCTGCACGAGATTGTCGGCGCGTAAGAAGATTTAATCTAATATCCGACACGCAGATCAGCCCGGGACGCGAATCCCGGGCTGTTGTTTTGCAACCGACGCGAAATGTCACTGGGTGCCCCATTTCTCGCGTTCTTGGCGAGAAAGCTTGCCCTGAGCCTGTCGAAGGGTGGGGACTTCAAAGACCCGCGGTTACGGCCAGCGCTTGGCGGTGTCTTCCCAACCCGCAGCCCGCACAGGCTGCGGCGGAGGAATCGACGGCGACGACGGGATCGTTAGCCGCGCCGTGGGCTGTGGTCCATTGACCGCGGTCGCCAAGGCCGGCTTTCCCATTTCGGACGCCATCTCTTTTTCCTCGGAAAGCAGGGGCGCCACCAACCGCAGGGCCTCCACTTCCTTCTCCAGGCGAGTCAACTCCATCTCCTTTTGCCGCAAGACTTCATAAACGTTTTTCATCGCCATAGCACCTGCCCGTGTTGGTCAGAATTTTGTTGGTCGAAATTTGGATTGGGTTGCAAACCCGTTCTCCGCACTCTAGCAGAGTTGCCTGTGTTGTCAAGGATTTCAGTGCGCTGCGACCCTAATGAAGGCGCCAATCGGGGCCGCGAAAGATGGTCGCGCTTCCGCAGCACGGGATAACCCGCTATCCGTATAACCCGTTAAGTGTAAAGAATTGGGTCTAACGCGATCTAACCTACTAACGATCTAACGTACTAAGATCTAACGTACTAAGAAGATCGCGGCGACAACCGCGCCCACCACCAGCAGAACGCCCACTATGTACTTGTGTGTCGCGAACCACGACTGCGCGGGCTCCAGTCCCGCGCTCAATACGAACTCCGGCGAGCCTTTCGCCGCGGCCGGTTCCATCCCGTCAAACGCCGCGCTCGAAATCCCCGTCGGCGCTTCTGTCGCTTTGAATTCCCTTACCGTCGTCGCCGGAACCGAACCGCCCGAAACCCTAATCATCGAGGACGCCCGCTCAATCGATGGCATGGATACGCCACTTCCCGCCGATTGAGCTGCCGCGAATGCCCGCATCTCCGCTTTCGGCGCCATCGTAGCCGGAACCACGGAGCTCGCCGCAGCCGTCACCCCTCCCGCGCCCGCCTTGGGCACGCCCAGCTGGCCCCGCCACTTTTTCTCTTCGCACTCCACACAAAGCGTCCGCCCCGCCGATACTGGAAATCCACACGCCTCACACTTGCGCAGACTCATCAACCCCGGTGGAACGTGGCTCTGATCCACATCTTCCGCCGTTTCCACCTCGCTCGCCGGATGCAATGCCGCCGACCAGAATAACTTCTTCTTCGCCTCGTTCTTCCGAGACGCAGGCGCCTCCTCGACAACGGCTGCCCCATCCCTTCGCGCACTTTGCGAAGGAGCCTCCGCTGGGCTTGTCGAAGGGCTGGGAACCAGTGTGATTGATGGCTCTTCTACGTCGAGTAAAACCTCGCCTGTTTCCAATTCCTGCGCCGAAATCTCATCCTTCTTCAGCATCTCCGGTAGCGTCCGCGCAGCCTGCGCCAGTCGCACCGCGGTTTCCACCATCTCGCTCAGCCGCTGCACCGCCGACACGTCGCGCGCGCCAAAGGCATTCGCCTTCCCCGAAAAAAGTTCGAAGATCCCCAACACCCCATCGTCGTTGACCACAGGCATTACCACTACGGAGGCGATCCCCATCTGGCGGCACACTTCGCGGTTCACTCGCGCGTCGCGCTCGGCATCGTCACAGCGCAATGCCTGGCGCGTACGCACGCTCTCCCCCGACAACCCGAACTCAGTGGAGAACAGCGCGCCCAACTCCGGCGCGTTCGATCCTGTGGTGGCGCGGCACAGCATTTCGTCCTTGCCCTCGCGCCGCAGGGCAATCGCAACTCCGCTCGCTCCGGTAATGTACTGCGCTCGGTTCGCCAGCAACTGCAACGCAGCATCCAGGTCGCGCTGTGCCATTTCAGCCAGCGACCCGGTAATCTCGCCGGCAAAACTGGTCGCAGCGGGATGTAAGCCCGGTCCCATGAGAGGATGCGCGCCCTGCGCGAGCGAAGAGCCATTTTGAGAGGAGTTGGCGTGCGGTTCCATAGCGACTGTCGCCGTCCTTAAGCCGGGCAATCCCGGACCGAAGCCCTCAGCGATTCACCTAAGTCGTTAAGGACGCGGATGATTGAAGTCTCGCTCGCAACAGGAAAGGTGTCAAGAATTTCGCTACGCGAAAGGATTAGCCCAAAAGTTTCAGGAATCGCGCTTTGCCCGCCACCGCTCACGTAGCGGCGGACGCATTCGTCCGCGCACGCTAAGGGGCCGAAGTGCTCGGCTCGGACGAATGCGTCCGGGCCTACGTGACAATGCTGAGTGCCGCCTGCTGCCTCATCCGCCGCAGCGCCGCCTGCGCCAGCCCGTTCGCCTCGGCATTACTCTCCCGTGGAACATGCGAAATGGAAAACGCCAGCGAGCGCGCCAGCTTCCGGCAGGTCCAATGCAAAGAGTAAAGTCGCGGACTGCGGCAGATATACTCCCCCGTCATCTGCCTCACCACGACTTCCGAGTCGGAATATACATGCAGCTTTTGCGCCTTGCGCGAGATCGCGTATTGCAGCGCTTCCATAAGCGCCGCATACTCGGCAACATTGTTATCTTGATGGCCAATCCACTTGGCGATGCGTACCGGGCCGCTGGCGCAGCCCTGAATCACCACTCCAATGCCCGATGGCCCCGGATTTCCCAGGCACCCGCCGTCCACGTAAGCCACCAGTTCTGACATCACGATGCGCGACTTCGATTTTTGCGACTTCCGATTTGGCGCCGATCGTCTGACGACCGCTCTCTGCAATACTCAAGATTGAAGATGCGCTCATCCCGCCATACCGTCAAGACGATTTTTTGATTCTCTTTCATCGTTTTGCCCTGTGCCCCAGCAGTGTGCAAGTTTATGTGCAAAAACCGGACCAATTTACTCGGTCTGTGGATAAGCTCCCAATCTGCAATCATTTGCATTTCTGGTTATGCACAGCTTTGCTTGGAGCTATTGCACCAATAGTTTGCGTTGACGTTTTTTAATTCTCTGTTAATGTTGCTTGCGTCGACGGTCGAAAGGGTTGGCGCCGTAACAAGCGACAGTCCAAAGTAGACTGAGTGATCGGCCCGGCGGGGCGACCTGCAAGGGCGACCAGACCTGAAAAAACCGACTGCTCTGCGAGGGTCAGTTGGGGTTTGGGACTGCGAAAGCAGTGATCGCATCAAGGGGTCGTGACGGTACATGCTTCCACGCTGTTGGCTCCCTCGCAGGAGCAAGCAGCTAGAGCATAACCAATGTCACGGCCCTTTCAATTTTTCCCTGGCTGTTCTCCACAATCGGCATCTTCCGATCAATGGCGCTTTCAGCGTGTTGTTATCCGCATCTGCAACGTTGCGGCGGCACCCTTCCGTCGTGAGCGCTGCTCACCTTCCCGTCACCGCAGCCTTTCCCACTTCGATAAGACCTGGGCGTGCAACCAACGCAAAAAAGAAAGTCGCTCCTTTGCCGACTTCACTTTTCGCCCAGACCTCTCCTCCATGCTTTCTGACGATGCGGCGAACCGTCGATAGTCCAACGCCCGTCCCCTCGAAGTCCTCAGCCTTGTGTAGCCGCTGGAAGACGCCGAACAATTTGTTAGCATACCGTTCGTCGAAGCCCGCGCCATTATCCCGCACAAAGATCACAGATACGCCCTTCTCCTGGATCTGCCCAACCTCGATCACCGCAATCTCGCGCCGCCGGCTATATTTGACGGCGTTCGAAAGCAGGTTGGTGAAGACCTGTTTCATCAAGCCGGGGTCGCACTCCACCGGGGATAGATCTCCAATCTGCCAATCGATCTGACGGCTTCCACACTCGGACTGGAGATCCGAAAGGACGTCTCTCAGCAGTGAGTTCAGATCGGTATTCACTCGTACCAGATGCTCGCGCCCGATCTGGGCCATTTTCAGCAAGTCTTCGATGAGCCGGCCCATACTCTTTACCCCGCTCTGGATTCGATTCAAATACTGTTGCGCCTCAGGCTCCATCTTCGAACCATATTCTTCGCTCAGGATCTGGGAAAAACCGCTGATGTGACGCAAAGGAGCTCGCAAATCGTGTGAAACGGAATAAGAAAAGGCCTCAAGATCGCCGTTCGCCGCATGAAGCTGCGCCGTGCGTTCTTGCACCTGTTGCTCCAAACGATCATGGGCTTCTCCTATCGCTGCATCCCGCTCTTGAATCTGCGCCAGCATTTCATTGAACGTAGAGATCAGAACCCCAATCTCGTTGCGCTCGCCATTCGCGGGCGCACGGACCGAATAATTCTTCTCGCTTAGAACAATTTGGGCAGTCTCCGCCAGCCGCACGATAGGATCGGCAATGGACCGCCGTGCCGAAGCTGACATCCACATCGCCGCCAGCAGCGCCATCAGAAACACCGTCGCGACAATCAGCGCGGAGCCCCTCTCGCGGGCGTTGATCGCTTCTAAATCCGATCGCAGGTACACCGTCGCGACCGGCTTTCCGTGAAACATAATCAATCGGACTAACGCGACCTGACCATTCTGGATCCGAGAGGCTTGAGTTTGACCGTTTGGAATTGTGGGCTGAAGCGAAGGCGCCTGCCCGCGATCTCGCCGATAGCCGGCGAATTCGGAGCCGTCCAGCGTATAGATTTCGGCCGACATCACATGAGGCGCGGCTCGCAAGGCGGACAATGTTGTCTCGGCGGAGTGGGGATCGTCGAACATGACAGCCGAGATCGAGTTCGACCCGATGATCTGCGCCTGAATCCCGAGGTCGCGCACCGTCCCCGCCCGAAAGCTGTAAAGGTCGTAGGCGAACAGCCCGGCCCCCGCCAACAGCAATGCGGTGCCGCTGACCACCATGTTGATCCAGGTCAGCTTCTTAGGGATCGAGCAGTCTCGAAGGCTGAGCATTGTCTTTCTAGTCTCCGAGTTGAACGCTGGTTCTTACGTTGACCGCGACTTTTAATAGTTCGGAACTTAGAGTAAGTCCAGCCCGCTCCGCGCTGGCGGAGTTCACTTCGAACCGTACCCGGTTGCCGTCCACAACGAACTGCACCATGCCCCCGCGTTCTGTAAACTTGGGTAGATCGCTGACCGTCAAAACGCTTGCCGTTCCAAGGCTCATGAGAATTTGCTTCAATCGTTTGTCTTCCGACGTGCTAATGAACAGGACGCGGCAATCGGCCGCGTCTTGCATTGTGTGAATTTGTTTCGCCACTGCGTTCTTGCCGCCTATTGTTTCCTGTGCCACCGTAGCCTCGAGCGCCGGACCGAAGGGATTGTCCCCCAGCACACAAATAGCGAAGGAATCGCCCTCGCCTTGCGCGCCCTGAACCGGCCACTCCACGAATCTCGTAAAGTTATAGAGATAAGTAGCCTTCACCTCATATTCGGTGGGCTTCCCATGTTGTCCGAGCAGTGGCTGAGGAGCGATGAGTATCCATGCCATCGCCAAGATTCCGCATCGAGCTAAAAAGCTGTGGCGCAGTGAGTTCGGGATGCGGATCGAAGTGGATTGTGGTCGCCGCATGGATTTCAATCTGCGCCTCTCCAGGTTACCTGTCCATAAACGCTCCTTTTCACGCCGACCAACCCCGTGGGGTCGCCACCGAACTCGGCATGATGTGGCTGCAACAGATTTTGACCGGTGACCGATAGCTCCAAACGCGAGGCGAGGTTCCACCCCAGCCAGGCGTCCGCCGTGCTGTAGCTCTTGACCCCTTGCGCCGGCAAGGCCGCCACGTAACGGTATGCCGGGTCAAATTCGAATCGTTTAGGCAAGGTTAAAATTGCCTGGGCAGTTGCTTCATGGTGCGGGCTCGACCCCTCGTAGGTCGAAACATAACTGGTTTTCGTGTGGGTTGGCTTATCCAGCAGATCCATGCTCAAGTAGGAATAAGACGCCTTCAATTCCATCCACCGGGCCGCCTTCCAATCCGGCGCTATTTCTCCTCCATTCGTAGAGCCCATGATGCCGTTGGCGAATGGAAGCGAGAGCAGAGTGTAGCCGGGTGGAGGCGAACTCACGATCGAAACCGTGGCGTTTCCATAACTTTCGAGGTCGTTATACTTGTTGTGGAAGGCGGCCACAACCAGGTAAAGCCGCGAATTCACCAGCTTCCGATACCCCGCTTCATAGCTCAACAGCGTTTCCGAAACAAACTTCCCGTTGTCGCAGACGCAGACGTAAAGCGGAGCAGGCGGGGCATTGCTGACAAACCCCGTCAGTTGCAGATCCTCGTCAACGCGGGAAGGCGTGCGCACCGCGCGCGATACGGCTCCCCAGAATGTCTGATGAGGAGTAGGCGTCCACAAAACGCGCCCGCTCGGTTGGTTTTCCCAACCGGTGAAAATGTTGTGTTCGAACTTCGACCCAACCGTTAACCAGAGTTTGTTCTGAACGATTGCGATCTGGTCCTGTGCAAACAGACTATAGAGATTGTCGGCCTCGTGATGGGGCAGGAAATTAACGGTCGCGACCGTTTGGATCAGGTCGCTGGGACTCCAGCGCGCTCCCAGTCCCCAGACAATCTCATTTCGCTGGAGGACGAAATGGTGAATTGCATCAAAGTCAAAGGTATTTCGAGTCTCCCCCAGTTGCGGCCCCAGCCTGTAGGTCCGGTCATAATAGGCTTGAACCTGAAAATCGGAGCCGCCGCTTAGTTCGCGACGCCAGCGCGCGAGGAGGTTTCCCCCCGACACATATTGCGTTCCATCGACGTTCAGCTGGGCCGGCGGCGAAAGATAAGCGATGCCGATCTGCTGTCCGATATGGCCTTTGTAAAGGTCACCCTGAACGGTGAGCCTGTCACGAGCGGTTGGACTCGAGTCCGCCCGAAAACCGGCTTGCCCTAACTGCCAATCATCATAGTTGTCGCCGTTCACGTGGTAGCCAGGTGAGCGCCCGAATCCTATGGCATAGGCGCGGTAGTCGAACCCATCACCATGGCCGCCGCCATACCGGATTGCTCCTGCACCTCGATCGGAATTTCCCGCGCCCGCGGTGGCGAGCTCTCCATGAGTTTCCTTGGCACTCTTCGTAATAATATTGATCACGCCGTTGACCGCATTCGATCCCCAGATCGTCCCTCCGGGCCCGCGAATCACCTCGATGCGGTCGACGTCGGCAAGGAGCAGGTTTTGAAGATTCCACTCGACCCCGGCGAACAGGGGAGTGTAGACGCTGCGGCCATCGATCAATACCAATACCGATTTCGAGAAGCCGCTGCCGAATCCGCGTATGCCTACGGCCCACACGCTCGAATTGACTCTGGCAACTTCAACGCCAGGCACGAGTCGAAGAACCTCCGGAATGCTTGTGGCCCCAGACCTTCGAATGTCCTCCTGGGTAAGAACGTAGACCGCAGCCGGAGTTCGCCAAACCTGCTCGGGCTCCTTGGAAGCGGTCGTCACCTCCACATCGCCGAGCTGCTCCAGGCTCAGATGTTTAAGGGTCACGCTGCTGTTTTGATCGCTTTCAGGGCCATCGGCCCAGCTCGTGCCGGCCAAGCCTGCGCCCAATAATAGGCATGACAAAATATCCAGGAAGAGTCTGATTGCGGTCCAGTAGCGTGCGTCGTTCATGAGCCGGGTCTAATTACTGAGGTCTTAGTGTTCTTGTGTCATCGGCCGGGAAGCATAATGACTTCAATCGGGTCTTGGCTGCCCATTCTCAACGACTGAAGCGCCAGGACTGCCGCTCTGCTTATGGGTACGCCCGTGCAATTAATGCCTAGAAAATCGTTTTCCTAACTCCACCGCTCTTGTGCAATAATTCCTCCCCGGAACCCCTCCGCGCCGGCCGAGCGCTGTCACGGATGCTCTTGAACAAAATTGGACCAAAATTCGACCAACATTTTGTGAGGCGAAAATCTCATGGCTAAGTTTCCCCTGTCTCGCCGTCAATTCATCAACCTTGGAGCGGGCGCTCTCGCCGCCTCGACTGTAGCCAAAAATATCCTGCAGCCTCATCTGCTTTCCGCATCACCCCGTCCGGTCGCTCCCAGCGATACCATCCGCTTCGCATCCATCGGCACCGGCATTCGCGGATGCGAGCATCTCGAAGCGTCGCTCAGCGTTCCCGGCATTCAGTGCGTCGCCGTCTGCGATCTTTATGACAGCCGCCACACCGCCGCGCAGGAATCCGTCAAGAATCCCAGCGTCCCCGCCACCCGCGACTATCGCTCCATCCTCGACCGCAAGGACGTCGACTCCGTCCTCATCGCCACCATGGACCACCAACATCGCCACATCTTCGAAGATGCCTGCGCCGCCGGCAAAGACATTTACTGCGAGAAGCCCATGTCGCACACCGTGGAAGACGGATTCGCCATGATGGAAGCCGCGCAAAAAAATAAACGCATGGTGTGCATCGGCAGCCAGCGCGTCAGTTCCATCCTCTACGCCAAAGCCAAAGAAATTTACGACTCCGGCAAACTCGGCGAAGTCTTCTCCATCAACGCCTATTGGGACCGCAACTCTCCCAGCGGCGCCTGGGTTTATCCCGTTCCCCCCGACGCCAGCGAAAAGACCATCGACTGGAACACTTTCCTGGGCAATGCCCCCAAGCGCCCCTTCGATCCCGTCCGCTTCTTCCGCTGGCGCTGCTTCACGGATTACGGCGAAGGCCTCGGCGGCGATCTTTTTGTACACCTACTCTCTGGCATCCAGTTCATCACCGGCATCAATCAGCCCGCGCAGCGCGCCATGTCCTCCGGCGGTCTGTTCCATTTCAAAGACGGCCGCGAATTCCCCGACCTGATCGAAACTCTCTACGAGTATCCCAACTGCCGCGTCACCCTGCGCTGCAACCTCAACAACGACGGCGGAGAGTTCATCGGCTTCTACGGCACCAAAGGCACCATGATCATCAAAGACGCGACTCTAAGCTACAAGCCGCAGGACACGCGTCCCCGGCCTGAAGACTATTCGATTTACGGTTGGCCAAAGGCGCTGCGCGACCAATATCTCCAGCAGTGGCAATTGGACCACCCCATGCCACCCGCCCTGGTATCGAAAACCGAAGAGGAAGGCGAGTCCTACGCCCTGCCTCGCGGATACAGCGACACCGTCGATCACCAGACCAACTTCTACAATGCCGTGCGCACCCGCAAACCCGTCGTCGAAAACGAAGTCTTCGGCAACCACGCCGCCATCGGCTGCCACTTGGCAAACTTCTCTTACTTCAACCAGGACGTTGCCGTCTGGGACGAGAAAACGAAAAAAATCGTGAAGGGATAAACGTTAGCGACAAGTTTCCCCCAAGTGCAGTCGGGTGCCCCATTTCTCGCGCGTTCTTTGCGCGAGAAGTGGGGCTTCTGTTTTCGCGAAGATTTCGATTGGAGGCGTTTGTCCATCCATCATGCCGTAAGTGGACTACCGTTTGTCGGCTGCAATGTGTGAAATTCTTTTCGCTCTATGCAGGGTGTCGAATTACATGTAAGATTCCTCGGATTTTTCAAGTCCCGGGAGATTTCACCATGTTTTGTCGGACCCTCGCGATAGCAATCCTGGCATCTCTACTCGCTCTCCCGACAGCTTCGGCGCGCCCGATCCGCTTCGCGGCTGCGACGACTACGACCAGCGGCATCTCTCACACAGTTCGCGTGGCGGTCGGCGACTTCAACCACGACGGCAATCCCGATCTCGCAATCTCCAGCACCTACAACCAAGTTGCGGTTTTTCTTGGTAACGGCGACGGGACCTTTAGCGGCCCAACGATCTACAACCTCACTTTCTACGTTACCGGCTCGGTGGCTGTCGGAGACTTCAATCACGATGGCAAACTCGATCTCGCGGTCGTGGGCGGAGACACTTCTGGCAACGGACTCGCCTTCCTCTCAGGCAATGGCGACGGCTCATTCAACCCTCCGGTCTACTTCCAGACCACTCTCGGCGGCGCCTCGATTGTGGCCGTCGCCCGCGACTTTAATCATGATCACAACTTGGACTTGTTTGTCGGGGGCAACGGCAGCAGTCAAGTACTTCTGGGAGATGGAAAGGGGAATTTTCAGAATGGCCAACTGGAAAGCGTGTACGGTGACGGCGTGGCGGTCGGCGACTTCAACAGTGATGGAAACCTCGACGTCGCCTCCACCCAGCCTTACCCCTACTACAACTCGACCGGCGTATCGATCCTGCTCGGAAACGGAGATGGCACGTTCCAGTCCCCGCTGGCCTATTCCGGCATGGAGGAGCCTTATGCGATCGCTGCTGGAGACTTCAACGGCGATAAGAAACTTGACCTGGCAATCGGAGATTACCTCTTCAATACCGTCGTCATTCTGCAGGGTAATGGCAATGGCACATTCACGAACATCGGCCAATGGTACGCAGGCGGCAATCCGGGCGCGATCGTCGTTTCCGATTTCAATCTTGATGGCAAGGCCGACTTGGCCGTGTCAGATTACAGTGGCAATGACGTCGACGTCTTAACCGGGCAAGGAGATGGCACGTTCCCTGGTTCAATATTTCTCTCAACCGGCGCCGGCGCTTCCGACGTCGTGGCTGTCGACCTGAACCACGACGGCTCTGCGGACCTTGTGGTGGTTAACAATGTGGACGACACTTTCAGTGTTCTGCTCAATGCAGCCGGAACTTACGTGCAGATCACAAGTTCGCCTAACCCCTCCCGCCTGGGCCAACCCGTGACCTTTACAGCTACTGTTAAGGGCAGCGTGACTAAATCTTCGACTCCTTCGGGCACCGTAGTTTTTAAGGATGGTGCAATTATTCTGGCAAACGTTCCGCTTGCCAGTGGCACTGCGGCATTTACTACATCGTCCTTGAGACAAGGCCGTCACAACATAACTGCGACGTATACCGGAGACATCGCCTTCAATCCACACGAACCAGCGACACTGATGCAACGAGTCCAATAGCATCGTAGTTACCCATTGCAGCCGATTCTCGAAAGAGTTCTATCTTCCGCCCGCTCGCTTGACAATCATTCCGCTTGGGCATCCACTTAATAAGTTGATCGGAGGCGTCTCATATGTTTCGCTCCCGCATTTGCGCAATTCCGATATTCCTCAGCCTCGCCTGTACCCTTCTGCCCGCTCAATCCGACTCTTCCGCGCCCGCCACCCAATCGGCGCAGGCCTCATCCGACATCCCCACCTTCCGTAGCACCGTCCGCCGCGTCGTCGTCGACGTCGTCGTTCGCGACCAGAACAATATGGCGGTTCACGGTCTCGCCGCCAAAGATTTCGTCCTTACCGAAGACGGCCGCCCGCAAAACATTCTCTCCTTCGATGTCCACGAGTTCGATACGCCATCGATCTCTATTCCCCCCAACACCCATCTCCCGACGAACAACTTCGTGAATATTCCCCCCGTCCCGGAGCGCGGCCCGCTCTACGTAATTCTTTACGACCTCGTCAACATCGAGATCGCCGACCAGCCCGACGCCCGACGCCAGGTCATGAACTTCATCAAGAAGAAGCCCGACGGAACCCGCTTCGCCCTCTTCGTTCACTCCGACACTCTCGCCCTGGTGCAGGGTTTCACCGACGACAAGAGTCTTCTGTACGCCGCCCTCGATCCTTCGCATCCCAAGCCGCACGTCCCCATGGTTTTCATGATGGGCAAGAATCTCGGCTTCGGCGACCCCGTCTCGACCATGAATATCCTGACCCAGGTCACGCAGTTTCTCGAAGGCGTTCCCGGACACAAGAATTTGATCTGGCTGGCCGGAACTTTTCCGCTTGCGCTCGCTCCCCGCCGCGAAGATCCGCGCGAATACGAGGACGACATCAAAGCCGAACTCAATGTGCTGACCCGCGCCGAGGTGGCGATTTATCCCATCAATGTCGGTGGCGTGCCTGTCAATCCTCCCGGCCAATTAACCGGAGCAAGACCAAACGGCGGCGCCGCCAGCCAGACCGCCACTGCCGGCGCCCAAATGACCGCAGCGGGCGCGACGGGCCAACACCCAACCAGCGGCCTCGGAGAATTGGGTTCCGGCGGCCAGGCTGACGCCGCTGGAATGGTGCAAGTCATGCAAACCGAAAGCACCTTCGATTCCGCCATCACCGACTACATGGTGCAGAAAGCCATTGCCGAGGCCACCGGCGGCCGCGCCTGGTGGAGCACCAACGACATCACCGGCGCACTCGAGGAAGCCACCGAGGTCGATGGCAATTACTACGAGTTGACTTACTCGCCCACCAACACCAGCGATGAAGGCCGACGCCGCAGCATTCGCGTGAAGCTCGACCAAAAGGGATATCAACTCGCTTATCGCCGCTTCTATTTCATGGGCGCTTACTCGGCCCGACCGCAATTATCCAAAGATCAACCGGCGGCCGCGTCCGTCGCCACCGCCGAAAACGATACGCTTCAACCCAATATGAAACACGGCGCTCCCATGCTCCACGATCTTCTCTTTTCCGCGCACGTCCGCGCCGACGGCATTCCCGCGAAAGCCACGGCAGAACAAATGGCCCAACTGGCCGAGCAGCCGGGCTATGCCGGCACGCGCAAAAAAGACAAACCGATGTCGTCCGTCGACGTACAGAAATATCTGGTGGATTACCGCGTAACTGACAAAGCTCTCGTCTCGAAAGCCGCCGGCAGCAAGCCCGCGCAATTCGAATTCGCCGCCGCCGCCTTCGATGACGACAGCCGCATGCTCAACGGCGTCATCAACAACGCCAGCGGAGAAACTTCCGTCAACCCGGAGACCAGCAAGTCCGGCGTCTTCCGCGTCCGCCAGGAGATTTACGTTCCCGCCGCCGCCTCCTGGATTCGCATCGGCGTCCGCGACAAATCCAGCAACCGCGTCGGCACCCTCGAAGTCCATCTCCCGCTCGCCCCCGAAACGCCGATCCCCGCCACAACATCGGCCCGTTAGACACCTCGAGAAATTGTCATCCCGACCGAAGCGGAGGGAACTGCTGTGCCGGATTTGCCTCGGTGAACCCCTGTGCCCTCTGTGGTCAAGATCTTTGTCCGCGAGTAGTGGGATGTTTTCGCTTCGACGAAGCGCTCTTCTGCCGCCGATAAAAATTCCGGAACTTCTCCCGATTCCCGCACCGCGTCATATCGCACCAGCGGCGCTGATGATTTTTGCTGGTATCCAGAAAAAACCACTCGCAGCTCTTCGAGAAGCATGCCCGCACATAGGCCAGTTGCTCCGTCGCCAGCAGATCGCCCGCCGCGCGCGCAATCGGCCACAGCACGCGATCGAAGTCGCGGACATCGTCGAACTTCCACGCGAAGCCGCCTCTCACCGTAACCAGGCTCATGTGCATCGCCGCGTCCTGCGCAAACGCGTTGAGCTTCGCGAGCGCAGCCGGAGGCACTGGCCGCCGATTAATGACTTCCCAAAATACATCGTGAATCGCTTCCCGCAACTCTCTGCCCCGCACCAGCGCTTCCTGCGCGCCGCCGGGATTGATGCGGCTCCGCTCCTGCAACCCATCCGCCTGACGCCCATCGAGCAGCCCCGCATCCTCGCCGAAGCGCACGAGATCGCTATACGTAACGAGCAACTCTTTCGGCAAGATGTGACGGTCGTCGAGCGTGTTCACGAAGTCGAGGCACACGTTCCCCGCAATCAAATCGAAGCGCGGCGGATACCGACCTGCGATTTTCTCCTCTTCCCTCTTCTGGTCCAGCGGATTTTCCTTTCGCGATCTTCTCTAACCATTAAAACACACTTGACAAGTTAGGAGCTAACGATTATTATCGACCTAACTCGTAATTGCGCTTTTGGCGGTTAGCTTATGACGACTCAAGTCGGCGCTCGAAGCTACGGCACCCAATCCTCAGCAAGCAACCGCCAACGAAGAGTTGGCCGGGCAGGAAAAGGTTATAGCCGAAAAGATCATTAACATTGGAGGCAGACGCGTGATTGTGCCCAACTCACTTAGACCTGCAACCGCTCGCAGCCGTGCGTATTCCACTCAGCTGGCGCTTGCCTTCGCGGCCATCTATATCGTCTGGGGGTCGACCTATCTCGCAATTCGTTACGCAGTCGAAACCATTCCTCCGCTCGTCACTGCCGGCATTCGGCACTCGATTGCCGGAGTGATTATGTTCGCTTGGGCCTGGGCTCGCGGCTTTCGTCCCACCCGCGCACATTGGATTTCAGGATGCGTCTTGGGAACATTGTTCTTTCTGATCGGCCACGGCTCGCTGCACTGGGCAGAACAATATGTAGGCTCCGGTCTCGCAGCCTTGCTCGTCGCGACCGAACCCATGTTCATTCTTGTGCTGGCGTGGTTCATGGGGCAGCAGCGGATCAGCCGGCTGAGCGCTCTGGGATTGGGTTTGGGCGTGCTCGGAGTCGCAATACTGGCGGGCGCCGAGTTGACGATGAAAGGATCGAGCCTGCTCGCAGTGCTGGCCGTGCTGCTGGGCTCGCTCTCATGGTCGGCCGGGGTCGTGATCTCGCCCAGGCTCAAATTGCCTGAGGACGCTCTCGGCCGAACTGCGCTGCCCACGCTTTGCGGCGCGGCTATGCTGCTCGCAGCCGCAGGCCTCACCGGGGAATTTCATGCCACCCATTGGGCCGCCATTTCTCTCCATTCAATTGTGGGCCTGGCCTACCTCATCGTTTTCGGTTCGGTGGTGGCGTTTACGGCTTACACCTGGCTGTTGCAGCGCTGCCCGCCGGCGCTGGTCGCGACCCACACTTACGCGAATCCAGTGGTTGCCGTATTCCTGGGATGGCTCCTAGCATCCGAGCCGCTCACCATGCGCGTCGTGCTGGCGTCAGTTGCCATCCTCGCCGCAATCGTCCTCGTACGCCGCGGAGAACAAGCCACTAAAGCACCGGCCTCAATCTCGCTGCTGCCCAAACTGCGGAACGAGGAATGTGCTTAAACGCGAGTAATTGCCTGCCGCTATCACGCCAGTCGCTGTGACCCGAGCCCAGTCACATCGAGTTGTCATCCCGAAGCGAGCCGTTCTTCAGGCGAAGGGAGGGATCTCCCGCGCCACAACTCTGTCCAGTCGCCTGTATCGATCCCACCGACTGCCGCTCCACAAATTTTAGTTAACCATAGTTTACGTTCTGCTATATACTTCTGCTAATACTTTCTGCTGCATATAGGTTCACGGGACCTCCGCTCTACCGCCCGTCAATTGACCGTCTCTAAATGGACGACCTGAAGGCACCATCGAAGCCGCGGAGGGATTCGCCCTTGCGCGTCCCCGATGCTCGGCTGACCGCACCCTCAGGCCTCGTCATCACCCACGAGGATATCGATCGCGCCCACGACCGCGAACGTGTCCTCACCACGCGCACTCAACGCGGCCCGTGGTCGCGCGCCCGGCTGCTCTGGCTTCTCGTCGGCCCCGGCATCCTCGTCATGCTCGGCGAAAACGACGGCCCCAGCATGCTGTCCTACGCCGGGACCGGCGCGCGTTACGGCATCGGATTCTTTCTGCCCTTCGTTGTGCTCACGTTCGTCATGGCGTGCATCGTCCAGGAAATGACAGTGCGTCTCGGCGCGGCCACGCATCGCGGCCATGCCGAACTCATCTTCGACCGCTTCGGCCCTTTCTGGGGATGGTTTTCCATGATCGACCTGATGGTCGGCAACTTCCTCACGCTGGTCACCGAATTCATCGCCATCCGCGCGGGCCTGGGATTCTTCGGCATTCGCCCCGCGGT
This sequence comes from Candidatus Sulfotelmatobacter sp., assembly GCA_036500765.1. Classification (NCBI taxonomy): domain Bacteria; kingdom Pseudomonadati; phylum Acidobacteriota; class Terriglobia; order Terriglobales; family Candidatus Korobacteraceae; genus Candidatus Sulfotelmatobacter; species Candidatus Sulfotelmatobacter sp. The sequence goes on from DASYBM010000001.1 coordinate 259,160, forward strand.
CGCCGTCATTGGCGCATGGCTGGTGCTGTTCGTCGCTTTGATGGCACACCGCTACTGGACCTGGGAGCGCATCACTCTGTTCGCCGCCATGTTCAACCTGATATTCATCCCGGTCGCTCTGTTGAGCCATCCACACTGGGGTGCGATCGGCAGCGCACTGTTTACCTGGAAGCCCCTGCCCGGCGGAGTTACACCGGAAACGGTTCTCTTCCTGCTCTCCAACATCGGCGCAACGGTCACTCCCTGGATGCTTTTTTTCCAGCAGAGCGCCATCGCCGACAAAGGCCTGACCACTCACGATATTCGCTTCGGCCGCATCGACACCGTTCTGGGCGCGACCCTGGCGGCGCTGGCCGCACTCGCGACGATCGTCGCGACCGCGCCTCTGTTCGCGCACGGCATGTCCGCCGGAAATTTCGAAGGCGCCGAGTTCGCCCAGGCTCTGCAACCGTTCGTCGGACACTGGGGATCGGCTCTGTTTGCGCTTGGCATTTTTGAAGCCGGAATGGTGGCGGCCATCACGATTTCAACTTCTTCCGCGTACGCCTTCGGAGAAGTCGCGCACCGCCCGCACAGCCTGAATCTGCCCTTTCAGCAGGGAAAATCTTTTTATCTGGTCCTGATTCTCGAAGCCGCGGCCGCCGCCGGCCTGGTATTAATCCCCGACATCCCGCTGGTTTACATCGTGCTGCTGGTCAACGTGATTGCAGTCCTGGCCATGCCCCCCGCGCTTCTTTTTCTCTACATGCTGGTGAACGACCGCGAAATCATGGGCGATCTGGTGAGTCCTACCTGGGCGAACATTCTTGCGCTCGGCGTAGTGCTTATCCTCGTCGCAGCCGGGCTCCTGTTCGGCGTGAGCGTAGTCGCACCCCACGCCCTCGCGTTGCTGGGGGGAAAGTAATGGAAGCACATTTCAACCCCGACGACTCCGATATCAGCAGCGAAGATCTGGCCTCCGTCGTCAACTCCCTCGAACCGGACCAACTCATCTCCGCGAAGGAAAAACATCACTGCCCGCGCCGCCAGTTGACGCGTACCGAGAAGATCTTGTTCTGGGCGCTCCGCATTTATCTCGTCTTCATGTTCGGAGTAGTGATCTATCAAATCTGGAGCGGAGCCCCTAACTTTACTGCTCGATTCTATGTGAGCCCCTGTGCCCTCTGTGGTTAAAGCCTTCTCATCCCTCGCCACGCAATTTCCCGCGAAACGAATTACACTAGGGAGTTGCGATCTATGTAGGAGAACAACCGCCCGCGGCTGTCCTGCGGCGTGCGCGAAGTCATCCTTCCAGGGAAGGCCATCTCATGTCCGTGAATAGTTTCAACAGCAAATCTACCCTCAAGGTCAGCGACAAAGAATACGAAATTTACCGCCTCGACGCGCTCGACCAGCAAGGCATCTCGACCAAACACCTGCCCTTCTCGCTGCGCATCCTGCTGGAAAACTTGCTGCGAACCGAAGACGGGCGCAACGTGACCAAGGACGAAATTCGCGCCCTCGCCGCCTGGAACAGGTATTCGAAGCCGGAAAAAGAAATTGCCTTCACCCCCAGCCGCGTCCTCTTGCAGGATTTCACCGGCGTCCCTTGCGTCGTCGATCTCGCCGCCATGCGTGACGCCATGAAAACTCTGGGCGGCGACCCCGCGCTGATCAATCCCCTGCAACCGGTCGAATTGGTCATCGACCACTCGGTTCAAGTCGACGAGTTCGGCACGGCACAAGCTTTCGATCTAAATGCCCTGCTCGAATTCCAACGCAACAAAGAGCGCTATTCTTTTCTGCGCTGGGGCCAAACCGGATTCCGCAACCTCTCCATCGTCCCCCCAGACACCGGCATCGTCCATCAAGTCAACCTCGAATATCTAGCCCGCGTAGTCTTCGTCAATGAAACTCCCGGCAAACGCGTGGCGTATCCCGATACGCTCGTCGGAACAGACAGTCATACAACCATGATTAATGGGTTGGGGGTGTTGGGATGGGGCGTCGGTGGGATTGAAGCTGAGGCGGCGATGCTCGGGCAGCCGGTGTCCATGCTGATTCCGCTGGTAGTGGGCGTGAAGCTTTCCGGAAGATTGCGCGAAGGCGCGACCGCGACCGATCTCGTTCTCACCGTCACCGAAATGCTGCGCAAGCACGGCGTCGTAGGAAAGTTCGTCGAATTCTTTGGCCCGGGCCTGCGCGACCTGCCGCTCGCAGACCGCGCCACAATCGCCAATATGTCCCCAGAATACGGGGCAACTTGTGGAATTTTCCCGATTGATAAAGAGACGTTGAAATATTTGCGGTTGACTGGACGCAGCGAGGAGCAGATTGCGTTGGTCGAGGCTTATGCACGCGAGCAGGGAATTTTTCACGACGAGAAGACCGCGGAGGCGGAGTACTCTGAACTGCTTTCGCTCGATCTTGCAACCGTGGAGCCGAGTCTGGCGGGGCCGAAGCGTCCACAGGATCGCGTGGTGTTGTCGCAGGCGGGCGAGTCGTTTCAGAAGGCGTTGCCTTCGCTGATCAAGCCGAAGGCTGCGGCTGCATCAACGTCAACCGCGGCCGCAAACAAGACCACGACGAAGGAGCACTGGGAACTTGAAGGTGGCAGCCCTGCTGCGATCGGCGTGGAAGATCCGAACGTTCATGAGCATGTGCCGGCGTCGGTGAAGAATTCGCTGAAGCACGGCAGTGTCGTGATTGCGGCGATCACGTCGTGCACCAACACTTCGAATCCTTCGGTGCTGATTGGCGCGGGGTTGCTGGCGAAAAAAGCCGTCGAAAAGGGTTTGACCATGCCGGCGTGGGTGAAAACTTCTCTGGCTCCGGGATCGAAAACGGTGACCGAGTATCTGGCGAAGGCTGGGTTAACGCCGTATCTCGAGAAATTGAAGTTTCATCTGGTCGGTTATGGATGCACGACTTGCATCGGCAACTCGGGGCCGCTGCCGGAAGAAGTTTCGAAGGCGATCGACGAGAACGAGTTGGTCGTCGCGTCAGTGCTTTCCGGGAATCGCAATTTTGAGGGCCGCATCAACTCGGAAGTGCGCGCGAACTATTTGATGTCGCCGCCGCTGGTCGTGGCATTTGCGTTGGCGGGGCGCATCGACATTGACTTGCGCAAGGACCCGATTGGCAAAGGCCGCGACGGGCAACCGGTGTACATGGCCGACATCTGGCCGTCGCAGCGCGAGATTGAAGAGACCTTGCAGCAATCGATTTCGTCGGACATGTTCTCGAAATCTTACGCCGACGTGTTTTCGGGAGACGAGCGCTGGCGCGGGCTCGCCGTGCCTAAGGGCGAGACCTATGCGTGGGAAAAAGATTCCACTTACATTCGCCAGGCTCCGTATTTCGACGACATGGCGGTGAAACCGGAGCCGGTGCACGACATCAAGAAGGCGCGCGTGCTGGCGGTTCTCGGCGACAGCGTCACCACCGACCACATTTCGCCGGCGGGATCGATCAAGAAAGATAGTCCCGCGGGAAAATATTTGCAGGAACATGGCGTGAAGCCGGGGGATTTTAATTCTTACGGTTCGCGCCGCGGCAATCACGAAGTGATGGTGCGCGGAACTTTTGCCAACGTCCGACTGCGCAACAAGCTGGTCGCTACCGAAGGCGGATTCACGCGGCATCTGCCCACGGGAACCGAAATGTCGATCTTCGATGCGTCAGAAAAATATCGCGCGGCCGGCACGCCGCTCGTGATTCTCGCGGGCAAAGAATATGGAGCAGGCTCCTCGCGCGACTGGGCCGCCAAAGGCCCGGCCCTGCTGGGCGTGCGCGCCGTGATCGCCGAAAGCTACGAACGCATCCACCGCTCGAATCTGGTGGGCATGGGCGTGCTGCCGCTGCAATTTCCCGCGGGGCAGAATGCCGAGTCGCTCAAGCTGACCGGTGAGGAAGTATTCGAGATCACCGGCATCCGCGACCTGGTCGAGAAGTTCGCCGCAGGAAGCAAAGTGAAAGTGCGCGCGTCGGCGAAAGGCAGTCCAGATATCGAGTTCAACGCTCTGGTCCGCATCGATACGCCGCAGGAAGCGCTGTATTACGCGAACGGCGGGATCTTGCAGTATGTGTTGCGGCAGTTGTTGAAAGGTTAAGGATACAGCTTTCTGACTGTGCGAATCGTTTGATTGTCTTTATCACACGTTGAGCATTTCATCTCCGCCGCTTCGATCAAATAATCCATGATTTTGGTTACCCCGCCCTCAACAGCAAGTTCGACAACTGTATAGTACAGACCCCGATGCAGACGCTCTTCAAACGGATAGTCCACCATCCGACAGAATGTCTGCAAACTACGTTTGTGAGCGAATGGGCGCGTGTTACCGGTATTCATCGGAGCAAGGGTGATGGATTGTTGAAAGTCAGTGGCAAGCCGCAATGTGTCCAATATGAGCACGACATGAGTTTGGCTGCAGTATTCGCGCGCACACATCAGTGTCTGGAGACGTTCTTTGCACAGCCAGAAGAACACGCGAGAGTTCAGCATGTTGAGCCATTGCTCGAAAGAACATCCCTCGAGGGCTTTCTTTTCAAGCTTGGATCGATTAAGAGGTTTTTGGTCTCTGATCGTGGCTACGCCGTGATCCGGATGCTTAATGGGGACTGACTTATTCCTCTGTGTGGAGAGAATGGCAGGGCGGTCTGCCACCGGCACTAGGAAAAGGTTTAGAAGGGCTTCAGTGCTAAGCAGCCCGTGACGCTGGATACTTTCCCAGCTGCTGCCTTCTGCCATGTGATACAGGCGCGGATAGTGCGTGGCCAATTCCGTCGGCGTAACACTCATTACCACGCCCGCCGATCTATGATGCTACGGAAGTCGAACCTAGTAGAAATCAAACTCACAGGGGCAGCAGCAACTATCTCTACTTGTTCAATGAACTGGATGTCATCAACGTTCAACTGTTCGAATCGTCGAGCATTTTCATTGTTTTTGTGTAAGTAGTCTGCGAATGTTAGGGCCACGTCTGTCGGGCCGTTCAAAGCGGCGGCCTTACGAAGCAGAGCCCAGTCAAACTCGCTGACCCGGCGATCACGATTCGTAGTGGAAGTCTTCTCGGTTTTCTTCAGCTTTGCCAAGGCGATGCCACTACGCTGTGCCACATCGCTCCATTCGATTGGGAGAGACATTGGTCCAGAAGTGCCTTTGGGCGGATCCTGCACTCTTATGGGATAAGTACGGCACACCATAACAACTTTTCGCACTCGACTCGACATCACGGGACACTACCGTTGCTGGTTGCCTATCAGAAGCTGTAGCTGATGATGTGTGACTGCCCCTTCATCCATGAAGACTTTGTGCCCGGCATTGGGACCTCCGACACGCACAAGTACCTGATATTCGCGAGCTACGTAAGAAATGATATGGCCTTTACCTTCGCTCCCAAACTGCCCTCCTACGTACACGTCAACCAACCGAGAATAATCGCGAGTAACCAATCCCAAGTAGGTTGCTACGCGAACCAAAACATCTTCCGCTGTGCAGCGCTCTGTGTTTACAACAAAGTCTGCCGAATTTCTTAAGAGCGCGACGCGCGATTCCGTCGGGTCTTTCTCGACCGCGGAATAAGTGCGCAGCTCTTTTAAGCTGACATTTCCACGAGCCTTGTATCGCTTGGCGAGAGCAGGCGGCGACGCTTCCAGATGGACGTGCTTGACAGCAAAACCGTACGACTTGCGGATCGCTTTTATTTGTTCGAGAATTCGAACTGCATCAACAACAACTACATCGTCTTGCCCTATTTTTCCGTCGACAATATGTCTTTTCAGCGCATTGAGAACCCACTCCCCGCCGGTTTCTTTGTCGAGTTCGGTTCCGAATTGTTGTAGAGCCGTCCGTTCTGCTGGCAACGTCTTCTTAAGTTTCGAGAGAGCTAGGTCTTGCAGAACGTCCTTCGTCTTTAGCCTGCTTGCAGTGTACTGCCTCCGTAGATTGTCAGAAAGCGTGCTTTTGCCTGCAGAGACACTTCCAGAAATTAGAACGATCAGTTTTGGCATTGCACCGCCCTTACGCTGTGAACGCTAGGTCTTGCTGTGCCTTGGCCCTTTCCTTCCCCTGAGGTAAGTCATACACGAACACTTTTATTGCGGCTTGAACTAGAACTTCACGGACGATTTCCTCAACGACGGGCCAAGCGCCGCCAGCCAGTCCTGTTCCTATACGGGGCATATGAACTGTAGCGTTTTTTGCTTTGGCGATCTTGGCCACTTGCAATAAACCATCACGAAGCGCCCCGTAGCGAATGCGGGGACGTGGCGACGGGCCATATCCATGTTGTGCAACAAGGCTGGTCAAGACCACATTGGGCTGTAGTTCATTCGCAATCACATTTCCGAGCTTCAACTTTGCTTTGTCGTTCGTCACCTCTAGAGTAAAGGCGCGCTGTGCCGAGGGCCATTTATTCTTTACGGCTGCTGCAAAGCCCCCCCCTCCCCACGTAAAAGCACCGTCATTAACGACCTGCACCAGTACCTTGCTACCGTCTCCCCGAGTTGAGGTCGCGTCACCTCGAACATACGTTATCGGCAGCCCGGCCCTAGATTGTTCCTGCGGCGGTCGTAGAAAGCCAATTACGCGGGGATAAATGTCCAGCGGGAATGGTGCAATACCTACGCATTCCAAGTTCACATCCCCTAATGGAGACCAGTGTTCGCTTTGCTTAGCTGTGAAGCCGATGGCAGTGCACTCGGCAGCTGCAGTTTTCGTTGGTAGGTTCCATCCAGGCCGGAGTGACCATTGGGCGGCGCTCGCTGTAGGCGTTGCATAGTCGATTACGTATCGCCCAGCTGCATCGCGATGAGAAGAAAATGCCAACGCCGTTTCGCTCGTCAAGCGGCAGATGCGAAGAAGGGCTGCTTCAGCAGAGGCTTCGTATTTTTCCCGTAACGCCAAAACTGTATCGACAGAAGCCCGCAAAGTATCGATTTGCTTTAGTGCCCCTGTAGGCAAAAGGAATTCAGCCGCAGCCATGTTGCACAAAGTTTCTAATTGCCAGTCATCGCGTCTGGCTGCGTTGTGCGTACCACGATGACGGATCGTGTCTGCACAATCCGGAAAAAGCGTGTGTGCTATTTCATGAAAGACGGAATATCGAGTTCGTCTTCGTGGTCTGTCAGGGTTGAACTCAATCCTGAAACGACCCCCAACCGGCACTGTCCTCGCATCCAGCACTTCTGTTGTAGGCTGGGTCTGAATCCCTAATAACTCGGCAAGTTTGAATGGATCAAAAGGCGGGCCTTGCCAGCCAAGCTCCAGTGCGCGGAAAACAAGATCTCTGGCCTCTGAGGTTATTGCCTCAATAGGATCACGTCCACGACTGAGAGCGCGCACCGATGGATTTGTCCAAAACACTGATTGCAATCTAGTTCACCTTTGAGGAGGATGGCCCGACGTATCGAAGCTCTTCACTAAGCGTGAAATATATCCTAAATGGAACAGCGACGAGTAGAATTTTCTATCTGTTCCGTATTCGTAACGTCGTGTTCTGGCTGCGAGAGCGAACCTCAACGACTGAAGCCGTTTAGATTTGTGACCTTTGCGGCACGGCTGAAGCCGTGCCCTTCCACGAAGCTTCCACGCGACGATTTCGATGGCCTTCCAGGCGACGGCTTCTGCGATAGGCGGCTCCCTGGCGGCGCAAGCAAACAGCAGATTCCTCCCCTTCGCTCTGCTCAGGGTCGGAATGACAAGCCGAATAACGGGCGCAGCCCTCTAGCGATTTCCGAGACGCGACAGGGCGCACCGATTCTTGGCGAGCATTTTCCAGGCTTCGCGGTACTTCTCATAGAGGTAAGGGCATCGCGTCGAGGGCCGCACCGGGCAGAGCTGGAGGCCTTGAATGTGCTGACGCAGGAGTACAGCAGCGGGGATGAGGTACCAAGCGTCCGTTGGAATCACATAGGCGGCGAACAGATCAACCTGCTCGAGGCTGTAGCCGGTCTGGAAATCCTGCGGTTTGAACTCGCAGTAGTACCCAGTGCCCCGCCGGTAGCTGCTCGACTTAACTTGCACGCGTAAATAGTTCGATCCGTGATGGATACCGACATCGCAGGCCGCGGAATCTCCCCATGGCTTGGAGATTCCGAATCCGCGTAACGCCGCAGCTGCCATGAATAGTAACTCGACCCATTCGCCCCGTTGTTTGAACGTCCTGAACTTCTCCCACTGCTCCATCTGCATCGCCCCTGACTCGTCCCGGAAAAGAAAAAGGCGCGACCGGTGGGCCGCGCCTTTAATCCACTCTATATATCTAGTCTAGCAATTTGGCGGGAGTAAACCGGAAAAGATTTGAACTTTATATTTGGAATGCTTTCATGGGGTTGGGTGGAAACGTGTGTTTTTTGCCTCTTGACAAGATTTTTGGGGAAAGCGGGTTTCGGCGCTGCAAGTGGGGGCGGGGTTTGTTTTGAGGTCAAGGACAGCAGGTCCCTCGGCTGCGTTCGGCTTCGCCGGCATTCGCGGATGACAACTTTAAAAGTTGGCGAGATTTCCAGGCAAAGGCTTTGGGTTAGAACTCGACATGCGCGCGCAAACTAGAACTCTACGTGGGCGCGGAAGTAGGGGACGACTACGGGGCCGCGGTCGCGGTTGTAGCCGGGGTTGTTGATGTGCTGGAGGCCGGGGGCGAGATAGATTCCGCGCCAGACGTGGACGGTGTAGTAGGACTCGAGGATATTTTCGCGGCCGTAGTTGAGATGGCCGTCGCCGAGGAGGAATCCCAGGCCGCCGGCGGCCAGATAATTCTGGTGATCTTTTTTGATGGCGTTGCTGACGAAGGCGATGCCGGCGCGGTCCTGTTTGCGATGCCACCACGCGCCGTTTGCGCCGACGCCTTCGGCGACGGTTTGATCGACCTCGGTGTAGGCGAAGGACTCGGTCTTGCCATTGTCCCATCCGAAGCGGGCGAAGGCGGTGAGGTAGTGCGTGAGAGTTTGCTCGGTGTTGATGCCGAAGCCATATTTTCGAGTGATGTGCCAAGGATGGGCGGTGATGTCGGGAGTTGTGTCTTGTGCCGCGGCCTGGATGATCTGATCGCGGTAGATGCCCATGTTGGCGTAGTTGGTAAAGGCGAGCAGGCGGACGACACCGGTTCTTTTCGGAAGCACGCCGCGGCGCAATTCGTATTCCCAGTTTTCGCCGTGGGCCTGCCACGGCTGCCAGACCAGATCGATCCCGTTGGCGACTTTGGGCATGAGGGCTTCGGCGAAACGGAATCCCCAGTTGCGGTCTTCGTAATCGGCGGTGAGGCCGACAGTGTAACCACGCGTGTCGGCTGCATAGTCCCAGGCGCCGTTGTTGTCGATGGTCCAATTCGCGAACTGGAAGTGAGTGTCGGAGCCGACGGAATTGATGTCGAAGAAATCGGGCATGGAGAATTTGCCGATGCGGAATTCGATGCGGCGGCGGGGCAGTTCGTCGAAGAGGGAAAGATAGTTGCGCGTGTTCTCGACTTTGTCTTTGCTGAGGGCAAATACTTTATGGAAGATGCCGCGACCGAGGTAGGGAGCTTTGCTGAGCGCGGGGTTGCGGACGATATCGAGATTGGTGTTTCCGGCGAGGCCGAAACCGAGCGTGAGCGCGGAACCGCCGGCCTCTTCGATGTCGACGAGAAATTCGGTGGAGTCGTTGAGGCGCATGCCCGTGTAGAGGGTCATGACGCGGGAGGTGGCTTTTTCATACTTCGGGCTGAGACTATGCGGTCCGCTGTAGGGCGCGTGAAAATCGGGATGAGTTTGAAAAATGAAGTTGGTCTGGCCGGAGATCCAGAAGCGCGTGTCCTTGAAATGCGGCAGCATCGATTGGGTGTTGTCGTCGGCGGAGACGGAGGGGTCAGCGACGGCCTCGGCGTCAGTTTGAGCAGGAGGAGGAGCAGGGGCAGGAGACTGTTGCGCGGAAGCGGGAGCGGCAATGGCGATGGCGGCGGCCAGGGCAAGCGCGAATTGGGCGAATTGGAGACTGGGGCGGAGGCGTGCCCGGCTGCACTGAGCGGTATCGGCCTTCGCGAAATCGAAAATAACTTTCAGTCTCATGACCTAGCTGCAACAAGAGTAATTAACCACGCTGTACTTAACTTTGTTAACCGTAGTTAACAGTAACTATGCGCCAGTGTCAACCACGCAAATTCGAGTACTATATGAATCTCCCAGCCTACGCACGGCTCGTTAAAGCCATGTTACGACTTGCGATGAAGCCGGCGCGCCGGATATTAATCAGCTGCCGGCAACGGACCTCAATTTTAAGAGGAGTTGGAGATTTGCATTTTCGGTGTGGAGTGTTATTGAGTGGAGACAAAAAGCGGCCGAGCTGCGCTCGACGGACAGCCGGGGGCGGCTATCCCCACATATTTCTTTTTCCCGGCGGATGGTTTGACACCGTTCCGCTTCAACCCCTAACCTTGATTTTCTCCGGCTTATGAAAGTTCTGGTTCTAGGAAGCGGTGGGCGCGAGCACGCGCTGGTATGGAAGCTGCGGCAGTCGCCGCGGATCTCGCAACTTTATTGTGCGCCGGGGAATGGCGGCATCGGGCGCGACGCGGAGTGCGTGGCCGTGGATTTGCAGAATCTGGAATCGATCATTTCACTGGCTGCGCGATTGCAGCCGGATCTTACAGTGGTAGGGCCGGAGATGCCGCTGACGCTGGGCGTGGTGGATGAGTTTACGCGGCGGGGGTGGGCAGCGTTTGGTCCGACGAAAGCCGCGGCGAAACTGGAATGGAGCAAGAGCTTCGCCAAGGAATTCCTGCAGAGGCATCACATTCCCACGGCAAACTTTGCGATTTGCGATTCGATCGAGCAAGTGCGGTCTGCGCTGAGTCATTTTCATGTGCCGATGGTGGTAAAGGCCGATGGGTTGGCGGCCGGCAAGGGAGTGGTGATCTCCAGGAGCAAGGAAGAAGCAGCCGCCGTGGCGGCAGAGATGCTGAGCGGGAAGATGCTGGGCGCGGCCGGCGCGCGCGTGGTTTTGGAAGAATGTTTGAAGGGCGATGAGCTTTCTTTTTTGGTGTTCAGTGACGGCGAGCGGGTGGCTCCGCTGGTGGGGGCGCAGGATTATAAGCGCGTGGGCGAGGGCGACAGCGGGCCGAACACCGGCGGGATGGGCGCGTATTCGACTACAGATATCGTGGATGATCAGATGCGAGACTGGCTGGTGCATCACATTGCGCAGCCGGTGGTGAAGGGAATGAAGGACGAGGGAGCCGAATTTAAGGGCGTGCTCTACTGCGGACTGATGATGACGGCGCGCGGGCCGATGGTGCTGGAGTTCAATTGCCGGTTTGGCGATCCGGAAACACAGCCGATCTTGATGCGGCTGGAGAGCGACCTGGTGGAGGCGCTTGAGGCTTCGATTGAGGGGCGCGTGAGCGACGGGGATTTTAAGTGGTCGCGGGATGCGTCGGTGTGCGTGGTGATCGCGTCGGGAGGATATCCGGGGACGTACTCGGTGGGCAAACGGATTGATGGGCTCGATGAGGCTGGCGCGGTTGAGGGCGTGAAGGTGTTTCACGCGGGAACGACTCGGCGGGGTGGGGTTTATTACACTGCGGGCGGGCGGGTGCTGGGAGTTACGGCGCGGGGAGCGGATTTGGAGACGGCGGTGAATCGGGCTTATGCGGCTTGCGGGATGATCAAATTTGATGGTGCGCATTATCGGACGGATATTGCGGGGCGGGCGTTGAAGAGGTAGGTCCGGGTTTCGAGGGGACGGGTGCAGCATGGCGGCAGCGAACTCTGAGAATGTCATCGTGAGTTCGGTGAAACCGAGCGAGCGACCTCACGATGGATGGAACTGGCAATACAGTAGTTGGGAATTTCACGGGCACAGCGGAGAGGCATTCCTTTCACGGCATCCTAGCTTCAGGCCGACGTAGGGTCCTTCACCCCGGCTTCGCCTGGGTTCAGAATGACAAGACTTAGGAAAATTTGAGAGAGGGACGATGAACAAGACTTTGGTTTCGATTGTGATGGGGAGTGATTCGGATTTGGAGATTATGCGCGAGGCGGGGAAGGCGCTGGAGGAGTTCGGGATCGAGTATGAGATGGATGTGACTTCGGCGCATCGATCGCCGGACCGGACGGCGGATTTTGCGCGCAAGGCGGCGGGGCGCGGAATTCAGGTGATTATCGCGGGAGCGGGGGGAGCGGCGCATCTGGCGGGGGTGATTGCGGCGCATACGACTTTGCCGGTGATCGGCGTGCCGATTCCTTCAACCTCGCTGCAAGGGATGGATTCGCTGCTGGCTACCGTGCAGATGCCGGCGGGGATTCCGGTGGCGACGGTGGCGATTGGGAAGCCTGGGGCGACCAATGCGGGGATTCTGGCGGCGCAGATGATTGGTCTGGGGGATGCTGCTGTTGCGACGAAACTGGCGGCGCATAAAGAGAAGCTGGCGCGAGGGGTAGAGGAGAAGTCGCGGAAGCTGAGGGGAGTGTAGTTTGATTGCAGAATTTTTGATTTCAGATTGCCGATTGAAAACCCGCGGAGTGAATTTGAAATCGAACAACTGAGTTCAAATCCGGCGGTGATGGACTTTGGCTTACGCGCCAAGCCGGTTAAGGCTGAGATCCCTTCGACTTCGCTCAGGGCAGGCTCTTCACTCCGCCTGAAGAATGGCTCCGTTTGATTGGGATAAGGACGTTGGATGACATCGCGGTTTAGTTCTCCCCCACATCGCGACCCTCTACTTCGATGGGTTGCTCCGCCCGGAGGCGCCTAGGATTGGCTTTCGCGCGAGTGGCGAAAGCTGGTTGAGGAACGCCCGAATCAAATCGAGGTCGCGATCGGAAATCTGCAGAAAACGGATCCCGACTCCGACGTTGGCAGTTTTGTGGGCAACTTCTGCTTCCGCTGAAACCTTATCCTGGCCGAGCCACATATCTACTCTTAACTTTGCGGCTGGTTCTACGGGCAGCGGCATGTCGATATAGAATCCGCCGAGGCTGAGGTCCGCGAGGGTGCCGCGGAAGGAAGCGCCGCTGCGGGCATGAATCTCGACCGAATTTTGACAGCGGAAGCGGGGATGCTGCCGGCGCTCTATCTGCGCGGGCTTGTAGGCGTCGGCGAACGTGGAAGGTAGAGCGATATCCCAGAGAGGTTTTTCCGGGGAGATGTTCAGCAATCCGACGTGGCCCGCTTTGGGTGTGCCCGGTTTGCCGACCCATTTGACGCGGAAGTGGACTCGATTGGTGCCATAGGTCAGGCCGATGATCTCGTTGACGGCGAGTTCGGGTTGCACGGCGGCCAGTTCGGCTCCAGTGCGGCTGATGTTGACGGTGATGGCTTTTTGAGAAAAGGTCGAGCCGGCGCGGTCGGTGCCGAATATGCGCACCGGCAACTGCACTTCCAGGCGAGGATCGTTACGCTTGCCCATGGTGGAGGGCTGTGGTTCGTGATGATTGAGTGTAGAGGAGAAGAGTCGTAAATGGGCGTAACTAGAGAGCATCGGGGGGAACCAGGCGCACCACTGACCAGTTTGGCAGTGATCCCGGAGCGGCTCGCTTCGCATCGCCGGACGACCGAAGGCGGCCGTCAGCCACATGAGCGTCTCCGCCACCAAGTTTAATTTAGTTTCAACGTTTTCAGGTATTCACGGAAGGGGGCACCGAGATCATTGCGCTTTAGGGCGAATTCCACTGTGGCTTTGAGGAAGCCTAGTTTGTCGCCGGTATCGTAGCGGCGGCCTTCGTAGACGTAGGCGTACATTTTTTCCTGCTTGAGCAGCATGCGCATGCCGTCGGTGAGTTGCAGCTCGCCGCCGGCGCCGGCTTGCGTTCTGGCGAGGCAATCGAAGACGGCGGGAGTGAGGATGTAGCGGCCGATGATGGCGAGGTTCGACGGGGCTTCTTCGGGCTTCGGCTTTTCGACCATGTTGCGGATTTCGAAGAGGCGGCCGTTGAAGCCTTCGGCGGGCTGGGCGTCGAAGACTCCGTAGGAGGAAATCATTTTGCCTTCGACCACTTGGGCGGCGATGACGGAACATTGTTTCTGGTCGAAGACATCGACCATCTGCTTGAGACAGGGGACGGGATTATCGATGACATCGTCGGCGAGCAGGACGGCGAAAGGCTCGTTTCCGACGAGTTCACGGGCCATGAGGACAGCGTGGCCGAGTCCAAGGGCTTCTTTCTGGCGGACGTAGGCGACATGCATCATGTCGGAAATGCTGCGCACGATTTTGAGCAGATCGATCTTGTGGCGCTCCTCGAGCATTTTTTCGAGTTCGTAGCTGACGTCAAAATGATCTTCGATGGCCTGCTTGCCGCGGCCGGTGATGATGAGGATCTGGTCGCAGCCGGAGGCCATAGCCTCTTCGACGCCGTATTGAATGATCGGCTTGTCGACGATGGGCAGCATTTCCTTGGGCTGAGCTTTGGTGGCTGGCAGAAAGCGGGTGCCCAGGCCGGCGGCGGGGAATACGGCTTTGCGGACTTTCATCATGCGGGAGTCGGTCGTTAGTCGTCGGTCTTCGGTCTTCGGTCTTCGCGAACGCGGTGCTGGATCATTGTAAATGGTGGCATTTGCAGGTGGCGAACTAGGCCGCGCTATGGCCAGTCTTGGGAAGCGTGTCGGATGCGAAGGACGTTAACTTGGTTGTCGGCGACTTCGTAGACAACGATGAACGACCAAGGCGGAAAGACTAGTTCGCGAGTGTCGGGCGCAAGACCCTTGCGGCCGCGGTTCGGGAATTGTCGAAGTCAGCGATTGCGGTGTAAATGGTCCTGGCGACTCGTTGCGCGGCGGCGGAATTGTCCTGGCGGATACGTTCGACGATCGCCGCAAAGTCGTCTGCCGCTTTTGGCGTCCAGCGAACACGAGTCACGGGCGAAACATTCGCTCGATGCGCTCAACGACTTCATCGTGTTCCAATAGATCGCCGCGTCGAGCGCTCGCGCGGCCTTCCTCGACGGCAGCCAGGAACCGCTCGTCATAATCGAGCATCCGGTCGATGCCCTCTTGCACCAGCTGTTTCGGGTCTTTGCCTGTGCGCGCGGCTACTTCATGCAGACGGGATTGTTGCTCGGGAGTGAAATGCACTTCCATGCTGCTCAGACTAGGACTTTGGCGACGGGCGTGTCAAGAAACGGCATTCCCGCTTGTTTTGGTTCCCATTCCAGATGCGGTTTCTTCTGCGGCCAGTTGCTCCAGGACTGTGCGGAGGGCACGGAGGACTTCTTCTGGGGCGGTCGCCTTCAGGACAAATTTCAGCATGCCGTCTGGGGTGAACTGCGCGCCGCGCTGGGTGGAGACGAATTTGGCGAGTTGCTCGGGATCGACGGCGGCGTTCTGGCGGAACTTGAAAGTCACGGAGTCGCGCTTGCGCTCGATGGCGTTGACGCCGACGCGCGTGCAGAGCAGCTTGAGGCTGGCGTAGTCGAGCAGATTGCGGACGGCGGCGGGCGGCGGGCCGTAACGGTCTTTTATTTCAAGCTCGACATCCTCGAGCTTCGATTCTGACTCGACAGCCGCTACGCGCTTGTACATTTGCAGGCGCTGATTTTCTTCCGGAATGTAATCCGACGTGATGCGGATGTTGAGTCCGAGATTGAGTTGAGTTTCGGCTTCGTCGGGACCGGCTTCGCCTTTCATCTCGCGGACGGCGCGCTCTAGCATTTGCGTGTAGAGTTCGAAGCCGATGGCTTCGATGTGTCCGCTTTGTTCGCCGCCTAAGAGATTTCCTGCGCCGCGGAGTTCCAAATCTAATGCGGCGATTTTGAATCCGGCGCCGAGGTCGGAGAATTCTTTTAACGCTGCGAGACGGCGGCGGGCGATCGGGGTCAGCTCGACTTCTTTTGGGATCAGCAAATACGCGTACGCACGGCGATTGGAGCGGCCGACGCGGCCGCGGAGCTGGTAGAGCTCGGAGAGGCCGAGGCGGTCGGCACGATTGATGAGGATGGTGTTGCAGAGCGGGATGTCGAGGCCGTTCTCGATGATGGTGGTGGCGACGAGGATGTCGGCTTCGTGGTGCATGAAGCTGAGCATCACTTTTTCGAGTTCCGACTCGCCCATCTGGCCGTGGCCGACAATGATCTTCGCTTTCGGAATTAATTCCTGGAGCTTGGCGGCGATTTCCCAGATGGTGTCGACGCGGTTGTGAACGAAGTAAACCTGGCCGCCGCGTTCGAGTTCCTGTTCAATCGAGGATTGGATCAGTTTGTCGTCCCAACTGGCGACGACGGTTTGAATCGCCATGCGATCCTTGGGCGGAGTCTCGATGACGCTCATGTCGCGCAGGCCGACCAGCGACATGTGCAGAGTGCGCGGGATGGGCGTGGCCGACATGGTGAGCACGTCGACTTGTTTGCGCATTTGTTTAATGCGCTCTTTGTGGCGGACACCGAAGCGCTGTTCTTCGTCGACGATGAGGAGGCCGAGGTCGGCGAACTTGAGATCCTTGGAGAGGATGCGATGGGTGCCGATGAGGATGTCGATTTTTCCGGCTTCGGCTTTTTGCAGAATTTCTTTTTGCTGCTTCGGATTGCGGAAGCGGCTGATCATTTCGATGGTGACGGGGAACGGGCCGAAGCGCTGCTTGAAAGTTTCGTAGTGCTGGAAGGCGAGGACCGTGGTGGGGGCGAGGACCGCGACTTGTTTGTTGTCGCCGACGGCCTTGAAAGCGGCGCGCATGGCGACTTCCGTCTTGCCGTAGCCGACATCGCCGCAGAGCAGGCGGTCCATGGGCTGGGTGGATTCCATGTCGCGGGTGACGTCGGCGATGGCCTGGGCCTGGTCTTCGGTTTCGTTGAACTCGAAGGCATCTTCGAACTCGCGAACGAATTCGTTGCCGGCGGGAAAGGAATGTCCGACGGCCATTTTTCTTTCCGCGTAAAGTTTCAGGAGTTCGTCGGCCATATCTTTCATGGCCTTTTTCACGCGGGCTTTGGTCTTGGCCCAAGACTGCGTGCCGAGATGGCTGAGCGCTGGCTTGGCCCCTTCGGACGAACGGTATTTCTGGATCAGATCGAGGCGCGTCAGCGGAACGTAGAGGCGCGCGCCTTCGGCGTATTCGAGCAGCATGAACTCGGCGTTGCCGTCGCCCTGATTGATTTCTTTCAGACCTTGATATTGACCGATGCCGTGCTCGACGTGGACGACGTAGTCTCCGACTTGCAGGTCGCGGAAGTCGGAGAGGAAGGCGGAGACTTTCGATTTCTGGCGGCCGGGCCGCGCAGTAACGTTGTCGGATTCGTCGAACAGATCGCGAGCGCCGAAGATGGCGAGATGGGCGTCGGGAAAAAGAACGCCGTCGGGGACGTAGGCTTTGGCGAGGGTGGTGGTGAGGACTTCTCCGGCGAAATAGCTCGTTTCGTCGGCATAACTTTCGCCGCCGCGAGTGCGGCTGCCGAGACGGAAGCTGACGTTGTATTCGGTGAAAATGTCCGCGAGACGTTCAACTTCGCCGGTGTTGGGGACGGAGAACAGAACCTGATTCCCTGCTCCGGTGAGTTTCTGGACTTCTTCGAGCATGGACGGAACTGCGCCGTGGAAGCGGGGAGTGGGCTGAGTAAGGAATGTGACTAGCTCCTCGTCTGCGTTATGGGTGATGCCGAGATGTTCGATGTCGGCTCCGGTGAGGGTCGCGATTTTTGTCCACCAGTTTTCTGGCGGGAGATAGAGGTCCACAGGGCGGACTAAATTTCCTACGCCGCTGCGCTCGTGGGCTTCTTCGACGCGCAACCAGAAGCGATCGAACTCGGTGCGGAGAAGATCGGGTTCGTCGAGCAGGACGGCCGCGTTAGGAAGTAAATCGAAAACGCTACGGTCGGCTCCGGCTACGGGAGCGTAAAACTCCCAGCCGGGGAAGACGGTTACGCCGCCGGACTTGACGGCGGCTTCGACGATTTCTTCGCTGGTGCCGGCGATGCGCTTGCCGCTGAGGCGGGTGTGAATCGCACCGAGCAGATGGTCGCTGACGGGAGTTTCGGTGAGCGGGAGCAGGAGCGCTTCGTCCAGGGGATTGGAGGACCGCTGCGAAGTGGGATCGAAGCGGCGGATGGATTCGACTTCATCGCCGAAAAATTCGATGCGGACGGGGCGCTCGGCTTCGGGAGAATAGACGTCGAGGATGCCTCCGCGCAGGGCGTATTCGCCGGGCATTTCGACGACATCGGCGGCGGTGTAGCCGACGGTGTTCAGGTGGGCGAGAAGATTATCGACGTCGAAAGATTCGCCGCGGCGGAGGATGCGGGCGAGGTCGGTGTAGTAATCGGCGGAGCGCTGGAGGATCGCGGTGGCGGCGATAGGAGTGACCACGATGTTCGCTTTTCCCGTCGCGATCTTCCAGAGGGCGGTGGCGCGTTCTTCCTGCAACTCGGGATGCGGCGAAAGATTCTGGAACGGCAGCACGTCGCGGGCGGGAAGCGAGACGACGGCGTCGGGATCGGCGGCGGCGGTGAGTTCACAGAATCCCTGAAGGATAGGAACGAAATCTTCGACGACGCGATTGTCGTTGACGACGACGATGAGCGGCCGGTCGGCGTGACGGCGCAACAGCACGAGCAGCAAGGCTTTGGCGGTGGCCGAGATTCCGGAGACACGAATGCGCCCCGTGCCCTCCCGCAGGTGGGAGGCAACACGCGTGAAGGCGGGAAGCATTTCTACGTCCGCGAAGAGTTCGCGGACGAAGGGAAGAAGCATCGAGGTAATTTTAGCAGGAGTGGGAGGAAGGGGATTCTGAATGGTATCGAGATCTCACAACAAATTGTCGCGGCAGAAATCTCCCTCTTCAAAAACCGACATCCGCGACGTAAAATGTGCCTCATATGCAAGGAGCCCTAGACAGCAACGGCAAATGGATGACGGCGGGAGAGGCTGTTTCGAGGAACGAGACACGTGCAATCTGCCCGGAGTGCAAAGAACCAGTCAGACTCCATCAAAAGGGAAGGCATGGAAAGCCACGTGCCCACTTCGAGCATTTTCCCGGTCAGAAGACATGTTCTTTGCGAGCCTACTAGAGGCGTCGCCTGCAATTCTCTAAATCGTTGTTCCTATGCTCTCCCAAAGCGGTTGGCTTACTCCGTTTAGGTAAGTGATCCCAACATGCATCCGGCAAGCGAGTGCGCTCCCTCCAACTGCTTGGGCCATTCAGAGAAATCGGCAAGTCTAGGGTCTGTCCAAGGCGAATGCCGCCATCGTCACCCATCTCATAGACGTTTTTGTAGCTGAGCTTGAAAACAATGTCTGGCTTCGTATCTTGCTCGGCTTCCTCTCGATTCTTCCGGTTTCTGGTTGCGCCGACCTGAATTGTGAATGCGACTACGATCTGGTAAGGCCACAGGATCGAATTCGTTTTGAGGACATCGAAGTCGACGTTCGTGGGAGGACCCCATGTGGTCTTCGACCAGCCGTGCTTGCTAAAGTTTGCCGTGACGATTCGCGGCGAGCATTTTTCCACTCCCCACGCTAGCGCTTGAGCCTTTGCTTTCGCGTCGGCATCCCACGATCCCAACGTCTGACCAGCGAGGAACAACGCCATTAAGAGCACGATTCGCATCGGTAGGCCTTCCCGCTTGGATTATATGCTTGAGGCATTCAAGACCAATCAAATCGTTGGGAGGCCAGCCCGTCCTGCGCACTCAGTATCTTGAATGTGGTTGCCCCATCCTTCCCGCGTTCTTTGCGGGAGGGTGGGCTGCCACGAACGTCGATGGCATTCCGATTCCTTCTAGCCTGCGTCCCACCCTGTCTCCGCAAAGTGCGCGGACACAAGGGTGGGGCAACCTTGGTTCCCGGCTCGGAAAGGCTGGGCTGGCCCCCGTAGCGCTCATTGATGCTTCGGCGGTTAGAACCAGTCGCTGCGGTAGGCTACCCACCAAGAAAAGAAGAGTATGGGGATGGTGGCGGCGACGGCCCACCACAGCGGGAGCAGGAAATCGGCGAAGAGGCCGAGGACCGTGAACACCATCCAGAATATTTTTTTCTGCATAGGGAGTGTTTAGGAGAACACGATGCGGCAGGTTGGGCCGCCACGAACGTCGGCGGCATTCCGAGTCCTTCTTGCCTTCGCCCACCCTGTCTCCGCAAAATGCGCGGAGACAAGGGTGGGGCAACCTTGGTTCTCGAATCGGAAGGGCTGGGCCCGCCCTCAGTCCAAGCTAGATCAGACGCCAAGCGCGCCTGATCTCGGTTCCCGCTTGAACCGGATCGCGCTCTAGTGGTGCCCTCCGCCGTGCCCTCCGCCGTGACCTCCGCCGTGCGAACCACCCCGATATCCAGGGAGGGCGCGTTCGGCCTTCCCTTCATGGGGAGCATTGCCTACGTTGCCTCGCCCATCCCGCGCCTCGTTTGCCTGGAAGTGGTTGAAGCGCTCCGCTCCGCGCTCGGGCAGCGGTCCAGCGTAACCGTGATGAGGATCGAAGCGGTTGTCGACGTGGCCGTAAAAGCCGTGAGGACCATGAAACCAGGGGCCGGCTCCAAGAAACACCCCGCCGACAAACCAATCGGGCCCATAGTAGCCGTACGGCGCACAGTCATAGGGAGCATAGTCGAAGTACCCGTAAGGGCACACGGGAGCCACTCCGATGTCTACGCCGACGGAAACCTGGGCTTGCGCCACAGGTGCGCCGAATACAAGGGCGGTTGTGAGAGCTGCGAAAGCAAGCACACTGACTTTGAACATGATTTCTCCTTGGTTCGTTCAGAGTTTCAACCTGGACAACTTGAGGGCCAGCATAGTACCAAGGGTCAGTAACGGGCAATCCGGAAATTATTCCGGGCCACAGGACAGCATATTCCCGCGTTTCTGTGCGGGAGGGTGGGCTGGGCAGGAACGTCGGCAGCATTCTGATTCTTTATCGCCTCCGCCCACCCTGTCTCCGCAACGTGCGCGGAGACAAGGGTGGGGCAACCTTGGCGCCCGAAGCGGAGAGGCTGGGCTCGCCCCCGCTAGGTACAGCGTGCTCGTGGCGGGAAACAGCAGGTTCCTCGACTGCGCATGATTTCCGCTTCGCGGGAAATCATGCTGCGCTCGGAATGACAAATTCTTGCTCGGTGCGAGAGTCGTGTTGTCCACATGGCAGGCGCGGTGGCGCGGTTTCGGTAGATTTGCCTGGGCCCATATGCAAAATCTTTCATGCTAGTAGAGCGGACTGGATCGCGGTAGAGTCGGCGAAATCTGAATTTTCCTGAAGGAGAATCTCCATGATGATCAGAAAGGCTGTCGGATTTCTTCAGATCACAGGGGCTGTTGTACTGCTCGCGGGAATGGGGCAGGCGCAAAAAATCACCTACACGCGTTTTCAGCTGCCCAATTCAACTTTCACCGAAGCAATCGGCATTAACAATGCCGGTGACGTGGTGGGTTGGTATAACCAGGGATTTCCTACACAGGGCTTTCTATATAGCGGCGGGGTCGTCACTGAGATCGCGGACCCGTCGGCCGATGCGGGTACGACGGCGCCAATTGCCATCAATACCGCCGGCGCAATCGTTGGCACGTACACCAACAGCAGGGGACGGTCTCAGGCGTTTCTCGATGTCAACGGAGTTTTTTCCGACATTCAGGCGCCCGGCACCGTATCCGGTTCGGACGCCGCCGGCATCAACAATTTGGGCCAGATCGTAGGCATGTATTACGATGTCACCGGCCCGTGGCATGGCTATTTCTTTGATAGCGTGACCTTGAAGTTCAAGACCATCGATATCCCGGGTGCGCCATACACCTGGGCCCAGGGAATCAATGACAACGGCTTGATGGTTCTATCTTCGCTGGATTCCAATAATGTTCAGCATGCCTGGTTGTATAACGGCAAGACCTTCACCAACATCGACGTGCCCGGCTATGCCAACACGGTTCCCGAGGGCATCAACAACCAGGGCATGGTTACCCTCATCGCGACAACGAAGGCGGGGCTGAACTACGGCTTTGTTTATAGGGCAGGCCAATTCACGGCCGTGAACCCGCCGGGCGCAACCTCGGTATCGCTGCGCGGAATCAACGATCTGGGCGAGATCGTGGGCAATTATACGTTCGCCAGCGGTAATCAGGGATCTTTTCTGGCTAAGCTGCCGCAGCAGTAACCTAACGGCCGCAGCTTTCTTTTGCCTCTCCGGGCTTGTTCATTCAGCTCTTGCTCAAGCACGGCTTGCGCCGTGGGCGGCGTTCTTGCGCCGCTTTGCTGCTGGAGTACTCGTGGCGGGAAACAGCAGGTTCCTCGACTGCACACGATTTCCGCTTCGCGGGAAATCATGCTTCGCTCCGAATGACAAGGCATTTGCTGAGCGTTTTGGTTATCGACTTATCACAGTCAGGTCGGATTCTGCGGAGGCGTCGGGGATGGTGACGTGGAGGGCGCGTTTTTTCGCGTCGTAGGTTGTCTTTAGCGGCGTGGCGTTGGCTGAGAGTTTTGCTTCTGCCTGGCCGGACGGCCAGTCGTAGATCACTACTTCGATTTTCTTCCACCACGGCGCGTAACTTCCCTCCCGCGCGCTGAATTTTACTTTCATCGAATGGACTTCGTATTCGCAGGTTAGGGACTGGCGCAGATACTCGCCGTGCTGGTAGGCGAAGGTGTGGCCGTCGTCTAGGTACAGATTGCCTTGGCATTTTGGGCCGGGATAGACGTGGAGTTCTAGCGGGCCGGTGGGAGTTTCGTCGGTGCTCTGGATTGCGGGTTCGAGTGGGAGGATGCTGCCGCCTCTCACGTAGACGGGCATGGTGTCGAGCGCGGGATGGATTTGTGCGGGGAACTTCAGGGGAGCGGTCGTGGTGACGATCTGGGTAATCGAAGGCGGGGTGGGTTGGGGCGGCATTTTGAGTCCGGTCCAGAAGTCGAACCACGGAGTCGATTGCGGGAGCCCTACGCTGTAGCCGTCTTGCATTTCGCCGAATGGCGACGGAGCGATTAGAAGGCTCGGACCCAAGAGAAATTCGGTGTCGAGATGTTCGACGCCGGCGGAGAAGATTTCGGGGAATTCCATGAAGACGGGACGCATCATGGGAAGGCCGGTGCGCGCGGATTCGTCGGCTAACGAATAGATGTACGGGAGCAGGCGGTAGCGGGTTTCGATGTAGCGGCGGCGGATGGATTCCTGCTCGGGGCCGTTGACCCAGAGTTCGTGGGGCAGCGTGCCTTTGGCGGAGTGATCGCGGCAGAGCGGGGTGAAGGCGGCCATCTCGACCCAGCGCGTGAGCAGGTCGGACGATGGGGAGCCGTTGAAGCCGCCGACATCGGCGCCGACGAAAGAAATTCCGCTGACGCCGAGATTTAGGACCATCTGCGTGGCGAGGCGGAGATGGTTCCAGGTGGCGGAGTTGTCGCCGGTCCAGGTGAAGCCATAGCGCTGGCCTCCGGCGTAAGTCGCGCGGGTCAGGACGAAGGGGCGCTCGTTGGGGCGGAGTTTGAGCAGGCCTTCGAAAGTGGCGCGGGCGTTTTCGAGTCCGACGATGTTGTGAATTTCGGCGTGGGTCGCGGTGCGCGGGGCGTAGCCCGATTCGTCGATACGATGCACGGTGTCGAGGGGCATAGTGCCGCCGGGGCCGCTGAAGACGGAGGGCTCGTTCATGTCGTTCCAGAATCCGGCGACGCCATCTTCGACGAATTTCTTGTACAGCCCACCCCACCATGCGCGGGTCTGGGCGCGGGTGAAATCAGGGAAAACCGCTGGGCCCGGCCAGACTACGCCGACGAACTCGGAGCCGTCGGGATTCTTTACGAAATGGTCGCCGGCGTGGCCGGTGTCGTAGGGCGAGTAATTCTGATTGGGGGCATGTGCGATGTGAAGATCGGTGATGGTGACGAGATGAAAATGGTCTTTGCGCAGATCGGAAACTAATCCCGGAAAATTCGGAAATGTTTGCGAGTTGACGGTGAAGGGACGGTTGCGATCCTGGTAATCGATGTCGAGATAAAGAGCGTCGGAGGGAATTTTGTCGGCGCGAAGATGATGGGCGATGTCGCGCACCTGCGATTCGGGCGTGTAGCTGTAGCGCGATTGCTGGAATCCGAGAGCCCACAACGGCGGCAGCGGCGGCTTTCCGGTGAGATACGCGTAGGCTTCCACCACCTGCTTCGGCGCGGGCCCGTAGAGGAAGTAATAGTCGAGAGGACCGCCTTCGGCGCCGAAAAGGATCGCGTCGCGCGCCTGCTTGCCGAAATCGAACCAGGTGCGCCAAGTGTTATCGAGGAAGAGGCCGTAGCTGCGGGTGCCGTTGATGGCCAGAAAAAATGGGATCGCTTTGTAGAGGGGATCGGTGGATTCCTGCGGGGCGACGTCGGTATTCCAGAGAGTGTAGGCCTGGTTGCGGCGATCGAAGGATCCGGCCTTGTCGCCGAGGCCGAAGTAGTGTTCGTCAGCGGGCATTTGCTTGGAGATGGTAAAGCCGCCAAGTTCGAATCGGGTGGGGCGGCCGAGGGCGTCGGCGGAGATGACGTTGCCGGCGAGGTCGCTGATGACTAGGCGGAGGGGATTGAGTTCGACGCGGACATCGAGGGCGGCGGTGTGAAAGCCAACGGAGGCGGAATCCTGGACGGATTGGACATCGATCGATTTCGTGCGCGCGTTGGGCAGGACGGCCCAGGATGCGTCTTCGGGGAGCGCGCCGGCGGCGATGCGGACGCGGATGATATCGGCGCGGACAGCGGTGATGCGGAGAATCGCGGGGCCGGACTGAAGTTCGATGCCATCGCGCAGGGGCTGGGAACTGGTTACGGCGTCAAGCGTGAGTACGGGCCGCGGATTGGTTTCGGCGGGCGCGGGAGGGACGGCGAGAATTGCCAGGCCGATGAATCGGAAGAGCACTCGATGGCAACGGAACAACATGCGGTGACTCTTTCCCATTCGATTTCTGCGGTGCCGGAACATCATATCAACCTCGGCTGTCGCTTTGGGGGTCCGCCAGGCTTCGCCCACGCGGTACAGCCGAGGCGGCTGTCGCCACACGGAGCGTGGCAGTGGCTGTCCTGGCATGGACGGCGGCAGGCCACGAAATTTCATTTTGGACGCAAGTTTCGGATAGTCGGCTCAGCCGGTGTGACGTACGCTTTTCTTACTATGACTACCAATGCCATACTCACGAGTGAGAGCTTGAACACCATGCCGGGACATCCACTCAAACCTGCATTTTCCGCAAAGCCGCCTTCCGTCAAGGACGAGCCGCGCTGGGATGCCGTCGTCGCGCGCGATGCGGCACGAGATGGAGAGTTCGTGTTCGCGGTTTCGAGCACGGGGGTGTATTGCCGGCCGTCGTGCGCGGCGCGGCGGCCACGACGGGAAAACGTTCAATTTTTTCTTACGCCGGAGCAGGCGGAGAACGCCGGATATCGAGCCTGTTTGCGGTGCAAGCCGAAGGCGTTTCTCGGCAATCCTGAGGCGGATGGAGCGAAGGCGATTTGCCGGTTCATCGAGCAGCATCTCGACGAGCCGCTGACGCTGGATCGGCTGGGCAAGGAATTTGGGCACAGCCCGTTTCACTTGCAACGGCGATTCAAGGCGATGCTGGGCATCACTCCACGCGAGTATGCGGATTCTTGCCGGATGCGCATGCTGAAGCGGAATTTGCAGGCGGGCGAGTCGGTGACCCGCGCGATGTACGACGCGGGATACGGATCAAGCAGCCGGCTCTATGAAAAAACCGCATCGCAGCTGGGGATGACGCCGGACAAGTATCGGCGGGGCGCGATTGCCGCGTCGATTCGATATACGTGCGCCGATTCGCCGCTGGGACGGATGCTGATTGCGGCGACCGAACGCGGGATTTGCTCGATCCAGTTTGCGCGCTCGGATGAGGAATTGATCGAAGGTTTGAAGCGGGAATTTCCTTTTGCGGCGCGGAAAGTGGATGACGGTGGGTTGCGGGCGTGGGTGAAGGTATTGTTGCGGAAAATGCGCGGGCGGAATCCGGGGGCGTCCTCATTATTGCCTCTCGATATTCGTGCAACTGCGTTTCAGCGGCGCGTGTGGGCGTATTTGCAGGCGATTCCCTTCGGGACGACAAAATCATATAGCGAGGTGGCGAAGGGAATCGGGCAGCCGCGGGCTTGCCGGGCCGTGGCGCGGGCGTGCGCGACGAATCCGGTGGCGGTCGCGATTCCATGCCATCGCGTAGTGCGGGGGGATGGCAGCGACGGGGGGTATCGGTGGGGCATGGAGCGAAAAAAGGCTCTGCTGGCGATGGAAGGGATCGCCGTAGAGACGTAGCTTGCTACGTCTTTCTCGCTTGCCAACACTCTCAGTAGGCTGCCAGCAGAGACGTTGCGAGCAACGTCTCTACGAATAGGAGACGGGGGGTTCACACTCATGTATTGACTCTTGATTCTGCCGGCAGTCAAATAGCCCAACCGAGAGAGCGACTCGTCGGCTCTCCTCGCAAAGGCGGGAGTCATGCGTCTTCATGCAGTGGCGGCAGTTCTGTTGGTGAGTGGGTTGATGTGCGGTTGTGGCGGATCGAGCTCGGGAAATAATGGCGGCGGTGGCGGCGGTGGAAATCAGACTGCGGCGCCGACGATCTCGACAACGGGCGGGCCGGATGGCGTGCAGAACGGCGCGCTGGTCGTGACTCTGGCTTCAACGACGAATGGGGCCTCGATCTATTACACGGTCGACGGCAGCACGCCCACGACTTCTTCGCAGCAGTACCAGGCGCCTTTTCTGGTGGCGTCGAGCCTGACGGTGAATGCAATCGCCAGCGCCGCCGGGTCGCTGAGCACAGTCACCAGCCAGAGTTTTTCTCCCAACATTCCTTCCGGGACACTGGTGTGGAGCGATGAGTTCTCTAACACTAGCGGTGCACCCGCGCAGCCCGATCCTACGATTTGGACCTACGACACGGGGAACAGCGGGTTTGGCAACCAGGAGTTGGAAACTTACTGTGCGTGGGGCTCGAACACTTCGCCATGTAGCACGACGAATCCCAGCGAATATGTGGGGACGGATGGGTATCTCCACATCGAGGCGCAGCAGCCGTCGATGGGCGTGTATACCTCGGCTCGATTGAAGACGCAGGGACTGTTCAGTTTTCAGTATGGGCGACTTGAGATAAGCGCACAGGTGCCTGAGGCACAGGGGTTTTGGCCGGCGGCGTGGTCGATGGGGAACAATATCGCAACCGTGAACTGGCCGGCATGCGGCGAGATGGATGATATGGAGCGAGTCGACGCTGTGCCCATACCACCCGCGCCGGATTGGAATGCCGGGTCGATTCACGGTACGGGGTTCACTGGCGCCCAAGGGCTCGGCAGCACGTACGACTTTCCCAGCGGGCAGACGGCAGGAAGCGCGTTCCACGCGTATGGCATGATCTGGTCACCGGGGCAGGTGCAATATTACGTCGATAGCCCCGGCAATATCTATGCAACCTACACGCCAGCGGATGTCACGGGGATCGGCGGCATTTGGCCTTTCGATTCGGGGCAGAGCAATTTCATTCTGCTGAACCTGGCGATTGGCGGGAGTTACCCGGGACCACCCGACTCAACGACGCCTTGGCCTTCCGAGATGCTGGTGGATTACGTCCGGCTGTACACGAACTAGCACCGCATCGAGAGCTTGTCATTTCGAGCGAAGCATTGGCGGGTTGCGCGCCGTCGTGCGCAGTCGAGAAACCTGCTTTTGATCTAAACGAAGCGGCGAACAGCAGGTCCCTTCACATCGGTCGGGATGACAGTTTTTGATGTCGGGATGACAGTTTTGATAAGGGGGCGTCAATTGCGGGCCCTCGCGCGCGTGACCATGGCCCAGTTCAGCAATGCCAGCGCGACGGTCCCAGCCACGATCATCGACTGGCTGAAGTCCACTTGAGTAACCAGCACGGCACACATCAGAACAGCGAGCGCGGCGAGGATGTTTCCGGCGGGAAGGTGGAAGCGGGCACTTCCTGGCTGCTTTCGGCGAAGCACTGGCAGCGCGGCGCAGCAGACTGCGTAATAGAGCAGGCGGGCAGTCGCGGAGAGAGTTACGTTCCATTTGAATTCGCCGCTCAGCGCGAAAGCCCAGACCAGCGCGGCAAATACCAGAATCGAAATGTAGGGCGTATGAAAGCGCGGGTGGATCGCGGCGAAGGCCTGGGGGAAATCTCGCTGCTCGGCAAGCGCGAAGGTCACGCGCGGCATGGCGAGAATTTTCGCGCTGAGATATCCATAGCAGGAAATGAGGGCTCCAACGGCGACCAGGGCGGCGCCAACGGAGCCGGCCGCGATGCGCGCCACATCCGAGAGCGGGCGGGTACTATGCGTCGCGTCCGGTAGAACTCCCACCACAACCCACTGGATCAACACATAGAGCACAGTGCATACGACGAGTGCGGCGAAGAGAGCAAAGGGAGCGTCGCGGCGAGGATCTTTGGCCTCGCCCATCGGGGTGAGGGCGGTTTCAAATCCTCCGTAGGCGAAGACGAGGAGCAGCAGGGCGTTCATCCACTCGCTAGTCGTGACGGCGGCGGGCGCGGTGGACGAGGTCGCGGCGGGATGCGCATGCAACACGGTGAGTCCCATGGCGATCACGGCAAAGAGCGGAAGCAATTTCGCCGCGGTGAAAACGTTGCTGACCTGCGTACCGGCGCGAACGCCGCGAATGTTGATCAACGCGAGCGCGCCGACGAGCGCCGTGAGGATGAGCGCGCGGGGCAGCGGGTCGCGGGCGTGCGGCCAGAACTCGCCGAGATAAATCACGAACAAATTTGCATTGGCGGCTGGGGCCGCGACCTGGCCGAGGAAGAGCATCCATGCCATCTGGATGCCCATACCGCGTCCGAAGGCGGCGCGCGCGTAGAGGTACGGTCCTCCAGCCTGTTGGAATTGCGATGCGACTTCGGCGAAGCAGGCGAAGATAATGGCCATGCCAATTCCGGCGACCAGAACGGCGATGGGACTGAAACGTCCGAGTTTGCCGGCGACGACGGAGGGCAGGCCGAAGACTCCGCTGCCGATCATCGAATTTACGACCAGCGCGGTGAGGCTCCAGCGGCCGATGGCGCGGACGAGGTGATCCGCAGGCCGTTGCTGAGCAGATGCCATTTGTCCCGGCGAGTCTTTCACCGCGTGGTTGTATCACAAGTGGGGCGAGTGTGAGGCGGATGCGCACGGCGCCAGCCTTGTACCTCCGGCAGTTCGTGCCCCGGGGCGCGCTCGGCTTCGCCGTCGCTGGACGGAAGAATGCGTCCGTCCCCACATGGTTCGTGTCAACCCTCGGAGAGGCGCGTCAGATCTGGCATTTGAGAATTGTGACCTTTTGGTGCTCCAAAGTAATGCGGAGAATTACGAAAGGCGCATGCCCGTGGGACATCTACTCGCTGCGCGTTGCCGATGAGATGGTGAGTAGGCAAGAGAATGGCTACCTCCGATATGGACGACCTTCATCTCCGAATCGCGCGCGTGACCGAAGACCTGCGAACCATTCAGCAGGAACTGAACTGCGCCGCGATGCAGGCCCCAAGTGATCCCGAACTGATGGAGGCGCTCAACTCACTTTCGGAGACGGAGCCGATCGAGACGCTGCGCTGCGCGCTGGACCAGATGCGGCATTTTCTCTGGTTCTATTCCCAGGTGATGAGCAACGAACCGGAACTCGGCGACAAGTTGCGGCAGGCCAGCGCGGCGAAAACCGCAACCGATGAGGCGCCGAAGACTGGTAAGGCGTTTCTGGATCAGTTGTCGCGGGCGGATGAAATGATGCTCCTGCATCATCTGGCGGATGCGCGCCGGCGCAAGCCGAATTAGGACTTCGGTCGTCGGTCGTTGGTCGTCAGACCTCACACCTCACACCTCAGATCCTATGACCTTTGACGCTAGAAGCCGTGGCCGCGGACTATGGTTTTGAGGACTTCGCCGGCGGAGTTCAGGACCACGAAATCTGCATTGACGCCGGGAGCGAGAACGCCGTAGTGGGCGGCCAAGCCTACGGACCGGGCAGGATTGAGGGTGGCGGCTTGCACGGCATCGCGCAGTGTCCAATCAGAAAACTGGGTCACGTTGCGCACCGCGCGATCCATGGTGAGGACGCTTCCGGCGAGGCTACCGTTGGAAGTACATTTTCCGTCTTTGACGTCAACCTGGATAGGGCCAAGTTCGTAACGGCCGTCGGGCATGCCGGTGGCTGAGATGGCGTCGGTGATGAGCACTGCGCGGTCGCGGCCTTTGGCCCGCAGGAATAACTTCACGACCGACGGGTCGACGTGAATCCCGTCGACGATCATGTCGGCGCTCAATTGGTCGTTGCCGAGTACCTCGCCGATGATGCCGGGTTCGCGATGGTCGAGCGGGCGCATGGCATTGAAGGTGTGGGTGGCGTGACGCGCGCCGGCCTTCACTGCATCCTGCGCCACGGGCATCTCCGAGTCGGAGTGGCCGATGCTGACACAGACGTTGCGGCGGGCGGCTTCGGCAATGACTTCCATGGCGCCGGGAATTTCCGGAGCAATGGTCAGCATTCGCACGTGGCCGCGCGCGGCCTGCCACAGGCGATCGAAGACAGCGACAGTCGGGTTGAGCAGAAGTTCCGGCGGATGCACGCCGCGCCGCTTGTGGCTGAGAAACGGTCCTTCGAGATGGATGCCGAGCGGGCGCGCCACTGCGCCGCCATCCGGTACAGTTGCCTCAATCGCGTCGGCCAGGCGATCGAGCGTGGCGTAAGTAGAGTCAAGCGAAGCCGCGACGGTGGTCGGAAAATATCCGGTGACACCGTGGGAGGCGAGGAACTTTCCCAGCGCCGGAAGTTCCGACGGCGAAGCCCGCATGAGATCGAGACCGGCTCCGCCGTGAATGTGAATGTCGATGAAACCGGGGACGAGCACGGCGTCGCCGAAATCGATAAGAGGCGCGTTGATGGCGGCGGTTGCCGCGAGCGAGGAAAGTTCGGAGATTTGCCCATCTTCGACGATGAGCAGCGGGTCGTGAAGCTCCTCAGTTGGCGTATAGAGGCGGCGGGCAGTGAAGGCAGTCTTCATGACTATATCTATACGCGCCATCTATACGCGGCGAAAATCTATCGTAGCCGTCCAGAAGGTTTCAGACAACCGGCGCGAACAGTTGAAGGACCGCGAACGGGCGCGAGGGCAGTGTTATAATCCGTTGGTAATTGTTCGTCGATAATTCTGCAAGGCCTGTCAGGGGCGCCCCGCGATTCCTCCAGCGCCCGCTGCACAAAGTCGGGGAGTGGCTCAGCCTGGTAGAGCACCTGGTTCGGGACCAGGGGGTCGGAGGTTCAAATCCTCTCTCCCCGACCAATTATTTTCAAATACTTAAACTGCATTTCTGGTTTTCCGTCTACATCGAGGGTGTCGAAATTGTAGACGGTGCTTGCATCGGGGAATTGGGGCGCCAATTTTGC
>DASYBM010000003.1 GCA_036500765.1 Candidatus Sulfotelmatobacter sp.
CCCCCTGCGAATCCACATGGGAAGCAGCGAATCGCATTTTCGGGCCTTTGAGAATCCCCAAGAGTCATCCTCCCGGGCGGTTGGTATAATGTTGCTGGGTCTGCGTTTGTTAGCGGCTGGTATATTAATCGCAGAGGAAGCGGAGACGCAGAGGCCGCAGAGAAGGATTTGCTGATCCGTGCGGGTGGCGGGTTCGGGGCTTCATGCGGGCGGGTTGCGCGGTGCTGTTCCGGCCGGCAAGGGGAAGTCGGAAGGGTGGGAGTGTCAGGACCTTTGTGTAAGCGGGTCAATGGGTTCCATTCTGACGTAAAAAGGGGAACCAGGATGCCTGCAATCAAGCCCGAACTGCTGGATGAGCTGCTGTCGGGGGTCAATACCCCGGACGACCTGCTGGGCGACGGGGGAGTGTTCCGCCAGCTGAAGAAGGCGCTGATGGAACGCGCCCTCGGCGCCGAGCTGACCCACCACCTTGGCTATGAGAAAGGCGCCGCGCCCGCCGGCCGCCCCCGCGGCAACAGCCGCAACGGCCATTCTGCCAAAACCGTGCTGACCGACGATGGCGAGATCGATCTCGCGGTCCCGCGCGATCGGGCCGGAACTTTCGAGCCCGTGCTGGTGCCCAAAGGGGTGACCCGCCTCGATGGTTTCGACGACCGGATCATCAGTCTCTACGCCCGCGGTCTGTCGGTGCGCGAGATCCAGGCGCATCTCAAAGAGCTGTATGGCACCGAAGTGTCTCCCGACCTGATCAGCCGGGTGACCGACGCCGTGCTCGACGAAGTAAAAGAGTGGCAGAACCGTCCGTTGGAGGCGATTTATCCGATCGTCTTCTTCGACGCCTTGCGGGTAAAGCTGCGCGACGAGGGCATTGTGAAGAGCAAGGCAGTCTATGTCGCCCTGGCGCTGGACACCGAGGGCCAGAAACACGTGCTCGGACTTTGGATCGAACAGACCGAAGGCGCCAAATTCTGGCTCAAGGTGATGAACGAGCTGAAAACCCGCGGCCTGAACGACATTCTGATCGCGGTGGTCGATGGACTGAAGGGTTTCCCCGAGGCGATCGGCGCGGTCTACCCTCAGACCATGGTGCAGACCTGCATCGTCCACCTGATCCGCAACTCCTTGGCGTTTGTTTCCTGGGCCGACCGGAAGGCGATTGTACCGGATCTCAAGGCAATTTATGCCGCGGCAAACGCCGAGGCCGCGTTGCAACGGCTGGACGCGCTCGAAGCCAAATGGGGCAAACGGTATCCGACGATCGCGCCAACCTGGCGGCGGGCGTGGGATTATGTCACGCCGTTGTTCAGCTTCCCGCCGGCCATCCGCAAGATGATCTACACAACGAATGCCGTGGAGAGCTTGAATCGATCCTTACGCAAGATCATCAAGACGCGAGGCAGCTTTCCAACTGATGACGCGGCACTCAAATTGCTCTATCTTGCCATTCGGAACGCCGGACTGCGCTGGCGCCGGCCCATCGAATGGACCGCCGCTATGAACCAGTTCGCCATTCTGTTTGGCGAGCGCTTC